>NZ_JBFAKM010000029.1:10163-103240 GCF_040655695.1 Polymorphospora sp. NPDC050346 | reverse complement strand
GGTCGGTGTGCCACGACCGGCCCCCGTCCACGCGGGTCCGGCGGTGGTTCCCGGCGCCGGGAACCACCGCCTGCGTTCACTTCAGCCACGGCATCCGCTGGACCAGGGGCAGCCGGCCCCAGACCCGGCCGAGGCCGAGGGTGTCGCCGGCACCGTAGAGGGCGAGCCCGACCAGGACGGTGGCGTTGACGAGGTGGTCGTCGAGGAACGGGTTCGTCTCCGGGGGCAGCACCGCGGTCCACATCATCACGTAGAGCAGGGCGCCGGAGGCGGCGGCGACCCGGGTGCCGATGCCCAGGATGAGGGCGGTGCCGATCGCGGCCAGCCCGACCATGAACAGGGTGTCGGCCCAGACGGCGCCGGCGATGCCGTTGTAGAAGCCGGTGAACGGTCCCTTCGCGGCGTTGCCGAGGAAACCGGCCGTCGGGTGGCCGCCGTTGATCCAGGCCCGCTCGGTCGGGGTGCTGAACCCGAGGCCGAAGGTCTTGTCGACGAACGCCCACAGGAAGTACCAGCCCAGGGCGAGTCGGACGACGGCGAAGACGTAGCGGGTGGCTTTCTGGCGGGGGGTTTCGACGGTCCCGGTGGCCGGCTCGGTGGCGGGTCGGTTCGCCATCGCGGTCATGGTGTCCACGTCCTCTCGTACCGGCCGGTGAGGGTGGCTCCCTCGTGGCCACCTCCATTGGACGCCGGGGTCGGGTACCCGCACGAGGGTCGGCGGTCCGCGCCGACCCGGGACTTTCGACCCGTAACCACCCGGCCGTCCGGTCGCGCGGTCCGGCCTCAACCGGTCGGGCCGGACCGGGTACGGGCGGCGAGGATCTCGGCGAGGTGTCGCCGGCTCCAGTCGCACATGCCGTTGACCACGTCCCGTAGCCCGCGACCGGCGGCGGTGAGCCGGTAGTCGACCCGGGGCGGCACGGTCGGGTGGACCGTCCGGGTGACGATGCCGTCGCGTTCCAGGGCGCGCAGGGTCTGGGTGAGCACCTTGTGGCTGATCCCGGGCAGTTCGCGCCGCAGTTCGGCGAAGCGCAGCGTGCCGGGCGCCAGCGCGTTGACGGCGTCCAGCGCCCATTTGGTCCCGATGACGGCGAACACCTCCCGGGCGGTGGCCTCGGCCGCCGCCCGTACCCCGGTCGGGTCCGTGCCGTCGCCGGCCGGCCCGGCCACGTCCCGCTCGGTCACCGCTCGTCCCCTCTCCCGCGGTTACCGGAAAGTGCGTACTTCCCGCCCGCTCCACCCGCTCCTAGCGTTCCACGGGCAGGCGCGGACGCCGCCGCGCCGCCGGACGGAAGGGCACCTCGATGGCGATTCTGAAGACGTACGCCCGGCTCTGGGTCGACGACCTGGACCGCGCGCTGCCGCTGCTGCGGGAACTGGTGGGCGCCGCGCCGGACCTGCGGTTCGCGTTCGGCGGGGTGGAACTGGCGGCCATCGGCGACTTCCTGGTCATCGCCGGGCCGCCCGAGCAGCGGGCCCGCTACGCCGACGCCAGCGCCACGGTCGTCGTGTCCGACCTCGACGAGGTGGTCGCGCTGCTGGCCGCGCACGGCGGCCGGGTGACCGTACCGGTCGCGACCAGCGAGACCGGCCGGTTCCTCTACGCCCGGCACGACGGCGGCGCGCAGGTCGAGTACGTCGAGTGGGTGCCCGAACTCGTCGCGCGGATCGTCGGCTAGCGGCGTGGCGGGCGGCCCGATGGTCATCCGGCCCGACCCGACGGATATCGTCACGTGGACGGATGCGTGCAGGCATGCACGGAGCTTGTCGGAGGTGGCTGTCGTGGGGGCGGCCGCGGGCCGGCCCGTCGCGCCAAGCAGGGGAGCCGCGTGTTCAACGTCCAGGTCGGCCATCCGGTCGCCGACACCTGCGTGGTGACGCTGTCCGGTGAACTCGACATGATGTTCATCGGCCGGCTACGGGAAATCGTCGACGGTGCCTGTCCGGTGCCGGATGTCCGTTGGGTGGTGGTCGACCTGCACCGGGTCAGCATGATCGACTCGAGTGCGATCAAGGAGTTGGTGGAGGCGCACTACGCCGCCGCCGGACGGGGTCAGGTCCTGCTCGTCCGCAACGCCCGCGGAATGGTCGACCGGGTGCTGCGCGTCGCCGGGGTCTCCGCCGCACTCGGCATGCCGCCGCCGTCGGCCGGGACCGTCTATCCCGGACAGTCCGGACCCGCCGTCCGGGGCGAGCGGTGACCGCCGCCGCCTGCACCGTCGGCCGCGACTTCGCCACGGGCATCTCCACCATCACGGTCAACGGACAACTCGACGAGTCCGCCCTCGTCGGCCTGATCGCGGCGGTGCGGCGCGCGATGCTGGACGCGCCGCTGGCCATCGTCGTCGACCTGGACGACGCCCGGATCGTGCGCGCCACCGCGCTGCGTACCCTCAGCGAGGTCGTCGCGCCCGGCCGGACCTCGACGCAGCTGCTGCTGTGCGCCGAGCCGGCGAGCGCCACCGGACGCATCGTCTACCGGATGCTGGGCCGCCTGTTCGACATCTGTCCGGCGGTGCCCGACGCGGTGGCGGTGGTGACCCGCCGGCCGAGCCCGGCCGGCCGCCGGCACCGGCTGTTGCCGGCCCACCCGTCTTCGGCGGCGGTGGCGCGCCGTACGGTGTCGGCCGCCTGCCGCGACTGGCGGTGTGACGACCTCACCGACGACGCCGTCGTCATCACCTCGGAACTGGTCAGCAACGCCATCGAGCACGCCGGTACCGAACTCGACCTGACCGTGGCGCAGGTCGGCGGGACGGTCTGGCTGGGGGTTCGGGACCGCGACCCGCGTGGGCCGCACATGCCGCCGCCCGACTCGTTCCCCGACGGCCGGGCCTGGCGCGGTCGCGGGCTCGCGATCGTCAACGTGCTGGCCCGGGACTGGGGATTCGCCGAGGCCGACGACGGCAAGACCGTGTGGGCCGCGGTGGGTCCGGAACCGGCGAGGTGGCCGCTGCCGGCGTCGTGACGCCGGGCGGCGTGGCGGTCGTGCCGGGCGGACCGGTCAAGTGTGCCGCTATGCGAGGATTGCCCCCGTGAGCCTATCCACGGAGTCGCCGGGCTCCACGGTCAGCGGCGTCAATACGCTGGTCGACGGCCTGTCGGCGCTGGCCCGGGTGCTGGTCGGGATGACCGCGCACACCCTGACCCGGCTGGACGTCGACATCACCCTGCCGCAGTACCGGATGCTCGTCCTGCTCGTGTCGAACGGGCCGCGCCGCACCGTCGACCTGGCGGCGGACCTCGGCGTGCACCCGTCGACCGTCACCCGTACGTCGGACCGGTTGATCCGGCGCGGCCTGGTCCGTCGCGAGCACCGCGAGCAGGACCGGCGGGTCGCCTGGGTCGGCCTGACCAGCGAGGGCTGCGCGCTGGTCGCGGCGGTGACCCGGCAGCGGGCCGGCGAGATCCGGGCGCTGGTCGAATCGGCCGGCGTCGGCGACCCGCGGTCGCTGGCGTCGGCGCTGCAGGCGCTGGTGGCGGCCTCCGGCGAGGCACCGGAGGCCCAGTGGTGGGACCGCTGGGCGCGCTCCGCGATCCGCCCCTGAGACGGGGCGGGTCAGCGTACGCCGTCGGGGTCGCCGAGCGGCGAGTCGGTGGGCAGGCCGAAGAGCCCGAGCAGCCCGGTGGCCCAGATCTGCCGGCGGACGAACGGCGACAGGTTCTCCAACACCAGCCTGGCACCGCTGACCGTGGCGGCCTTGTGACAGGCGACGAGTTCGCCGATGCCGGTCGAGTCGATGAAGGTGACGCTGGCGAGATCCAGCACCACGGACTCGGGACGGGACCGGGCCAGGGTGGCGATCACCGTGTCGCGTACGTCGCCCACGGTGGCCAGGTCGATTTCGCCCTCGAGGATGAAACGGACCTGGGTTCCCGAATCGATCTGGCGGATCAGCAACTGCACGTCGCACCTCCCGCGCAGTGACCGATCATGGACGGGTAAGCCTGTATATATGCAATCATCCTGGACGTCACGTTACGCTACCGCGGTCGGTTTGCGCCACAGTCTCACGCGTGCCCGCCCGGCCCGGCCACGTCCCGCCGCAGGTGTCGGGGGCGTAGGCGTGCGTCGAAGTGTCCGTCCGGTACACCGTAGCCGGCTTATGGTCGTCGGGTGACGGTCTCACCCGACGACGCCGAACTCGGCGCGGACACCGCGGTCGACTCCGCCGTCGACGGGGACGTGGCGGCCGACGCGGACATCGACGCGGAGTCCGGTGTCGACGCCGAGCCCGGCGAGAACGTGGCGGTCGACGCCGAGATCGGCACCGACCCCGCCGGTACGGGGCTCCCGACCTCCGAGGGGCCCGGGTTCGACCAGGACGGCGGGACCGGCTACGTCGTGGACGACGACCTGCCCGGCGACGACGGCAGTGGCGGCGCGTCCGGTGGCGCGGGCGACGGCACCTGACAATTGCCGGCGCGCCTCCCGGAAAAGGCCGGACGCAATTGTGTTTCCGGACCGTGAACGATTGTGCCGCGTCATTAGGTGCCACGCCCGTCCCGGACCGGTGTGTCGGCCGAATCAACCCGACCAGCAGCAACGGGGCACGAATGCTTGCGTGCCGTAGTTGATTCGTCACCGGACGACCGGTGTGGTTGCTTTGTCGGAAGCACTCGATGTATGCGAAGCTGCGGCGAGATTTCGCGCTTCCGGCGCATTCATCCAGGAGGTCTTCTATGGCGTGGTCGTTCGCGCATTCCCTGATACTCGGTCTTGCCCTGCTGGTCGGCGTCGCGGTCGGCTGGTTCGTGTGGGGGCGTAGCCCACGCGCCCCGGAAACCGGCGTACGTGGCGCCGCCGACGCCAAGGCCGCCCCGACCGGCACGCTGCCCCCTGTCGTACCGGTCCCGACCCCGCCCGTCGACCCCGCGCCGGCCACCGCCGCGCCGGTCGACACCGCACCCGACGCCACGACGGCGGACCTCACGCCGGCCGCCACCCTGCCGGCGATCACCCCGCCGGCCGTCGCGCCCGCCGAACCCGTCGTGTCCGAACCCGTCGCGCCCGCCGAACCCGTCGCGGACGAGTCGGCTGAGTCGGCCGGGCGCCCGGCCACCGGGCCGGCCGTCGCCGTCGACCCGGAGCCCGCCCCGGTCGAGACCGAGCCCGCCCCGGTAGCGGACCGGCCGGCCGTGCTGGACCCCGAGCCGGTGGCGGCGGCGAAGTCGGAGCCCGAGCCGGTGGTCGAGCCGGTTCCGGCGGCGAAGTCGGACCTGGAACCCGAGCCGGTCCCGGTCGTGGCGGCCGAGCCGGTCCTCGAGCCCGCCCCGTCGGGGAAGCCGGCCGCCGTGGTCGACCCCGCGCCGGTCGCCGCCGTCGTGTCGGAGCCCGAGCCGGAGGCGGTCGTCGCGGCCGAGCCCGCCGCCACCGAACCGGTCGAGCCCATCGATCCCGTTCCCGCCGAGCCGGTCGCCGTGACGCAGCCGGAGCCGGTAGCGCCGGTCGCGGTGTCCGACCCGGAACCGGTTGCCACGCCGGTCGCCACGGTGGAGCCCGAGCCGGTGCCGGCGGCGGTCGTCGTACCCGCGCAGCCGGTCGGGACCGACCCGGTCGAGCCGGCCGACGACCTGCGCCGGATCGAGGGGATCGGACCGAAGACGGCCGCCGTCCTGACCGCGGCCGGAATCCGCACCTACCGCCAGCTCGCCGACAGCGACGAGGAGACGCTGCGCGGCACGCTGAAGGCGGCCGGAGTACGGATGACGCCGAGCGTGGCCGCCTGGCCGCAGCGGGCACGGACGCTGGTCGAGGTGACCGAGCCGGTCGCCTGAACCGCGACATCGCGCCGCCGGTGGCCGGGGACACCACACCCACCGGCGGCGCACCCGGTCGGGCCGGTCGAGATCCGCATCGTCACCCGCGCCTCGCCGCCGACTGACCGGCACCGGTCACCCGGCGCAGGTGATGACCACCTTCGCCCGGGCGTGCTCCACCTCCAGGTAGCGGATCGCGGCGGGTACCTCGGCCAGCGGGTAGGTCCGGTCGATGACCGGGGTGACCTGTCCGGACTCGACGAGGTCCCGTAGCGTCGCCAGGTTCTTCCGGCCCGTCACCGCGGCCGGCGCGACGATCCGGTGCCGGACGAACGGCGACAGCGCCCGCGCGCGGGCGAACAACCCCAACGGTCCGACCAGGCTGCCGCCGTCGGACATCCCGCCACCGGACAGGACGAGCGTCCCGCCCGGTGCCAGCGCCCGCCGGCAGTCGGTCAGCGACCGGTTGCCGACCAGGTCCAGCACGACGTCGTACGCCGGCCCGTCGCGGGTGAAGTCCTCCCTGGTGTAGTCGACGGTCCGGTCGGCGCCGATCGACCGGACCAGGTCGACGTTCCCGGTACGGCACACGCCGGTCACCTCCGCGCCGAACGCCTTGGCGAGCTGGACGGCGAACGTACCCACGCCACCGGACGCCCCGTTGACCAGGACCCGCTGCCCCGGTTCCACCCGGGCCGCGTCCCGCAGGCAGACGAGGGCGGTGCACGCGGCCACCGGGATCGCGGCCGCCTCGGCGAAGGTGAGATTGGCGGGCTTGCGCGCGACGTGCCGGTCCGGGACGGACACGTACTCGGCGAACGCGCCGTCGGTGGGACCGGTGTCGCCGTACACCTCGTCCCCGGGTCGGAATCCGGTCACGGCCAGGCCGACCGCCGCCACCCGGCCCGCGAAGTCCCGGCCCCGGATCCGCTGCCTCGGCCGCAGCGCCCCGAACGACAGGCGGGCCAGGTACGGGTCGCCGCGCATCACGTGCCAGTCGTACGCGTTGACCGCGGCCGCGTGCACCCGGACCAGCACCTCGTCGTCGCCGACCGCCGGCCGGCCGATCTCGCGCAGCCGCAGGACGTCCGGTGCGCCGTACCGGTCCTGCACGATCGCCTTCATCAGCTGTGTCGTCATGGGAGACAGCGTGTCGGGGGGGCGGTGGATGCCACGTCGGGCGGTCGACGGTGCCGCCCGTACGCCCGTCGGGGTAGCACCGGGCCGCCGGTACCCCGCAGGAGGTAGTCGTGTCGCCTCCGTCGGGGCGGCCCGATCCGGAGGCCGCACACCTACAGTGTTCGCATGACCAGGTCCAGCCATCGACCGGCGTCGCGGCCCGGCCCCGGCCTGGCGTTGCTGACCGCCGTCGTGCAGCCGGCGGGCACCGCGATCGCCGCCGGCGGCGATCCGTCGAGCGTGGGGGTCGTCGGGTACGCGCTGCTGATCGTCAGCGGACTCGCGCTGGCCGACCGGCACCGGTTCCCGCGCCGGAACTTCGTCATCGTGGTCGTGGCGATCCTGGCGTACCACCTCCTGGACCGCCCGGCCGGTCCGACGTTCCTGGCACCGATGATCGGGCTGTCGGCCGCGATCGCCGCCGGGCACCGCCGGCTGGCCTGGACCGTGGTGGCCGCGGCATACACCGTGTGGGGCTTCGCCGGCGCCGCGACCCTGAACCAGGCGTTGACGGCGGCGGCCCTCGTCGCCGGCGCCGGCGTCCTCACCGAACTCGCCGCCGCCGCCGGCCGCCCGATCCGTACGGCGCTCGCCGAGCAACGCCGGCTCACCGAGGAGCGCCGCCGCCGGCAGGCCAGCGAGGAACGGCTCCGGATCGCCGCCGAACTGCACGACGTACTCGGTCACCACCTCTCCCTGATCAACATCCGGGCCGGGGTGGGCCTGCACCTGATGGACCGTGAACCCGACCAGGCCCGGGTCGCGCTCGACACGATCCAGCAGACCAGTGCCGAGGCGTTGCGCGAGGTCCAGGCCGTGCTCAACACGCTGTACCCGACCGGCGACGCGGCGCCGCGCGCGCCCGCGCCCGGCCTGGACCGCCTCGACGGGCTGACCGCCGACGCCGGCCTGCCGACCCGTACGGTGGTCGACGGCGAACCCCGGCCGCTGCCGGCCGCGACCGACCGGGCGGCGTACCGGATCGTCCAGGAGGCGCTGACCAACGTCCGCCGGCACGCCGGCCGGGCCGCCACCGCCACCGTCTCCATCGGGTACGGGCCGGACGCGCTGGTGGTCCAGGTCGACGACGACGGCGGGGGACGGGAACCGGCGTCGATCCCGGCCGGCAACGGGATCAACGGTATGCGCGAGCGGGCCGGCGCGCTCGGTGGCTCGTTGACCGCCGGGCCGTCGCCGGACGGCGGCTGGCGGGTACGCGCCAGCCTGCCCCTGACCAAGGAGGACACCACGACCGCCCGCACCCCGCAGGCCGCCCCGTGATCCGCGTCGTCCTCGCCGACGACCAGGCCCTGGTCCGGGCCGGCTTTCGGGCACTGCTCGACGCCGAGCCGGACATCGAGGTGATCGGCGAGGCCAGCGACGGTGCGCACGCGGTGCGGCTGGCGCGGCAGACGCGCCCGGACGTCATCCTGATGGACATCCGGATGCCGGGTGTCGACGGCCTCGCCGCCACCCGGCAGATCGCCGCCGATCCGACCCTGTCCGGGGTCCGGATCGTCGTGCTCACCACGTTCGAACTCGACGAGTACGTCGGCGAGGCGCTGCGGGCCGGGGCCGCCGGGTTCCTGGTGAAGAACACCCAGCCGGCCGAACTCATCCGGGGCGTCCGGGTGGTGGCCGCCGGCGACGGCCTGCTGTCGCCGAGCGTCACCCGGCGGGTGATCGAGCAGTTCGCGCTCCGGACCGCCACCCCGCCGACCCCGCACCGGCTCGCCGAACTCACCGACCGGGAACGGGAGGTGGTGGGGCTGGCCGGCACCGGCCTGTCCAACGACGAGATCGCCGCCCACCTGAGGATCAGCCCGGCCACGGCCAAGACCCACGTGTCCCGCGCGATGGTCAAGCTCGGCTCCCGGGACCGCGCGCAACTCGTGGTGTTCGCCTACGAGGCGGGCCTGGTCCGCCCCGGCTGGCTGTCCTGACGGCCGGGATCTCCGCCGCCGGGCGGGGCGGTGGTTCCGCCCGGGGGCGGGGTCTCCGATTCCAGCGACGGAGCGACAGATTGTCTTCATCGGACCGACAGATAGCCAGTAGTGGATCTACGGCCGTCGAACACTGATCGGAGCTCGTATGTACGTCCCCGCCCGGTGACGCGGGGACCGACTCCCAGGTGGGCGCCCATGAGTACCACGCAGACCGGCAAGACCTCCCTTCCTCTCCAGCTGGAGCAGCGGCCCCGGACCGGTGTGATCATCGGGTGGAGCGTGGCCGCCGGCATCCTGTTGTCGATCCTGTGGTCGTTCGAGTTCGTCGACTCGGTGATCGGCGACAACGTGGCCAACGCCCTGCTCGGCCACGACGCCAAGGAGACCGCGATCGCCGGCACCGCGGCCGGGTTGCTCTTCGCCTTCGTCTCCGGCCTCGCCGGTACCTTCACCGCCTGCAACATCGCCGTGGCCGCCTCGGTCGGGCCGATGGGCCAGGCCGGCGCGGCCCGGGGCGCTCACGACGGTCCGGTACGCGCCCTGCTGCGCCCGGTCGGCTGGCTGACGCTGGGCATGGTCGTCGTCTCGGCGGTGTACGGCTTCGTCGGGGTGCTCCTCGGTGACCGGCTGCCGCAGCTGTCCACCGAGACCGTCGGTGACATGCCGGTCCGCATCATCCAGTCGTCGGTTGTCTTCGGCCTCATCGGGCTGGCGCTGACGTACCTCGGTCTGGCCGCGCTGAAGGTCGTGCCGGACCCGTTCGCGAACCGGCCGGTGGCCCGGGTGGTGACCCTCGGCGCGTTGATCGGCGGGTTCCTGATCGGCCGGCCGTACCCGCTGTTCAACAAGCTCTTCCACTGGGCGGTCGACACCGGCAACCCGCTGTACGGCGCGGGCGCGTTCGTGCTCCAGTCGCTGGGCAACGTCGTCGTGGTGACCGCGCTGTTCGCGCTGCTGATCGCCGGCACCCGGGGCCGGTTCCTGCGCTGGCTGTCCGAGAGCCCGGTCCGGACGACCGTCATCACCGCGTCGCTGCTGATCGCGCTCGGGGTCTTCACCGTCGTCTACTGGGACCTGCGGGTGCCGGCCATGTTCGGCTTCGGCTGGTTCCCGATGATGCCGTACCGCTGAGCCACCCGGATCCGGCCCCGCCGGCGACGCACCACGTCGCCGGCGGGGTTCGGCTGTGGCCTGCGTCACTACGGGAACATAGGGCACTGTTTGTAACTTGAGTGGAGCAAGCTCAACTCAATTGATGGCAGGTGCTCGATGGCAACTCTTCCCGTACTGCCGCTGACCGACGACGTCCTGCTCCCCGGCATGGTCATCCCGGTGACCCTCGACGCGACCACCCAGGCCGCCGTCGACGCGGCCCGGGCGACCGGCGACAAACAGGTCCTGGCCGTGCCCCGCGTCGACGGTGAATACGGCCCGGTCGGCGCGGTCGCCACGATCGAGAAGGTCGGCCGGCTGCCCAGCGGCGAACCCGCCGCCGTGGTCCGCGGCCTGTCCCGGGCCCGGATCGGCTCCGGCGTACCAGGCCCCGGCGCCGCGCTCTGGGTCGAGGCCACCCCGCTGACCGAACCGGCACCCGCCGGCAAGGCCCGCGAACTCGCCCGCGAATACAAGGCCCTCATGACCGCCGTGCTCCAGCAGCGCGGCGCCTGGCAGGTGATCGACGCCGTCGAGCGGATGACCGACCTGTCGGAACTCGCCGACTCCGCCGGCTACGCCCCGTGGCTCACCGTCGCCCAGAAGTCCGAACTGCTCGCCGCCGGCGACGTCACCGCCCGGCTCGAACTGCTCGTCGGCTGGGTCCGCGACCACCTCGCCGAACAGGAGGTCACCGAGCGGATCAACACCGACGTACGCGAGGGGCTGGAGAAGTCGCAGCGCGACTTCCTGCTCCGCCAGCAACTCGCCGCGATCCGCAAGGAACTCGGCGAGGACGAACCGGACGGCTCCGCCGACTACCGGGCCCGCGTCGAGGCCGCCGACCTTCCCGAGAAGGTACGCGAGGCGGCGCTGCGCGAGGTCGGCCGGCTGGAGCGGGCCAGTGACCAGTCCCCGGAGTCGGGCTGGATCCGCACCTGGCTCGACACCGTGCTGGAGATGCCGTGGTCGGTGCGTACCGACGACAACACCGACCTGGCCGCGGCCCGCGCGGTGCTCGACGCCGACCACGCCGGACTGTCCGACGTCAAGGACCGCATCCTGGAATACCTGGCGGTGCGCAACCGGCGCGCGGAACGCAACCTCGCCGTCGTCGGCGGGCGCGGCTCCGGCGCGGTGCTGGCCCTGTCCGGCCCGCCCGGGGTCGGCAAGACCAGCCTCGGCGAGTCCGTCGCCCGGGCGCTCGGCCGCAAGTTCGTCCGGGTGTCGCTCGGCGGCGTCCGCGACGAGGCCGAGATCCGCGGCCACCGCCGCACCTACGTCGGCGCGCTGCCCGGCCGGATCGTGCGGGCGCTGCGCGAGGCCGGCTCGATGAACCCGGTCGTCCTGCTCGACGAGGTCGACAAGATCTCCGCCGGGTACGCCGGCGACCCGGCCGCCGCCCTGCTCGAGGTGCTCGACCCGGCGCAGAACCACACGTTCCGCGACCACTACCTCGAGGTCGACCTCGACCTGTCCGACGTGCTGTTCCTGGCGACCGCGAACGTCGTCGAGGCGATCCCCGGCCCGCTGCTGGACCGGATGGAACTGGTCACCCTGGACGGCTACACCGAGCAGGAGAAGGTCGCGATCGCCCGCGACCACCTGCTGCCCCGGCAGGTGGAGCGAGCCGGGCTGACCGCCGACGACGTCACCGTCGACGACGCGGCCCTGGCCCGGATCGCCGGCGAGCACACCCGGGAGGCCGGCGTACGGCAGCTCGAACGCGCCCTGGCGAAGATCCTGCGCAAGGTCGCGGTCAGGCTCGCGACCGAGCCCGGCACGGTGGCGGTGACCACCGACAACCTGGCCGGCTACCTCGGACGGGCCCGGTTCACCCCGGAGTCGGCGGAGCGTACGGCGGTCCCCGGCGTCGCGACCGGTCTCGCGGTGACCGGCGCCGGCGGCGACGTGCTCTTCATCGAGGCGACCAGCATGGAGGGCGAACCGGGGCTGACCCTGACCGGTCAGCTCGGCGACGTGATGAAGGAGTCGGCGCACATCGCGCTGTCCTACCTGCGCTCGCACGGCCGGGAACTCGGCCTCGACCCGAACGCCCTCGCCGGCCGGCGGATCCACCTGCACGTGCCGGCCGGGGCGGTGCCCAAGGACGGCCCGAGCGCCGGCGTCACCATGGTCACCGCGCTGGCGTCGCTGGCCTCCGGCCGCCCGGTACGTCCCGAGTTCGGGATGACCGGCGAGGTGACCCTGGCCGGCCGGGTGCTGCCGATCGGCGGGGTCAAGCAGAAGCTGCTGGCCGCGCACCGGGCCGGGCTGACCGAGGTGGTCATCCCGGCGCGCAACGAACCGGACCTCGACGACGTGCCGGCCGAGGTGCGCGCGGCGCTGACCGTGCACACCCTCGCCGACGTCGCCGACGTACTCGCGCTGGCCCTGCGGCCGGCGGAGGAGGCCGGCCGGCGCGACGGGGCGGTGCTGGCCGCCGCCTGACCCGGGTCTAGATCATGCGGGTGGTGCCGGCGCTGGTAGCGTGGCCAGTGCCGGTACCACCCGCGCGGGAGAGACCACCTGGCGAAACCAGGCGGCGCCGAAGGGGCAACTCCTCCCCGGAACCTCTCAGGCAAAAGGACCACGCGGGCAGGCGCTCTGGAGTCGACGCGGATCATCCGCGCCGGTGACAGAAGGGGAGGCCGCCTCGTCGACCTCGCCCGGGAGATGCCTGTGAGTACCAGACCTTTCGCCGACCGTCACATCGGCCCCGACGCCGCCGCCGAGCGCCGGATGCTGGAAACCGTCGGCTACGACTCCGTCGACGAGCTGATGGACGCCGCGATCCCCGAGGTCATCCGCTGGCACGACGGCCTCGACCTGCCGCCGGCCGCGACCGAGGCCGAGGTGATCGCCGAACTGCGCGACCTGGCCGCCCGCAACACCGTCGCCGTCTCCATGATCGGCCTCGGCTACCACGGCACCCACACCCCGGCCGTCATCCGCCGCAACGTGCTGGAGAGCCCCGCCTGGTACACCGCGTACACGCCGTACCAGCCGGAGATCAGCCAGGGCCGGCTGGAGGCCCTGCTCAACTTCCAGACCATGGTCACCGACCTGACCGGGCTGGCCACCGCCAACGCCTCCATGCTCGACGAGGGCACCGCCGCCGCCGAGGCGATGACGCTCGCCCGCCGCGCCTCGAAGAGCAAGAGCCCGGTGTACGTCGTCGACGCCGACACCCTGCCGCAGACCGTCGCCGTCATCCGGACCCGGGCCGAACCGCTCGGCATCGACGTACGCGTCGTCGACCTGGACGCCGACGAGCTGCCGGCCGACTTCTTCGGCCTGCACCTGCAGTACCCCGGCGCGTCCGGCGCGGTCCGTGACCACGCCCCGCTCGTCGAGGCCGCCCACGCGGCCGGCGCCCTCGTCGCCGTCGCCGCCGACCTGCTCGCCCTGACCCTGCTGCGCCCGCCCGGCGAGATCGGCGCCGACATCGCCGCCGGCACCACCCAGCGGTTCGGCGTACCGATGGGCTTCGGCGGCCCGCACGCCGGCTACCTCGCCGTCCGCGCCGGCCTGGAGCGGATGCTGCCCGGCCGGCTCGTCGGGGTGTCCCGCGACGCCGACGGCGCACCCGCCTACCGGCTCGCGTTGCAGACCCGCGAGCAGCACATCCGCCGGGAGAAGGCGACCAGCAACATCTGCACCGCCCAGGTGCTGCTCGCCGTCATGGCCGGCATGTACGCCGTCTACCACGGGCCGGCCGGCCTGAAGGCGATCGCGGAACGTACCCACGACATGGCCGCCCGGCTCGCCGCCGGACTGCGCGCCGGCGGGGTGACCACCGCGCACGCCACGTTCTTCGACACCGTGACCGCGGTCGTGCCCGGCCGGGCCGGCGACGTGGTCGCCGCCGCCGCGCGGCGCGGCGTCAACCTGCGGCTGGTCGACGCCGACCGGGTCGGGATCTCCTGCGACGAGACGACCGTCGAGGCACACCTGACCGAGGTGTTCGCGGCCTTCGGCGTGGTCGCCCCGACCGAGCCCGCCACCCCGGTGCAGCCCACCGACGCAACCCTGCCGGCCGCCCTGCTGCGCACCAGCGACTACCTGACCCATCCGGTCTTCTCCCGGCACCAGTCGGAGACCGCGATGCTGCGCTACCTGCGCCGGCTGTCCGATTCCGACTACGCGCTGGACCGCGGCATGATCCCGCTCGGCTCCTGCACGATGAAGCTCAACGCCACCACCGAGATGGAACCGGTGAGCTGGCCGCAGTTCGCCGACCTGCACCCGTTCGCCCCCGCCGAGCAGGCCGCCGGCTACCGCGACCTGGTCGCCTCCCTGGAGGGCTGGCTCGCCGAGGTCACCGGCTACGACGCCGTCAGCGTCCAGCCGAACGCCGGCTCGCAGGGCGAACTCGCCGGCCTGCTGGCGATCCGCGCCTACCACCTGTCGCGCGGCGACACCGGCCGCGACGTCTGCCTGATCCCGTCGTCGGCGCACGGCACCAACGCCGCCAGCGCGGTGATGGCCGGCATGCGGGTCGTCGTGGTCGCCTGCGACGCCGACGGCAACGTCGACCTGGTCGACCTCGACCGCCGCATCGAGCAGCACCGCGACACCCTCGCCGCCATCATGGTCACCTACCCGTCGACGCACGGGGTGTACGAGACCGGCATCGCCTCGCTGTGCGCCAAGGTGCACGACGCCGGCGGCCAGGTGTACGTCGACGGCGCCAACCTCAACGCCCTGCTCGGATACGCCAAGCCGGGGCGGTTCGGCGCCGACGTGTCGCACCTCAACCTGCACAAGACGTTCTGCATCCCGCACGGCGGCGGTGGGCCGGGCGTCGGGCCGGTCGCCGTACGCGCGCACCTGGCCGCGTTCCTGCCCGGTGACCCGCTGGCGGCGGCCGGCGAGGGGGAGTCCGGCGGTGCGGCGACCCGGCCGGCGATCTCGGCGGCCCGGAACGGCTCGGCCGGCATCCTGCCGATCCCGTGGGCCTACCTGCGGATGATGGGACCGGACGGGCTGGCCCGGGCGACCGGGGTGGCGGTCCTGGCGGCGAACTACGTCGCGGCCCGGCTGCGCGCGCACTTCCCGGTGCTGTACGCCGGCAACAAGGGGCTCGTCGCCCACGAGTGCATCCTCGACCTGCGGCCGCTGACGAAGGCGACCGGGGTCAGCGTCGACGACGTCGCGAAGCGGCTGATCGACTACGGCTTCCACGCCCCGACGATGTCGTTCCCGGTCGCCGGGACGCTGATGGTGGAGCCGACCGAGAGCGAGGACCTGGCCGAGCTGGACCGGTTCTGCGACGCGATGATCGCCATCCGGGCCGAGATCGACAAGGTCGGTTCGGGGGAGTGGCCGAAGGGGGACAACCCGCTGTCCAACGCCCCGCACACGGCGACGATGGTGACCGGCGACGAGTGGCCGTACGCCTATCCGCGCTCGGTGGCGGCCTTCCCGGCCGGGGTGGACCCGGCGGCCAAGTACTGGCCGCCGGTGCGCCGGATCGACGGCGCGTTCGGTGACCGCAACCTGGTCTGCGCCTGCCCGCCGCCGGAGGCGTTCGAGCAGTGACCGCCGGTCACGGATGCAGTGACCGGACCGTGGCCCGACGAGTGGTCAGGCCCGGCAGGCTCAGGTCAGGCGGCCAGGGCGTGTCGGGCCGGACCGCGGCGCGGTGCGATAGTGCTGCCGTCGGGCAGCAGTTCCCCGGTGTCCTCGAAGCTGATGACGCCGTTGCAGAGCAGGCTCCAGCCCTGCTCGGGGAAGCAGGCGATGACGCGGGCGGCTTCCCGGTCGGTCGCGTCGGCGGAGGGGCAGGTCGGTTGGTGCTGGCACATCAGGATCTCCGGTGTGGGGGCGTTGCGTTCGGCTGTGTAAAAACTCACATGAACAGTGATGCACGTTACCAAGTCGAACGACGCGTTTTCGAGCAGGTAACGGCATGATCAGGGGAGAATCCACCCTTCGTATGAGGCACATCGGACCACTTGGCGTGGGAACGCTCCCAACCCGGCCCCTTGCGTCACGCACCGTGACCGGAACAAGGCTACCCGCCCTGCGGGAGCGCTCACGACTGGAGTGGCGGATCACCGACGGTGGCGACCCGACCCGGCTGCTCGAGGATTTCCTCGCCCACGCCGGACTCCCCGTACGTGACCTGACCGCCCCGCCCCGGACACCCGGACCCGACGCACCGGCCGGCGCCACCGTCTACCTCTCCACCGCGGCCGCCGCCCACGCCCTCGGCGCACCGACCGGCCCGGCCAGCCCCGTGCCGGCCGTACCCGACCTGGTCGCCGTCGTCCACGAGCCCGCCACCGACCCACACCCCGACCGGCCGCCGGCCGCCGGCGGACCGACCGACGGCGCCTGGTGGCTCGGGCCGTGGCGGGAGAGTTGGACGCCGGCCCAGCACGCCGCCGCCGTCGAACAGGCCCGTACGGCCATCGCCCGCGGCGACATCTACCAGGTCAACGTCGTCGGCCACGCGTCCGCCGACTACACCGGCGACCCGCTGCCGGCACTCGCCCGGCTCGCCACGCTCCCCGGCGCCCGGTACGGGGGAGTGCTCCAGGGGGCCGGCTGGGCAATCGGCTGCGCCTCCCCGGAGACCCTGGTCGAGGTGACCGCCGGCCGGGCCACCACCCGCCCGATCAAGGGAACCCGCCCGGCGACCGCCACCGGCCGCGCCGAACTGCTCGCCTCGCCCAAGGAACGCGCCGAACACGTCATGATCGTCGATCTGGAGCGCAACGACCTGGCCCGGGTCGCGAAGACCGGCACCGTACGCGTCGACGAGCTCTACGGCATCCGGCGCTGGTGCGACCTGTGGCAGGCGGAATCCGTCGTCTCCGCCGACCTCGCCGACGGCTGCGGACTCGCCGAACTGCTGCGCGCCGTCTGCCCCGGCGGCTCGGTCACCGGCGCGCCCAAGCACGCCGCGCTGGCCGAGATCGCCGCCCACGAACCGGTCGGCCGGGGCGCCAGCATGGGCGCCCTCGGCTGGATCGGCCCCGACGGCATCGACCTCGGCCTGACGATCCGGACCGCCGCCGTCGACGCCGACCGGGTGCACGTCTGGGCCGGCGGCGGCATCACCTGGGGCAGCGACCCGGACGCCGAGGTCGCCGAGGCGGCGGCGAAGGCCGCCCCGGTCCGCGCCGCCCTCGCCGGCCCGGCCGGCACCCGCCGCCCGGCCTGACCCACGCCCCGCCGCCGCCGGCGCCACGTCGTGGGCGTCACGTCGTGGGCGCCACGTCGTGCTCGCGCCGGTCCGTGGCCGTCGGTCGCGGCCGCCACCCTCCGGCGGCCGGGTACCGCTGTCGCGCCCCACAGCGAATTCAGTGTGGATACCGCGAATTCGCTGTCAGCCGCAACAGCAACCCTCTCCCGGGACCCGGCCCGTGCGCGGCCGCCGCCCGCCCCGCAGCGGTCCCGTACCGGCTACCGGCGCGGGCGCACCGGCGTCGGCTAGCCTTGCCGGCATGACGATGCGGCCGATCCGGATCATCGGCGACGCGGTGCTGCGCAGCCCCTGCGACCCGGTCACCAGCTTCGACGCCGAACTGCGTGCCCTGGTCACCGACCTGATGGACACCATGCTCGGGGCGCCCGGCCGGGCCGGCGTCGCCGCACCACAGATCGGGGTCGGCGCCCGCGTCTTCGTCTACGACGCCGACGGCCACCGGGGCCACCTGGTCAACCCGACGATCGAACTGTCCGAGGAGACCCAGGACGGCGAGGAGGGCTGCCTGTCCATCCCCGACCTGTACTTCCCGACCCCGCGCGCCATGCACGCCACCGTCCGCGGCTTCGACCAGCACGGCGAACCGCTGACGGTCACCGGTAGCGGCTTCCTGGCCCGCGCGCTCCAGCACGAGACCGACCACCTCGACGGCCGGCTCTACGTCGACACGCTGCGCGGCGACGTACGCCGGCAGGCGCTGCGCGAGATCCGGGCCAACCCGCGGGCCCGTAGCTGACCGATTCCGGCCGGCCCACGGTCAGAGCACGACCGTCCGCGGGTGCTCGTGGCGCAGGAAGTCGTGGTGCGAGATGTCCCAGCCGTACGCGCCCGTGCGGCTGAACAGCAGTACGTCGCCGACCCGCAGCCGGGCCACCCGCTGGCCCCGGGTCAGCACGTCGCGCGGGGTGCACAGCTCGCCGACCGCGTCGACCGGCACGTCCCGCACCTCCGGCCGCGCGAACGGGTACGGCCACCGGTCGACCGGCAGCACCTCGAACGGGTGGCTGTAGCCCCAGGCCGCCGGCAGCCGGAAGTGGTGGGTGCCGCCGCGCAGCACGGCGAACCAGCGGCCGTGGGTGTGCTTCAGGTCCAGCACCTGGGCGGCGTACCAGCCGGCGTCGGCGGCCAGCCAGCGGCCCGGCTCGAAGACCAGCTCGGCCCCGTCCGGCAGCAGGTCCCGAACCGGCGCCAGCCCGCGCCGCAGCACGTCGAGGTCGAACTCCGCCGGGCCGGCGCCGTCGGACCCCGCCGCCCCACCGGTGTAGTCGACGCCGAGGCCGCCGCCGACGTTGACGTACCCCAGGTTCAGGCCGTGCCGGGCGGCGGCCGTGACCGACCAGCGGACCGCGTCGACGACGAAGTCGGCGTGCGCGGCCGCGTCGAGGTTGTTCGACACCGCGTGCAGGTGGAAACCCACCGGCCGGACGGCGGGCAGCGTCGCGGCCAGCCGCAGCACGTCGGCCAGCTCCGCCTCGTCGATCCCGAACGGGGTCGCGGTGCCGGTCATCCGGTGGCTGCCGCCGGGCCCGCCCGCCGCCCGGTTGACCCGCAGCGCGACCCGGACCGGCGCACCACCGGAACCGCCCCGCGAGGCAAGGCCGGCCACCGGCCCGGCGCCGTCCGCCGCGACCAGCGCCAGCCGGCGCAGCTCGAGGACGCTCTCCACGTTGACCAGCGCCCCGGCGTCGACCGCCGCCCGCAGTTCGGCGTCGGTCTTGGCCGGCCCGCCGAAGACGATCCGGGCCGCCCCGGCGTCCCGCGCCAGCGCCAGCTCGCCGCCGGAGGCCACCTCCAGCCCGTCGGTGGCGGCGGCGAGCGCGGCCACCACGTCCGGATTCCCGTTCGCCTTCACCGCGTACAGCAGGGTGCTCCCGGCCGGCAGCGCGGCCCGCAGCGCCGCCGCCCGCTCCCGCAGCGTCGCCCGGTCGTAGACGTACGCGCAGACCGGGCCGGGCAGCGCCCGGACCGCCGCGGCGACCCGCTCAGGCGGCATGCAGCGGGTTCCGTACCGGGATGTAGATGTCGCCGTCGCCGGCCAGCCGCATCCGGACCAGCGCCTTGTGCGGCACCCGGTCGGCGGTCAGCGCCGCGTGGTCGGCGGCGGCCGCCGCGGCGGTGGCCGGGTCGGCGCGCAACGGCTCGTACACCTCGTCCACGACCGCGCGTACGGCCCGCCAGGCCGCCGGCTCGGCGAGACCGTGCGAGCCGGCCAGCCGCACCACCAACTCGCCGAGGTGCGCCTGCAGCGCGGTGTAGCCGACCTTGGCCCGCAGCACCGCCACGTCGTCGGTGCCGACGACCGAACCCGGCCACAGCGGCACCGACCGGCCGGCGGCCGCCAGCCTCGGCCGGTGCAGTCGCAGGCCGGCGAAATCCCGGAACACGATCCGGTGCGGCACCCCGTCGACGAACGTCGGCAGGCAGTTCTGCAGGTGCGCCTCGAGGCCGATGCCGTACCGGGTGGCCAGGCGCAGCACCGGGGTGAGCAGCAGCCGGGCGTACTCGGTCAGGAAGCCCAGCGCGGCGCCCGCCCGGTCCGGCCGGCCGCGGGTCACGGCGTACCGGTCGACCAGGGCGGCGAGCACGGTCCCGGCACCGTCGCGGGCCGGCAGCGCACCCCCGGGTACGGCGACCTCGCCCTCGCCCAGCCGGTCGTCGAGCCCGGACCGCAGGATCGCCGACGCGTCCCGCCCGGCCCCGGCCGGCAGCGCCGCCCCGGCGGTCTCGGCGAGCAGCAGCACCCGCCCGCCGGCCGGGTCGTCGGCGAGCAGCCGGTGCAGCAGGGCGGAGATCGCCGGCCCGTTGCGGGTGCTGGCGACCGAGATCGTCCGGCGGGTCGACGTCACCTGGATGTCCAGCGACAGCTTCAGGTAGCGGCGCCGGCCGTCGCGGCCGGCCGGCAGCAGCAGGGTCCGCAGCGCCGCCGTCGGCGCGGCCGTCAGCTCCCCGTCGAGCGGGCGCAGGGCACCGTCGCGCCACAGGTCGGCGTACCGGTGCGGCAGCACCGACTCGAGCTGCCAGGCGTGCACCGGCTGGCTGACGTAGCCGGGCGGAGCGGCGGGAACGTCCGGATGACCGGCGGCGAGTTCGGCGCCGATGTCGTCACCGGTGAGCAGGTCGCGCCGTACGGCGACGAACCCGACCCGGGTCGCCCCGGCCTCGAGGTCGTGGGCGAGGACCTCGGCGACGCTCCACCCCAGCCGGGTACGCCCGCACGGGTGCAGGTTGTGCCCGTCGACGGCGAGCCGTTCCGCGTCCACCGCCGACCCGTCGGCACCGGACCCGGCCGGCACCGGGCGGGTGGCCCGCCGGGCGTACGCGATCGCGAGGTTCACCACGGCGTTGGTCAGTTCGGTGGCCAGCGCCCAGCCCCGGCGGTCCATGACCTGGCCGGGCAGCAGGTCGACCGGCTCGTCGGCGTCGACGGTGTCGAACTCGACCCGGTCGAAGCCGTGCCGGGTCCCGGCGCCGGCCCACCGGACCCGGGCGTCGCCGATGTCCTCGCGGACCAGGGCACCGGCGAGCCGCCGGCCGACGGTCGACGCGGCGGCGGGCAGCGCCGCCCGGAATCCGTCGACCAGGTCGGGGGCGTGGATCCGCAGCTCGTCGGCGGTGTGCGCGGCGGCGCCGGCGACCGTGCCGACGCCGGTGGCGCAGGCGCACAGCCGGCGGCGGTGGATGGTGGGGATGGCGGTCATCACAGCTCCGCGAGCGGGTTCGGTACCCGGGCCCAGACGACGTCGAGCGGGTCGGCGGCCATCCGCATCGCCGTCGTCGCCTTGACCGGCAGGGTGGGGCGGAAGAGCAGGTCGTCGTCGTCGGGGGCGGCGGCGGCGACCGCCGACCACAGCGTACGCGGATCGGTGCCGTACGCCCGGCTCAGCACGGCGACCTGCTCGGCGAGCACGGTGCCGGCGGCGGCGAGCAGGGTGTCGCGCAGTTCGGCGGGGTCGTCGGTGGCCAGGTCGCCGTGGACCGGCGGGGCGGTGACGTCGTGGTGCGCCAGCCGCGCCGGGCTGAGCCGGATGCCGCCGACGTCGCGGTAGAACAGCCGGGTCGGCCGGCCCTGCCGCAGCCCGACCAGCGTGTTCTGGCCGTGCGCCTCCAGCGCCACGCCGAGGTCGAGCATCCGTAGCAGCGGTGGCAGCAGCACCCGGGCCAGGTCGGTGAGCCAGCCGGCCGGGTCGCCGCCGTACCCGAGGGTGACCGCCTCGGTGACCAGCGGGCGACCGTCGGCCGGCGACGGGGCGGCCAGCGCGGCCAGCGGCAGCACGGTCTCGCCGGGGTCGGCCGACGGGGCGCGGCGTACCACGACGGCCAGGCTGCGGCACGGTTCGCCGTCGACGAGTACGGCCCCGGCGGCGGTCTCCGGCAGCACGGTGAGCCCGCCGATCCGGGCGGCGAGACCGGCGAGCAGGGCGGTGACCGGTGGGCCGTTGCGGACCGCGGCGGCCGAGACGGTGCGTACGGCGCTGGTCATCTGCACGTCGACGGCGGTCTTGACGTGGTGGCCGGGGTCGTCGAGCGGGGCGAGGGTGCGCAGCGACATCAGCGGGCGGGCCGGCCGGGTCCGCCCGGTGCGGCGCAGCCACGGGTACGCGTCGAGCAGGTGGGCGGCCTGCCAGGGGTGCATCGGCAGGATCGGTGGCAGGCCGCTGCCGGTGGTCACCCAGCGGTCGGCGGGTACCTCGACCAGTTCGAGGTCGACGGTGGGCCGGTGCTCGGGGGCGTACGCGAGCACGTCGGCGGTCGACATGCCGTACCGGGTCCGGCAGCCGGGGTGCAGCGGGTGGCCGTCGACGACGAGTTGTTCCCAGTCGGCGTCGGTGCGGCCGGGCCGGGTGAGGGTCGGCGGCCTGCCGTCCGGGGCGGGCTGGGCGGCCCGGGCGAGGGCGAGGTTGGCGACGCTGTCGTCGAGTTCGTCGGCGAGCCTGCGGTGGGCGCCGGTCGCCGGGGCGACGCCGCCGCCGAGTGCGGTGACCAGTGGTGCGGGGCCGGCGACGGTGACCCCGTCCAGTTCGAGGTCCAGCCTGTCGGGTGGCGACACGTACGGGGCCGGTGGGGGACCGGTGAGCCGGCGCCCGTCGGCGAGGGTGACGGTGAGCCGCCCGGCGTCGGTGGCCCGGGCGGTCACGCCGGGGACCGGTTCGCGGGAGAGGGCGGTCCAGAGCCGGTTGAGTACGGCCGCCCGGGCGCCGGGTAGGGCGGCGGTGTAGGCGGCCAGCAGGTCGGGCCGCTGGGCGGCGAGGGCGGCGGCGGCGGTGCGTTCAGGGCCGCTGAACGGCTCCGGGGTTCGGTTCGTGGCGCTGTCCGGATGGCCGGAGCGTGGTCCGGTTCGTCCCTGCACAAGGTCATTCTTCCGCGAGCGACCTTGGGCGTCGAGTGGCGGGGTCCGCCCCATGATTACTAGCTTCCTAGGATGCGTTACGCACAGTGCCCCACCTCACAAGCCACGTCGGCGACCTTGCGCCGACGCCGGGGGACCCAGCTTTTCGGGGACGATCCGGGCCGTACGGGGGACCGGCGACCGGCCCAGGCGTACCCGGGTCAGGCGAACTGGTCGTAGCCGAGCTTGGCCACCAGGGCGAGCACGACGACAAGAAGCACGACCCGGACGAACCCGGAGCCGCGCCGCAGTGCCATCCGGGCGCCGACGACCGCGCCGAGGATGTTGCAGACGGCCATCGCGGCGCCGAGCAGCCACCACACGTGACCGGCCAGGCCGAAGACGACCAGGGCGCCGAGGTTGGTGCCGGCGTTGACGAGCTTGGCCATCGCCGAGCCGTGGACGAAGTCGGCGCCGACGATGGTGGTGAACGCCAGGACGAGGAACGTGCCGGTGCCGGGGCCGATCATGCCGTCGTACAGGGCGATCAGGCCGCCGGCCACGGCGACCGCGGCGCTGATCCGGGTCGGCGTACGCCGTAGCGGGTCGGCGGCCATGCCGAGCCGGGGGCGCAGCGTGACGAACAGGGCGACGGCGACCAGTACGCCGAGGACGACGGGCCGGTAGGCGCTGGGCGGGACGGAGCCGGCCAGGGCGGCGCCGAGCCCGGCGACGGGTACGGCGAGCGCGGCGGCCGGTCCGGCGGTGGTCCAGTCGACTTTGGTGCGGCGGGCGTAGGTGATGGCGGCGGTGGTGGTGCCGGCGATGGCGGCGAGCTTGTTGGTGCCGAGCGCGGTCGCGACGGGTACGCCGGGGGCGGCGATGAGGAGGGCGGGCAGGAGGAGGAGTCCGCCGCCGCCGACGACCGCGTCGACCCAGCCGGCGATGGCGGCGGCGGTGAGCAGGGTGGCGATGGCTGCGGGGTCCACGTCCGGCGATTCTTCCGGGGTGGGGTGGTGGGTTGCTCCTGGTTGTGCGCAGCCTCACGCACACGCCACCCGCCACCCCGGATGCCCTGGTCGCAGGGCGTGGGCCGCCGACGCACGCCGCGCTCTGGCCGGTGGCGCCGATCAAGGAGAAGTTGCGCGACAAGCCTCGCGAAACGCCCACGCTTTGTCCTTGATCGCGGCGGAGCGGGGGAGGCCGGGCTGATCAAGGAGAAGTCTTACGGCAATTCGCGCGGAACGGGCACGCTTCCTCCTTGATCGCGCGGAGGAGCGGCGGTGCGGCCGCGCGGCGGAGGGCGGGGCGGTGGGGTGACCGGGGTCAGGGGCGGGGGTGGCGGCGGAGCCAGATTCCGATGGCGCCGAGGGCGAGGAAGAGCAGGGTCGAGCAGCACAGGAGCTTGATCAGCACGGGGTCACTGTGGCACAGGGGCGGTGTGCTGTGGGTGGGCCGGCAGGGGCGAGGGGACGGTTTGTGTCGCGGGCGCCGTGGCCGGTGCGGTCTTATGGTGCAGTGATGCGCCTGGCGACGTTCAATCTGCTGCATGGCCGGTCGGTGCACGACGGGTTGGTGGTGGGGGAGCGGCTGGTCGCTGCGGTGGGTGCGTTGGATGCGGACGTACTGGCGCTGCAGGAGGTGGACCGGGGGCAGACGCGTAGCGGGGAGTTGGATCTGACGGCCGTGGTGGCGGGGGCGTGTGGGGCGGAGGCGTACCGGTTCGCGCCGGCGGTGGTCGGTACGCCGGGGGAGCGGTTCCGTTCGTTGGATCATGACGATGACGGGGTGGGGGAGCCGTGTTACGGGGTGGGGTTGGTGACGCGGTTTCCGGTGCGGTCGTGGCATGTGGCGCGGTTTCCGGGGGCGCCGTTGCGGTCGCCGGTGTACGTGCCGGGTTCGGGGTTCATGCGGTTGCGGGATGAGCCGCGGGTGGTGTTGGCGGCGGTGGTGGTGGGGCCGTGGGGGGAGTTGACGGTGGCGGCGACGCATCTGTCGTTCGTGCCGGGGTGGAACGTGTGGCAGTTGCGGCGGGTGACGCGGTTTCTGCGGGGGTTGCCGGGGCCGCGGGTGTTGTTGGGGGATCTGAATCTGCCGGGTGGGTTGCCGGGGTTGGTGTCGGGGTGGCGGTCGTTGGGGCGGCGGCCGACGTATCCGGCGGTGCGGCCGCGGGTGCAGTTGGATCATGCGTTGGTGGATCGGCGGGGGGTGGGTGGGTTGCCGCCGGTGGTGGCGGTGCGTACGCCGGTGGTGGGGGTGTCGGATCATCGGCCGTTGGTGGTGGAGTTCGGGGGTAGGGGTTGACGGGTGTCGGTGGGGTTGTCGTCGGGGGGCAGTAGCATCCGCCGCGGTGCGTCCGTGTCGTGTCGTTAGGGGTGGGTGTCGTGTTGGAGCCGGTTCGGCTGGCGGTGGATCTTGGCACGACGCATACGGTCGCGGTGGTGCGGCGGGGGGATCAGCAGCCGAGGGCGTTGTTGTTCGACGGGTCGCCGTTGTTGGCGTCGGGGGTGTTCGTGGATGCGGCGGGGGTGCCGCACACGGGTCGGGATGCGCAGCGGTTGGCGGGTTCGGAGCCGGAGCGGTTCGATCCGCATCCGAAGCGGCGGATCGACGAGGGGCGGGTGCTGCTGGGTAGTCATGAGGTGCCGGTGGAGCAGTTGCTGGCGGCGGGGTTGCGGCGGGTTGCGGTGGAGGCGCGTACGGCGGGAGTGGATCCGACCGGGGCGACGGTGTTGACGTGTCCGGCGGATTGGGGGCAGCCGCGGCGGGCGGTGTTGTTGGCGGCGGCGCGGCAGGCGGGTTTGGGGCATGTGCGGTTGTTGGACGAGCCGATTGCGGCGGCGACGTACTGCATGCAGGTGTTGGGGCAGCAGGTGCCGCCGTTCGGGTGTCTCGGGGTTTTTGATTTTGGTGGTGGGACGTTGGATGTGGCGGTGGTGCGGCGGGAGTCGGCGGGGTTGCGGGTGTTGGCGACCGGCGGTTTGGATGATCTTGGTGGGTTGGATGTGGACAGTGCGTTGGTAGCTCATCTGGGGCAGTTGGTGGGGGTTCGGGATCCGGGGTTGTGGGAGCGGTTGCGAGCGCCGCGGGGGTTGGCGGAGCAGCGGGATCGGCAGGCGTTCTGGGCGGAGGTGCGGTCGGCGAAGGAGATGTTGTCGCGTACGTCGGCGGCGCCGGTGCATGTGCCGGGGCGGGAGGAGCCGATGCATCTGACGCGTGAGGAGGTGGAGCGGATCGCGGGTCCGCTGGTGGCGCGGGCGGTGGACGAGACGCGGCGGGTGTTGCAGCGGGCGGATGTGGAGCCGGCGACGTTGGCGGGGTTGTTGCTGGTGGGTGGTTCGAGTCGGATGCCGTTGGTGGCGAGCCGGTTGCATGCCCGGTTGGGGGTGGCGCCGGCGGTCCCGGAGCAGCCGGAGTTGCCGGTGGCGTACGGGGCGTTGCTGGCGGGGATGTCGGGCTTGCCGGGGGTGGCGGCGGGTCCGGTGGAGCGGCCGGTGTCGGGTACGGCGACGTTCCCGGTGTCGGGTGTCGGGCCGGTGTCGTCGGTGCCGGTGTCGGGTGGGTCGGTGTCGTCGGTGTTTCCGGTGTCGTCGGTGTTGGGGGCCGAGCCGGTGTCGGGGGTGCCGGGTGTTCGTCCGGTGTCGGATGGTGGTGCGGTGCCGGGTTCTCCGGCGATCGGGCCGGCAACCGGGCCGGTGGCCGAGGCGGCCACCGGGGCGGGGTCGCAGTGGGCGGGGATCGGTGCGTCCGCGCGGCCGCCGGTGGCGTTGCCGGTGTCGGGGGTGAAGCGGCGGCGCCGGCCGGTGGTGCGGGCGGTGGCGGCGACGTTGTCGGTGGCGGTGCTGGTCGGGTGTGTGGCGGGTGCGGTGCAGGGTGGGTCGTGGCTGGCCGGGAAGTTGTCGCAGACGGTGCAGGGGGCCGGTGGTGGGCCGTCGGGGGGTGGGTTCGGGCCGTTCGGTGGTGGCTCGGACGGCGGTGGGCGGTCGGGTGGTGAGCTGGTGCAGGTGACGGAGCGGCCGGCGTCCGGGGTGGGTGAGCTGGCGGTGGCGGTGGTGAATGAGCATGTGGTGTCGGCGGTGGTGGGGCTGGGTGGTACGGAGGTGGTGTCGCTGCCGGTGGCCGGGGGTGAGCCGCGGTGGAGCACGACGTTGAAGGTGGAGCCGACGGAGGTGCGGTTGACGCCGGTCGGTGAGCTGATCGTGGTGGATGCGCCGGATTCGGCGACTGACGGTGGTGACTGGATCCGGTCGGTGTTGCAGGAGTCGGACGGGAAGCTGCTGTGGCGGGGGAAGTGGGACCGGGATCGTACGGATGTGGTGTTCCTGGGCGGTGATGTGGTCGTGGAGGTCCGGGACGGGTTCGACAACTCGGTGGTGCGGGTGGATCTGCGGACCGGTAAGCAGAAGTGGAGTCGTAAGGGTCCGCGGGATCTGCTGGTGATCAACTCGCATCGGGTGGAGGCGATGCGGCAGTGGACGGGGCCTGATGTGGCGGCGGGGCCGGGGGTGTTGCCGGTGGCGTCGGGGACGTTCGTGGAGACGGTCACCGCGGGTGACGTGGTGGTGGAGTTGGACAACGTGCAGGGGCGGGGTTACCTGCTGGACGCGAACACGGGTAAGTCGCGCGGCAGTGGCTCGTTGCCGATCGTGGAGGATTTCTGGACGGCGTTCGACGGGTTCGTGGTGGGGCAGTTGAACGACGACGCGTCGCCGGGGCGTTCGGTGGTGGCGGGTTTCTCGGTGCCGGGGTTCAAGCAGGAGTGGGCGATGCCGTTGGCGGCGGGTACGTCGGTCGACAAGGTGAAGCCGTGTGGTCGGCACCTGGTGTGTGTGGCGGTCGACGCGCAGGCGAACGACGGTGACAAGACGATGGCGTTGGACGTGCGTACGGGGGTGGAGAAGTGGTCGGTCGGGGTGGAGTGGTCCACGGAGGAGGACTGGTTCGTGACCGAGGGTGGGTTGCTGTTCGGTGAGGGGATGTTCGGTTCGCTGCGTGGGGCGCAGGTGCTGGACGCCGACGGGAAGCCGGTGCGGCAGGTCGAGGAGGGTGCCTCGGTGCGGGCGACGGCCGGTGGCCGGATGGTGTTGACCGATGCGGTGGCGCAGGGGCCGGGTGGCGTCGAGTGGTTCGTGTGGGTGGAGGAGGTCGGTGCGGCGAAGGGCACCGAGGGGGTGCCGGTCGGGGCGAGCATTCCGGATCAGGTGGTGTTGGCCGGTGACGGGGTCGGGGTGGTGACCGACGATCGTCGTACGTTGGTGTTGCGGTCGGGGGAGCTGGGTTGATCCGGTTGGTTTGCCGGGTGGGTGTGTCGATGTCGTGCGAGACTCGCGTGTCGGGTGTCCGCGACTGGTGAGGGGGGCCGGGTGGTGGCCGAGCTGGCGATCGAGACGGCCGGGTTGGTGAAGTCGTTCGGGTCGAGGCGGGCCGTGGACGGGGTGGATCTGGCGGTGCCGGCGGGTGGTGTGTACGGGTTTCTGGGGCCGAACGGTGCCGGGAAGACGACGACGATCCGGATGTTGGCGACGTTGTTGCGTCCGGATGGTGGTTGGGCGCGGGTGCTGGGTCACGACGTGGTGCGTGCGGCGGACGCGGTCCGGGCCCGGGTGGGGTTGACGGGGCAGTACGCGTCGTTGGACGAGGATCTGACCGGGGTCGAGAATCTGGTCCTGTTGGGCCGGCTGCTGGGTTTCTCGCGGGGTCGGGCGCGGTCGCGGGCCGGTGATCTGTTGGACGCGTTCGGGTTGTCGGATTCGGCGGGTCGGCAGGTGAAGACGTATTCGGGTGGTATGCGGCGGCGGATCGACATCGCGGCGAGCATCGTGGTGACGCCGGCGTTGATGTTCCTGGACGAGCCGACGACGGGGTTGGATCCGCGCAGCCGTAACCAGGTGTGGGAGATCGTGCGGGCGTTGGTGGGTGAGGGTACGACGGTGTTGTTGACGACGCAGTATCTGGAGGAGGCGGATCAGCTCGCGGGCCGGATCGCGGTGATCGACCATGGTCGGGTGATCGCGGAGGGGACCAGCGGCGAGTTGAAGGCGTCGGTGGGTGCGGGGGTGTTGCACGTGCGGGTGGTGGATGCCGGGCGGCGGGCGGACGCGGAGCGGGTGCTGGCCGGGGTGTTGGGGGTGCCGGTGGTGGCGGAGGGGGATCCGGTGGCGTTGTCGGCGCGGGTGTCGGATCCGTTGCGGGTGTCGGAGGCGTTGGCGGCGTTGGCGCGGTCGGGGGTGGAGGTGACCGATTTCGCGTTGGGGCGGCCGAGTCTGGACGAGGTGTTCCTGGCGTTGACGGGGCATCCGGCGGACGACGATGAGGCGTCGGGTGTCGGCGTGGGGGTGAAGGCGTGACGGCGGTGCGGGAGCGGCCGGCGTCGGGTGAGGCGTTGCGGGCGGTGTTGGCGGTGCGGGAGCGGCCGGCGCGGCCGAACGCGGTGCGGGCGTCGTTGACGTTCGGGTGGCGGGCGATGCTGCGGATCAAGCATGTTCCGGAGCAGTTGTTCGACGTGACGGCGTTTCCGGTGATGTTGACGCTGGTGTTCACGTATCTGTTGGGTGGGGCGCTGGCGGGGTCGCCGCGGGAGTATCTGCAGTTTCTGTTGCCGGGGATTCTGGTGCAGACGGTCGTGATGATCACGATGTACACCGGGGTGGCGTTGAACGTCGACATCGCCAAGGGGGTGTTCGACCGGATCCGTACGTTGCCGGTGTGGCGGCCGTCGGCGCTGGTCGGGGCGTTGTTGGGGGATGCGGTGCGGTACACGCTGGCGTCGGTGGTCGTGGTGACGTTGGGGTTGGTGCTGGGGTTCCGGCCGGCGGGTGGGGTGGTCGGTGTGGCGTTGGGGGTGTTGCTGTTGTTGGTGTTCTCGTTCGCGTTGTCGTGGATCTGGACGATGCTGGGGTTGGTGATGCGGACGCAGAACGCGGTGATGGGGGCGAGCATGCTGGTGCTGTTCCCGTTGACGTTCGGGAGCAACATCTTCGTGGATCCGTCGACGATGCCGGGGTGGTTGGAGTCGGTGGTCCGGCTGAATCCGATCACGCATCTGGTGACGGCGGTGCGGGGGTTGATGGCCGGTGACGTGACGGTCGGTCAGGTGGGTTGGGTGCTGGTCGCGTCGGCGGTGCTGGTGGCGGTGTTCGGGCCGGTCACGATGCGGTTGTACGCGACGAAGCGGTGACCGGCCAGTGGGTGGGGCGGGTCAGGGTCGGTGGGAGCCGGGTGGCGGTGTCGCCGTGGGCGGCGTTGACCTGGGCCTGGGTGAGGAAGATGGCGCCGGTGAGGTCGGCGCGGTGTAGGCGGGTGTCGCGCAGGTCGGCGCCGATCAGGTCGGCGGTGCGCAGGTCGGCGCCGGTGAGGTCGGCGGCGATGAGGTAGGTGCCGCGCAGGTTCGCGCCGCGTAGGTCGGCGCCGGCGAGGTTGGCGCCGATCAGGTCGGCGCCACGGTGGTTGGGGCGTCGGGTGGTGGCGCGGACGAGTTCGCTGGTGCGCAGCAGCAGGGTGTTGACGTCGGCGCGGTGGGTGGCGACGTCGACGGCGGCGACCTGGTCGGGGGTGCCGAGGGTGAGTCGGCGGGTGTGGTCGTAGGCGTGGCGCAGGTCGTGGTGCAGGGTGCGGGCGGCGGGCAGGGTCAGTGCCTCGGCGAGGTACCACAGCAGTTCGTGGAGCTGGCGGGTGGTCGCGAAGACGTCGAACATCTGGCGGGCGGTGGCGGGGTCGTGGCGCCAGTCGCGGCCGGCGTACGTGGTCTGGGAGACCTTCTGGCCGGCGCCGAAGCAGTCGTAGACGGTGCAGCCGGTGAAGCCGGTGTCGCGTAGCCGGTGGTGGATGCCGCAGCGGTTGTCGTCGCGCAGGTTGGCGCAGGGGCGGCCGGCGGGTTTGTCGACGGCGAAGTCGGTGGAGGCGGCGAACGGCAGGGCGACGCAGCACAGGGCGAGGCAGTTGCCGCAGTCGGCGCGTAGTTCGGTGCGGTCGGGGCCGGGTTCGGCGGCCGCCGGGACGTTCGGTGCGCCGCTGCGGTCCGGGCGCGGTCCGCCGGTGGCGGGGCGTCGCGGGTTGTGGTGGCGGGCGGGTTTGCGGGGCAAGGGTGCCGGCCTCCTGTGCTGGTCGGGAGCGGTGGCCAGGCTAGGCGACGGCGGCCTGCCAGGTCCACGGGTTTCGTGGTGGCCGGCCGTCGAGCGGGGCCCGTCCGGTCGACCAGAGCAGGACCTGTGCCGGGTCGCCGGCCGGGGCGTCGGGGAAGAGGCGGGCGAGTACGCCTGCGCACAGTTCCTGCGGTGGCTGCCACGGTACGCCGAGTCCGGTGGTGATGTCGTGGGTGTGCAGGACGGTTTCGGCGACGCCCATGGCGGCGAAGCCGGCCGGATCGCAGGGGCCCCAGTGCCAGGCGCGGGTGTCGGGGGCGGCGGTGGTCAGGGCGGCGTGCAGGAGGCCGCCGCAGGCGGTGATCGTCTGGAGCAGGTCGCGGGGGGTGGCGGTGTCGTGGATGCGCAGGTCGAAGGGGAGGTAGCCGGTGTCGGGGCGGCCGGTGAGCTGGCCGGCGTAGGCGAGCAGGTCGTGGGCGATGTGGGCGGCGGTGGTCCAGCAGGTCCAGGTCAGGGTGCCGGCCGGGACCTGCCAGTCGGTGTCGGTGTGCGGGGTGAGGACGGTGACGGTTTCGGTGACGGCCTGCCGCAGGTGGGTGGCGTCGAGGGTCGGCATGGGGTGATTGTCGCGCGGGTCGGGTTCAGGCGGCCCTGGTGTAGGTGGTCATGACGACGCCGGAGGCGAATTCGTGGGTCTCGACGGGGGTGTAGGTGGTCGGGGTGAACGGGCCGTCGAACAGTGGGATGCCGGCGCCGGCGACGATCGGGTTCCGTTTGATGATCAGTTCGTCGATCTCGTCGCGCAGGGTCGCGGCGAGCTTGCCGCCGCCGCAGAGCCAGATGTCGAGGCCGTCCTGCTGTTTGAGGTCGCGTACGACGCGGACCGGGTCGTCGGCGACGACGGTGACCTGCGGGTCGTCGGTGGTCAGGGTGCGGGAGACGACGTACTGGCGCAGGTGTGGGTAGGGGCTGGTGATTCCTTCGCGCAGGGCGGGTTCGTAGGTGCCGCGTCCCATGACGACGGTGTCGAACCGTTGGTTGGGTAGGTCGGCCAGGCCGAGTGGTGCGCGTACGTGGCCGGGGATCGTCTCGGGGTAGCGGGCGACGATCGCCTCGGTCAGGTCGGCGTGCAGGGGGAAGAAGTCGAACTCGCCGGCGGGGCCGGCGATGTGTCCGTCGAGGGTGGCGGCGACGTAGTAGGTCAGCTTTCGCATCGTTTCCCGTTCCGGTCCGGTCACCGGACCTGATGTACTGTGCTTGCAGTGATTCGACCGTAGTACTGCAGTCACAGTGGTGTCAATCGGGAGGCCTCCCATGCGACAGAACCCGGCCCGGCGCACCGCGCTGCTCGACGCCGCCATCGAGGTCCTGGCCCGCGACGGCTCACGCGGCCTGACCCTGCGCGCCGTCGACACGCAGGCCGCCGTCCCCACCGGCACCACCTCGAACTACTTCACCAACCGCGCCGACCTGCTCGCCCAGGTCATGCGCCGCACCCGCGAGCGGCTCACCCCCGACCCCGCCGAACTCGCCGACACCATGACCGCGCCACCGTCGGCCGACCTGACCGTCACCCTCATGCGCGCGATCGTCGAACGGATGCGCCGCGACCGCAGCAGCCACCTCGCCCTGCTCGAACTGCGCCTGGAAGCCACCCGCCGGCCCGAACTGCACGCCGAACTGACCCGGTTCCTCGCCGCCGACCTGGCCGCCAACATCGACTTCCACGTCGACGCCGGACTGCCCGGCGACCGCCGCGGCGTCGTCCTGCTCTACCTCGCTATGTTCGGCCTGATCATCGAAGACCTCACCGTCCCCGGCCTGCTCGCACCCCACCGGCCCGACACCCTGATCGAGGACCTCGTCGCCCGGCTGCTGCCCCCGCCCGGCTGACCACACCGGCCCCCTTGCCACCGTCGGCCGCACCGTGCTGCGGTGGACGACATGGCCCGCATCGCGTACGACACCACCGCCGCCGCGGCGTTCGAAGCCAACCGCCACCTGACCGACGACGCCGTCGCCGCCTGGCGGCCGGCGCTCGCCCGACACCTCGCCCCCCGGCCCGGACCGCGGCTGCTCGACCTCGGCGCCGGCACCGGCCGGTGGGCCCGGACCCTCACCGCCTGGTACCCCGGCAGCCGTGTCGTCGCCGTCGAACCGTCACCGGCGATGCGGGACCGCTGCACCCACCCCGACGTACGCCCCGGACACGCCGCCGACATCCCGCTGCCCACCGCCGACGTCGACGCCGCCTGGCTGTCCACCGTCATCCACCACGTACCGGACCTGCCGGCGGCCGCCGCCGAACTGCGCCGCGTCGTACGGCCAGGCGGCCCGGTCCTGATCCGTTCGGTGTTCGCCGGCCGCCACCACGGCATCACCCTGTTCCGCCACTTCCCCGAAGCCGTCCGCGTCGTCGACACCTTCCCGGCCGTCGCCGACGTCGAAGCCGCCTTCGCCGTCCACGGCTTCACCACCGCCGCGCTCGAACAGGTCCCGCAGGTCACCGCCGCCACACTCGCGGCCGCCGCCACCGGGCTGCGCCGCGACGCGCACACCCCGCTGCGGCTGCTCACCGACGACGAGTACGCCACCGGCCTGGCCCGGCTGCAGCGGGCCGCCGCCACCGACACCGGCCCGGTCGTCGACACCTTCGACCTGCTCGTCCTACGCTGACCTCAGCCGCCCGGACAGTTCGGTCCTCGGCCGCGTTCCACACGTAGACGACGACCGCCGTTCCATCATCCAGGGCCAGCCGGTAGACGCCCTTGCGGGTACCGCCCCGCAGTCGCCCGACCCCGGTCGCCCGCCGGCCGGCGCCGAACACGGCCCGTACGACGGCGGTATGTCGGGCGCCGAAGCGGCGGCGTTGCGGGCGGGGCGTTTGAGCTCGTGCACGGTGCCATTTATGAGAGACCAAGCGCGCCGTCGGTCAGGTAGACCGTCGTGCCCTTGGCGCGGGCCGCGAACGCGGCCTCGATGCGCGGCGCTACGCGTGGGGGCAGAAGGCTGCGGCACTGCTCCGGGTTGTGGAACCCGAACGTGTCCAGTTCGTCAGGGCAGAGCCGGATGTCGTGGTCGTCCGTGATCCGGCCACCGTCGAAGACGAAGTTGACCAGGGCGCGGATGCGGGGCCCGGCCGGGGCGGCCCAGTCGACGACCAGAAGGTCCCCGGCGGGCAAGGCGAGTCCGAGTTCTTCGCGCAGTTCGCGCTCGGCGGCTATGTTGGGGGTCTCGTGCTGGTCGACGTACCCGCCGGGGATGGCCCAGTGGTCGCGGTAGTTCGGTTTGACCAGCAACACCCGCCCTCGCTCGTCGGTGACGAACAGGGCGGCCGCGGCGTGGAAGGCCGCGAGCTGCGCGTACCACTGCCTCGGCTCAACCCACGTCATTGCCTGACTTTACCCACGGCTGGCGAAACGTAGTCGCGGGCGCGGCGCAGGAACCCGTCGACCATCGGGTTGCCGCGATGCGCAGATAGGCGCCCGGCCAGGTCGGTGATGCGGTCGCTGACGCGGCGGGAGCGGACCCGGCCGGCCAGGTCGAGGGCGTCGTGGCCGAGTTGGCCGGCGTGCTCGGGCTCTGCGGAGGAGCCGGTGGCGTAGACGCTGGCGACCAGCGCGGTGTGCAGGGCGCGGGTGCGTACGCTGCCCTCGCCCAGGTCGAGGGCCTGCCCGGCGTACCCGAGCGCTTCCTTGGTGCGGCCGAGGTCACGCAGGCAGCGGATCGCTGTGCCGGCCAGGTGCGCCGGGGTGAAGTACCCGGCCCACGCCGGTTGATCGTTTCCACCTGCCTTTGCGGTCGCGTCCTCGGCCAGCCGCAGCGCGGCTGTGCAACTGCGGGCGTCCCGGCGATCGCGTGGGCGCACGCCTCGGCGGTGTGCAGCCTGGCCATGACCGACGTGTGGGCGCGGCCGCCGTCGACGGCGGCCCGGGCCAGCCGGACGGCTTCGCCGGGCTGTCGAAGGTAGACGGCCTGGGTGGACATGTTGGCCAGGATGTGTGCGCCGAACCCGACGTGATCGGCTGCCTTCGCCAGGCGCAGCGACTGGATGAAGTGCCGCTGCGCCCATCCGTGATCACCGATGTCGTAGCTCATGAACGCGACCTGGCCGGTCAGCTCGGCGACGGCGGCGAACAACTGCCGGCCTACCCGGTCGGTGTACGTGCCGTGGAGCATCGGCTCGACCTCGCGGTGCAGCCACTCGGCGAGGAACGCGCGGAACTGGCCGCCGCCGTGGCGCCGGTCGAGATCGAGGAACTGCTGCTGGCAGGCGCGAAGCGCGTCGACGTCGGCGAGGGTGACGCGGCGGGCGCCACGGTGGGAGGCGTCCGGGTCGCGGGGGTCGAAGTGCCAGCGCCATCCGGCATCAGCAGTGGCGGCCGCGACAAACGGCACCGCGCTGAGTGCGCCGTGGCGGGCGACTTGCTGCCGCCACAGGTCCGCGACGGTGGCGCGGGCGTCCTTCAGGTCGGCGGGGAACGTCAGGCCGAGGCTTGCCAGCGCGCCACCGGTGGTGAAGCCCAGTGCGTCGACGCCGATCGGCCGGCCGAGACGTCGGGTTAGGACATCGGCGATGACCTGGGGTACCGGGTGGTCAGGGCGGCGGCCGCGCAGCCACCAGTACACCGAGGCGGCGTCGTAGCGAAGCGTCAGCCCGTGCGCGCGGCCGCGCAGGTTGACCTGCCGGGCGAACGCGGCCCGCGCCTGCGCGTACCCCGCCTCCTCGAGGAGCGCATATAGGTGGTGGTTGGAGACCGCTCGTGCCATCGGCCCGTCTCACCACCCTTCCCCGTCGGTGACGCGACCCAAGCATAGAGCGACATCAACGCTGGTCGTGGGTCGCGCAACCCCGCGCAAGCCCTGACAACCCGGCCCAACCCCGCCGACGCCGGAACACCTTCCGCGACGAACGCGTATCCGGCCAGCCTGGACCTCGGAGGTGAGGTCGGGTATGGACACAGCGTTCATCCACGTGCTGGACGAGATCGACCAGCGAGTCACCGATGTACGGGCGCAGGCCCGCGACGCCGGCGTGACCGTGCTGCCACCGCTGCTCGCGCTGGGTACCAGCGAGCGGGTCGGCTCCAACTGGCTGTCGGACACGCTGCGGCCGGTCATGCCGCAGCACAACGAGCCGTTCCGGCAGCAGATCGGCGCACTGCACCCGCTGTCGCCGGTCAACCCGGACGGCGTCGACGTCGAGCAGGTGCCCCGGGCGCTGCTCGGCACGCTCGGCTGGCACGGCCTGGTCGAGTTCGTGCTGGCCAAGTACGCGCCGGTGCGGCATCTGGTCAAGGAGACCAACCTGTTCTTCACCGCGCGGTCGCTGCTGCGGCTGTTCGCCGATGCGCCCGTGGTCGTGCTCACCCGCCGTCCGCTCGGCGTCGCCAGTTCCTTCGCGCGGTCCCAGTTGTTTCATCGGTGGGGGTACGCCGACCGTTACCGGCAGATGGTCACCATGACCTGCGCCGGGCCGCGCGAGCGGTTCGCGCCGCTGGTACCCGATGACGGCCCGGGCGAACTGACCGCGCTGACCCGGCTGATCGTGCTCAACGCGGTGCTGCTGGCCGACGCGCTCGACGGCCGCGACCACGCCCAGGTCCGCTACGAGACCGCAGTGCTCGACCGGCCTGCTGCCTGGGCGGCCCTGGCTGCGCTGATTCCGCAGAATCGCCTTCCGCACGCGACGCAGCCTGCGCCTGCGGCTGGTGACGACCTGTTCGCCACGACCAACCACAAGACCAGGCTGGCCGCGCAGCTCACCGCTGCGGAGGCCGCCCAGGTCACCGCGTGCACGGCGGAGACGCTGTCGGCGGCGGCCGACCGTGTGCCGGCCAGCGTGCTGGCGCGGGCGGCGACGTGGCTGACCGGGGCGGAGCACTACCAGCTGGCTGAGCGGCCCACGCCGTCGCGTAACGGTCGCGGCCGCACGGCGAGCCCGCCGCCGCAAGTCAGGTATGTGTATCTGCACAGGCTCGCTTGGCGGAACCTGCTGGTCAGCAACGCTGAGTTCTGCGGCCTGCTCAACGCGCTGCACGCGGCCGGAATGCCGAACACCCAGCACGGTACACATCTGCTGCTGGTGCCGATGCCGCACGAACGCGGCGGCCGCATCCACTGGTCGCCGGAGCGGGAGAGCTGGATGGTCAGCCCCGGCTTCGCGCATCACCCGGTCTACTGGGTGACCTGGTTCGGGGCGGCCGTGTTCGCCGCGGTCAACTCCGCCCGCCTGCCCACGCACGGCGAACTGTGCGTACTGGCGGCCGACACCGAGCCGTCCAATCACGGCTACGCGCTTGGTGACGTCGCCCCGGTCACCCACATGATCAGCCCGCACGGTGTGCACCACCCGGTCGGCAACGTGCAGGTGTGGTGCGGAGACGGCCCACCAGCGGACTTCGGTCAACCTGTCGAGCGGTGGATCCACGGCGCGGCGTGGAACACCCCGGCCACCGCCGAGGAGGTCAACCGGCTGCGATCCAGGCACCTGCTCGGTGCGTCCCGCGGCATCGGCATCCGGCTCGCGCGGGACGTGAGCGCGCCGTTCACCGGCCCGACCGTCGCGCAGATCGCCACAGTGTTGGACACCTGGATCGATAGCCTCGCCGGCCGGGACCGCAGCCTCGCCGACCTGGATCTCGGGGTCGCGGCCTCGCTACAGGCCGATGTTGGCCTTCGGGCCCATATATGACCCGGCGTCGGGCCAGCCGGCCCTGGCCAACTCCACGAACCGCTCGCTGAACCCCAGCGACGGCAGATCAGCGAGCTTGACGAACTCCACCGCGCGGATCGGCCGGGTGTCCGCCCCGGGCACGACCGCCCCGAGCGTGCCACCCACCCGGCGGCACTCGAAGGTGAGGTGAACGACGTGCGCCTGCACGACATCGCACACGTACAGCAGATCCCCGACCCGGATCTCCAGACCAGTCTCCTCCCGCACCTCACGTTCAAGGGCCTCTTCGACCGTCTCGCCGGGTTCGACCTTGCCGCCAGGCAACGACCACGACCGGTCGCCCTCGGTGTCCTGGTCCAGCAGCAGGATCTGGTCATCCTCGATCACGATCGCGGTGACGCGCACATTCATCGGCACCTGCAGACCGTAACAATCCTGGACGATCACCACCCGACGGCGCGGCCATGAGCCGGCAGCCGATCACCCAGGTCGTCGTCTGCGCAGGTGGCCTGGGGACGAGGGTGGCGACGTGGGCGCGGCACCTGCCCAAGGAGTTCACGCCGGTAGCCGGCCGGCCGGGCATCCTGCACCTGCTCGACGAGCTGACCGCGCTCTCCCCGGCCCAGGTCACCGTCGTGTATCACCCGTTCTACGAGCCGTTCATCGCCTGGGCCAAGACAACACTCGGCCGGGGCGGCCTGGCCGCCTACCGGCGCGCCGCGCGCCTGCCGCGCACCGACCTGCCCCTGAGCGAGCAGCTGGACCTGACGTTCATTCCGCAGCGCGGGCGGTACGCCGACGTCACCTCGGTCCTCAACGGCACCGATCACCTGCGTGCGGCCGGGGACGTGTTCGTGGCGTTCGCCGACAACCTCTACCCCCACGACAACCCCAGCCGCGCGCTGGCGGCCGTCCCGGCCGGACAGACAGCGGTGCTCGTGCGGCGCTACCACCCGGCCGAGGCCGGCCACCGCGGCGTGGCCGTCTCCCACCGCGACGGCGCCGAGCTCGTCCTGACCGACCTGATCGAGAAACCCTCCCAGAGCGGGCGCGGGAACTGGAGGGCGAGCACGGCGCGTCAAGCCTGTGGCTGCTGGAAGGCCGCGCCCGGCTGACCCGAGCGTTCGTCGACCAGCTGCGCCACGCTCCCATGGACCCGGGTACCGAGCCCAAGCTGTCGCTGGCGATCCGCCGGTACGCCACCGGCGAGCCGGTGCGTCTGGTCGTCACCCACTCAGCCGTGACCGACCTGGGCAACCCCACCGTGGACCGGCCATCAACCGTCGCGGCGCTGATGCGGTGACCCGGTGTCAGGCTGGCCAGGCCGAAGCCACCTGCCGCTACCCGTCGTGCCCTCACCACCGCCACCCTGGCAGCGGCGTGGGTGACCTCCCGCTGGAGTTCCCGATCGCGCAGGTACCGGTAGGCGAAATCGTGCCAGTTGGGTGAGCCCGAATCCGATGAGGGACTGGTCGGGGGTGTCGACGTAGTTGGAGCTCACGTCCATATTCAGGGTGACCCGCAGCCCTGGGTCGAGCGGCGGCCCGGTCGACAGCGCCCGCTGGTGCGGTGCGGGGGGCGGGGCGGCGTCCACTGTCGCAGTATGCCGGTACCCTGCCGCCGTGCGTCCACGACTTCTGGCCGAGACCTCCGTACCCGCCGGCGATGCCATCTCCCACGTCGACGGGGTCGGCTGGATCGTCGCGCGGCCCGCCGAGCAGGCGGTCGCCGTCCTCGACGACCTGCTGCGCCCCACCGCCCGGATCGCGGTGCCGACCGGTGGGGCGGCGTTCGAGGCGACCGTACGCGGCCGGCACGTCGCGGTCGTCACCCTCGACCACCTGGCCGTGGTCGACCTGGCCGGCAGCCTGCTGTGGCGGCGCGACCAGCCGGTCGAGGCGGTTGGGACGCCGTGCACCCCGAACTGCTTCCTCGACGCCGACGGCGTGCTGTGGGTGTACGTGCCGGGCGGCGACCACCTGGTCGCGTTCGACGCGGCGACCGGGCGGGAGATCGACCGTATCGAACTGGAGTCGCAGATCGGTGCCGCCACCTTCTGGCCGCACCCAGACCATGGCTGGCTGGGGCTGCACGTCGTGCTGGGGCAGGACGGCTCCTACAGTTGGCTGCTCCGCCTCGACGGCGACCGGATCGACTGCCGTGAGCTGGCCGGCGAGGTCCTGACCGGGTTCACCTGCGGCGGCGACCGCTACCTGGCGATGCCGCACGTCGACGGCGAGATCGGCATCCACGACACCGCGACCGGCACGGCGGTGGCCGGCTGCGACGCCGACGGCATCCCCGGCTATCCCACCGACCCGGAATACATCCTGGTCGAGGCGGCCGCCGTGGTCGACGACGAACTCGTCGTCGTCGGCGTCAACACCGACGAGTACGAGACCGACACCGAGGAGCATCTGCTGCTGTCGACGGACGACCTGCGGTACGTGGCGACGGTCGACTACGGGCAGCCGATGACGACGTACGCGATCCGGCCCGCCGGGGGCGGCGGCCGCTGGCTCACCACCGGCCACGACGGTGACCTGGTACGCCTGTGGCAGCTCCCCGGCCCGGAGGCGTCGTGGTCGACGTGACCGTCGACGGCGGCCCCGACCTGGCCCACGTGAGGCTGCGGTCGCCGACCTGGGAACTCAACGTCCGTGCCCCGTACGCCGGGCTCGCCGGCCTGCGGGCGATCCGTGACGCGGACTGGGTGGCCCGCCGGTCGCTGCGCGTCGGCACGTGCGCGGGAGTGCCGGTGCACTGGGCGTACGCGGACGGGTCCGTCGCGGTCCTGGTCGGCGCCGACGACGAGAGCTGGGACGTCGCCGTCATGGTGCCGGTGACGGTCGTCGACACGATCGTCGCCGCGTGCGCCGGCGGCGACGGTCAGAAGAACTCGTCCAGAAGCTGAAAGAAGTCGATCTTCGCCTGGTCGGTGCGCGACGTCCCGTACCGGGCGAGGAAGCGGGCGGCGTGGTCGGGGTGCCAGTCCCCGGCCAGGTCGCGGGTGACCAGTGCCAGGTCGCTGTGCCGGTCGGCGACGCCGAGCCGGGCGACGTCGACGACACCGGTGACGGTGCCGTCGTCGGCGACGAGCACGTTGGTCAGGGTCAGGTCGTTGTGGCAGACGACGAGGTCCTCGGACGCCGGCCGGGTCCGGTGCAGCTCGGCGCGCAGCCGGTCGGCGGACCAGCCGCGCCGTATGTCGTCGAGGTCGGCGAGGTCGACGGTGCCGGCGGTGACCGCGGCGTCGGCGGCGGGAACGGTCACCGCCAGCGACATGTCGAACGGGCAGTCACGCACCGGCAGGTCGTGCAGCGTACGCAGCAGGTCGGCCAGCGAGTCGACGGCCCGGTCGCGGGCGGCGGCGGTGGTCAGCGCGACGGCGGGCCGGCCGGGTACGGCGGTCGTGACCAGCTCGCCGGGTCGGTGTCCGACGACCCGCGGGCACGGTACGCGCCGGCCGGCGAGCCAGGTGAGGCGGTGCGCCTCGGCGGCGATCCCGGCCGGGTCGCCGTGTTTGCGGTAGCGGTCGGGGCCGCGCCACACCCGGGCACCGGACCGCCCGGCGGTCACCGGTTCCCAGGACGCGGCCGCGTCGTCTTCCCCGGCCGTCATGCCATCGTCGCCAGGGTCGCCGCCAGGCGTCGGGCGAGCTGGCCGCGCCAGCCGCCGCCGAGGATGCGCCAGGTCAGTTGCTGGGCCGGGTCGGTGTCGTCGAAGCCCTCGTGGGTCAGGAACAGGCGGGTGCCGCGGCCCTCGGCGGCGAGCCGCCAGGTGACGGTGGTGTCCAGGCTGCCGCCGGCCCAACTGATCCGCAGCAGGCGCGGCGGTTCCAGGGCGAGGACCCGGCAGTGGACGACGCCGTCGAACCCGGTCGCCGGGACCGGGTCGGTGCGGAACGTGAACCGGTGCCCGACCCGGGGCTCGAACGTGTTCGGCATCAGCCAGGCGGCGAGCAGGTCCGGGTCGGTCAGCGCCCGCCACACCTTCTCCGGCGGGTGCGGCAGGAACGCGTCGGTGCGGATGTCGGCGGTCACGGCGTCTCGTCCAGGAGGTCGCGCAGCGCGCCGAGGTGGTCGGCCCAGAACCGCTCGTAGTGGCCGAGCCAGTCCTCGACCTCGCGCAGCGGGCCGGGTTGCAGCCGGTAGCGGCGTTCGCGGCCGGCGCGTTCCTCGACGACGAGGGCGGCGTTGCGCAGCACCTGGAGGTGCTGGGACACCGCGGGTCGGCTGATCGCGAAGTCGTCGGCGAGCTCGTGGACCGCGAGCGGCCCGGCCCGCAGCGCGTCGAGCAGGGCGCGGCGTACCGGGCTGGCGATCGCGGTGAACACGTCGACGTCGGGCACGGTCAGGCGTCCGGGGCGGTGGCCTGCAGGACGATGGTGTTGCCGTCGGGGTCGTCGAAGGTGACGAACCGGCCCCACGGCTGTTCCTGGATGCCGCCGTCGAGGCGCAGGCCGCGGCCGGTGAGGGTGGCGACGTCGCCGTCGAGGTCGTCGGTTTCCAGGACCAGTCCCTTGACCGAGCCGGCAGGCATGGTGGGGAACCAGGTGACCAGGGTGATCGACGTCTGGGCGCCCTGCGGGGCGACCTCGACCCAGCGCTGGTCGGGACCCATCGGGTTGTCGCGGCGCAGGTCGAAACCGAGTACGTCGACGTAGAAGTCGCGGGCCCGGTCCTGGTCGGTCACGGGCAGGGACAACAGGCTGATGTGGGAGACCATGCCCCCATATTGGTAAGAGATTGCTTACGGGTCAAGTCGGGGTCGTCACGTCGTACCGCACCGCTACGGTCTGCGGCATGGCGACCGGAGATCACCCGACCCACCCCCTGACCGCCCTGGAGACGGGCACCACGGGGCTCGACCTGCCGCCCGGCGGCATCGTGCGCGGCACCCGATCCGGGGCCGCCGACCAGCCGCTCCTGTGGATCAGCGACGCGGAACCGCCCGCCGCACTGTGGGGGACGCTGCGGGCCCGGCACACCCGGACCGGGCTGTGGCCGCTGTTGCTGGAAGGGCTCTCCGACCGGGACCCGGACCGGCCGTGGCGCAGCGGCGAACTGGACCCGGACCCGGCCACCGACCCGGCGGCACACGACGTCGACACGGTGCTCGCGCAATGGTGGCGTGGCGTTCTCCCGGTCGAGGGGGAGGGAGCGCAGGGGCGGGCGGTGGTCGCCCCGTTCGGGGACACCTGGCCCGGCCTGGCCGCCCCCGGCAGCCCGCGCGAGGACCCGGACGAGTGCGCCACCGAGTTCGCCCGGTTCCTCGTCCTGGACTCGTGGCTGACCGCGCCCCGGATCGGGCTGGTGCCCAGCACCCGTGGCGCCGACACGCTCGCCGACCTCGGCTGGATGGGGCCGGCGAACTACGAGGGCGACATGTCGACGTTCTCGGCGGTGCTGCGCAGCTGGGAGGAACGGTTCGGGGCGCGGGTCGTCGCGGTCGGCTTCGCCACCCTCTACCTCAGCGTCGCCGCCCCGCCCACCGACCGCGACCACGCGCTGCGGGTCGCCGCCGAACACTTCGCGTTCTGCCCCGACAACGTCTGGCAGTCGGGCACCCCGACCCTCGCCACGTACGCGGACAGCCTGGTCGACCGCGCCTTCTGGTCGTTCTGGTGGGACTGACCCCTCCGGTGGCACCCGGTCGCGGGCGCCACCGGAGAGGTCCTTTGCGTCAGTCGGTGCCGAACTCCATCGCGGCGTTGTCGAGCAACTCGCCGTTGGGGCCCTCGCCGCGCGACGCGATCGCCTCGGCCCCGCCCTCCGGCATCGCGCCGATCAGCCCGGTCGGGGCCGGCTGGGCGGTGATCGTCAGCGCCGGGTGCGGGCTGCCGCCGACCATCCCGAGCCGGGCGTACTGCTCCAGCTTGGCCCGCGAGTCGGCGATGTCGAGGTTGCGCATGGTGAGCTGGCCGATCCGGTCGACCGGGCCGAACGCCGAATCCTGGGTGCGCTCCATCGACAGCTTGTCGGGGTGGTAGCTGAACGCCGGACCGGACGTCTCCAGGATCGAGTAGTCCTCGCCGCGCCGCAGCCGGATGGTCACCTCGCCGGTGATCGCCGACCCGACCCAGCGGTCCAGCGACTCACGCAGCATCAGCGCCTGCGGGTCCAGCCAGCGGCCCTCGTACATCAGCCGGCCCAGCCGCCGGCCGTCGTTGTGGTAGCTGGCCAGGGTGTCCTCGTTGTGGATCGCGTTGACCAGCCGCTCGTACGCCGCGTGCAGCAGCGCCATGCCCGGCGCCTCGTAGATGCCGCGGCTCTTGGCCTCGATGACCCGGTTCTCGATCTGGTCGGACATGCCGATGCCGTGCCGGCCGCCGATCGCGTTGGCCTCCAGCACCAGGTCGACCGCGGAGGCGAACTCCTTACCGTTGATCGTCACCGGGCGGCCGCGCTCGAAGCCGATCGTGACGTCCTCGGTGTCGATCACGACGGCCGGGTCCCAGAACCGTACGCCCATGATCGGCTCGACGATCTCGATGCCGGCGTCGAGGTGTTCGAGGGCCTTGGCCTCGTGGGTGGCGCCCCAGATGTTCGCGTCGGTGGAGTATGCCTTCTCGGTGCTGTCCCGGTAGGGCAGATCGTGGGCGAGCAGCCACTCCGACATCTCCTTGCGGCCGCCGAGCTCGGTGACGAAGTCGGCGTCCAGCCACGGCTTGTAGATCCGCAGCGACGGGTTGGCGAGCAGCCCGTAGCGGTAGAACCGCTCGATGTCGTTGCCCTTGAAGGTGGAGCCGTCGCCCCAGATCTGCACGTCGTCGTCGAGCATCGCCCGCACCAGCAGGGTGCCGGTGACGGCCCGCCCGAGCGGGGTGGTGTTGAAGTAGGTGCGGCCACCGGACCGGATGTGGAACGCGCCGCAGGCCAGCGCGGCGAGTCCCTCCTCGACGAGCGCCGCCCGGCAGTCGACCAGGCGGGCGACCTCGGCGCCGTACGCCGTCGCGCGGCCGGGCACCGAGGCGATGTCGGGCTCGTCGTACTGGCCGATGTCGGCGGTGTAGGTGCAGGGAACGGCACCCTTCTCGCGCATCCACGCGACCGCTACGGAGGTATCGAGGCCGCCGGAGAAGGCGATTCCGACGCGTTCGCCGACAGGCAGGGAGGTGAGAACCTTGGACACGAGCAGAAGTATATGCACGCGACCGCATGACCATGCAAGGCATCCCGAAACCGGGTGACGGCCGCGACAACTCCTGTCAACGTACTGTTGACAGGATGACGGCTGAACTGGCGGACCTGGCGGAGGTCCGCGCCGCCCGCGCCCGGCTGGACGAGCACGAACTCACCCTCATCGAACGCGCCCGCCACGGCGGCGCCACCTGGGCACAGATCGCCGCCGCCCTCGGCCTGGCCAGCCGGCAGGCCGCCGAACAGCGCCGCCAGCGACTCGTCACGGCGGCCCAGGCCCGCCGTCACGAGGCCACCAGCGCGTACGCGCCCCGGATGGCGGCGGCCCGCACCGCTGTGGCGCGACTGCAGAGATGGATCGACACCGACCGGCGGTGGGACACCCGCTTCACCCGGGCCGCGCTCGTACGCGCCACCGTCGCCGCCGCCCTGCAGGCCCAGCCCGGAGCCGTCCACGCCCTGGGCGTGCACGTCCTCACCGACCTGACCGAGGTGGACCAGCGACTTCTGCCCGTACCGGTCCGGGACGCGACCGCCGCCCTGCGGGACGCCCTGTCAACAGATCATTGACAGCCACGACGCGTATTGCTCCGCATCGACTCAACTTCCAGGATGTGAGTCGCCACGACTCAATCCGCGGGGGTGCCATGCGGCGCAACACCATCCTGTTCGTGACGATCTCGGCGCTGTCCGGCTTCGGCAGCACCACGATGTCCCTGGTCGCCAGCGTCTGGATCCTCGACCTGACCGGCTCCACCAGCCTCGCCGCGCTCACCGGGCTCTGCATCTACGCCCCGCAACTCGCCGGCCCCTGGCTCGGCGGCCTGCTCGACCGGCTGCCCAAACGACCCACCCTCGTCACGACCAACCTGGCACTCGCCGCCGTCCTGCTCAGCCTCCTCGGCGTCCACGCCGCCGAGCACACCTGGCTGCTGTTCGCCGTCTCGCTCGCCTACGGCGTCAGCTACGTCCTCATCGACGCCGGCGAAACGGCCCTGCTGCCCCAGGCACTCCCACCCGACGGGCTCGCCGCCGTCAACGGCTGGCGCTCCAGCGCCCAGGAAGGCGCCAAGCTCGTCGCCCCGATGGCCGGCGCCGGCCTGTACGCCTGGCAGGGCGGGCACCAGGTCGCCGTACTCAGCGCCGCCATGCCCCTGCTCGGAGCCGCCCTCTACACCGCCCTGCGCCTGCGCCACACCCGCCCCGCCCCGCCGGCACCCCGACGGTCGGGCCTGCGCGTCGGCCTGGCCGTACTGCGCACCGAACCCACGATCAGCCGTACCGTCACCCTGGCCGCCGTCGCGATCGCCATGTCCGGCTTCGTCACCGCGGCGCTGTACGCCGTGGTCACCGTCGACCTGCGGCTACCGGCGACGTTCCTCGGCATCCTGCTCAGCGCGCAAGGGCTCGGCTCGATCGCCGGGGGCCTGTTCGCCGGCCGCCTGCTCACCCGATGGCGACCGGTCGCCGTCGGTGTCACCGGCACGGTCCTGGTCGCCGCCGGCTGCCTGGCCCGCTGCCTGCCCTGGCCGGCGGCCACCGTCGCCGCCTCGGTGATCACCGGGATCGGCCTGCCCTGGGCCCTGGTCGCGGCCGTCACCGCCGTACAGACCCACACCCCGCCCGCGGTGCTCGGCCGCGTCGCCGCCACGGCCAACACCGTCATGTTCGCGCCGATCGCCCTGGCGATCCCACTCGGTGCCGCCGCCGTACACCTGGGCGGCCGGCCACCCCTGATCATCGCCGCCGTGATCTGTCTCGTCGCCGCGGCGGCCGTGTCACGCCGACGGCAGACAGCAAAAGGCGAGGAGAACGAACTCCTCGCCACTCCCAACATATAGCGCACCGGGGGTCTTGCGGCAAGACCCGGGTCGTACCGCAGAATCGTCGGCCGGGGCCAGAACCTGTGGAAAACAGCGGTTCATGCAGTACGTGTGCTCTTGTCAACGTATGAGCATTCGGGGCGCGCGGGCGCGCGCCACCGGACCGGGACGGATCTGGCCGACACGCAAACCTCAGGGAGTGGGCGGTTCATGTTCGACGTGATCGTTGCCGGTGGCGGCCCGACCGGCTTGATGCTGGCCAGCGAGCTGCGGCTGCACGGGGTACGGGTGCTCGTGCTGGAGCGGGAGACCGAGCCGGTCCCGTACGTCCGCGCGCTCGGTCTGCACGCGCGCAGCATCGAGGTGCTGGACCAGCGCGGCATGCTGGACCGGTTCCTCGCACTCGGCCAGCGCTACCCGGCCGGTGGGTTCTTCGCCGGCATCGCCAAGCCCGCCCCCGAGCGGCTGGACACCGCGCACCCCTACGTTCTCGGCATCCCGCAGACCACCACCGACCGCCTGCTCGCCGAGCACGCCACCGAGGTCGGCACCGAGATCCGGCGCGGCTGTGAACTGGTCGGGCTGAGGCAGGACGACAGCGGGGTCACCGCCGAACTGGCCGACGGCACCCAGCTGCGCTCCCGCTACCTCGTCGGCTGCGACGGCGGTCGCAGCACCGTACGCAAGCTGCTCGGCGTCGGCTTCCCCGGCGAGCCCAGCCGGGTCGAGACGCTGCTCGGCGAGATGGAGGTGACCGCGCCACCCGAGACGGTGACCGCCGTGGTGACCGAGGTCCGCAAGACCGAGAAGCGGTTCGGTCTCGGCCCCATCGGTGACGGGGTGTACCGCGTGGTCGTACCCGCGGCCGGGGTGGCCGAGGACCGCTCGACCCCGCCGACCCTGGAAGAGTTCAGCCAGCAGTTGCGGATATACGCCGGCACCGACTTCGGCGTCCACTCACCACGCTGGCTGTCCCGCTTCGGCGACGCCACCCGGCTCGCCGAACGCTACCGGGTCGGCCGGGTCCTGCTGGCCGGCGACGCGGCGCACATCCACCCGCCGACCGGCGGCCAGGGGCTCAACCTCGGCATCCAGGACGCCTTCAACCTCGGCTGGAAACTGGCCGCCGAGATCGACGGCTGGGCACCGCAGGGGCTGCTGGACAGCTACCACACCGAGCGGCACCCGGTGGCCGCCGACGTACTCGACAACACCCGCGCGCAGATGGAACTGCTGTCCACCGAGCCGGGGCCCCAGGCGGTACGTCGGCTGCTTGCGGAGCTGCTGGCCTTCGACGACGTGAACCGGTACCTGACGGAGAAGATCATCGCGGTCGGCATCCGCTACGACTTCGGCGAGGGCCACGAACTGCTCGGCCGGCGGATGCGCGACCTGCGGCTGCAACAAGGGCGCCTCTACGAGCTGACCCACGCCGGCCGTGGACTGCTCCTCGACCAGACCGGCCGGCTCTCGGTCGCCGGGTGGGCGGACCGGGTCGACCACGTCGTCGACAGCAGCACGGAACTGGACGTACCCGCCGTGCTGCTGCGGCCGGACGGCCACGTCGCCTGGGTCGGCGACGACCAGGCAGATCTGCTCAGCCAGCTGCCCAGGTGGTTCGGAGCCGCCCGCGACGACCCGGGCACATCGCCTGCCGGCTGAGTCTGGCCCCCGGTCCCGGACACTCGGGGCCCGCCGTGGTCCATCCCGGTCTGTCTGCCCGGCATAGGGTGGGCGGCGTGGCGCTGCGACTTGTTCAGGCGAATCTCAAGGCTCGGGACGACTCGGCGCTCGGCCGGTTCTGGGCGGAGGCGCTCGGCTGGGTGCCCCGCTCGGTTCCCGGTGCGACCAGCGTCGCGCCCGCGGGCTTCGTCTGGACGGACCCCGATGCCCCGGTCTGCGTCGATGTCATAGCCGTCCCGGACCCCGAAGCGGTGACGTACCGTACGCACCTCGACCTCGCCACCACCTCCGCGGCCCACCAGACGGAGTTGGTCGCGCGGCTGAGGGAACTCGGTGCGACGCCCGCCGACGTCGGCCAGGGCGACGTGCCGTGGACGGTGCTGGCCGATCCGGAGGGCAACGTGTTCTGCGTGCTGGAGCCTCGGAAGATCTACCGGGACACCGGGCCGATCGCCGCGGTGGTCGTCGACTGCGCGGACCCGCGGGCCATGGCCCGCTTCTGGGGCGAGGCGATGGACTGGACCCCGCACGAGGTGACCGACGACCATGCGCGGCTGCGCTCGGCAAAGGGGGTCGGGCCGTACCTTGAGTTCCTCCGCACGCCGGACGTGACGACCGGGCGGCACCGCGCCCATCTCGACGTGGTGCCGTATCAGGGCGACGATCAGGCGGCCGAGGTGGCCCGGCTGCTGGCCCTCGGCGCGACGCGCGCCGACGTCGGCCAGTGCGACGTCTCGTGGATCGTCCTGGCCGACCCGGAGGGCAACGAGTTCTGCGTCCTCGCTCCGGCCTGACGCGGTCGACGCCAGGGGCGGGCGGTTCTCCGACCTGGAGCGGCTGCTCAGCCCCGCGCGGCGGGCGACGGACAGGGCGAGGCTGGCGGCGATGCCACGGCGGCGGAGTTCTACATCGATGCCCGGATGTAACCGAAGTAGTTGGTGCGGAACCGTTCGCTGCCCTGCCAACCCGCCCACGTCCGGGCCCAACTCCAGACGTCGAGATGAACCCAGCGCTGGATGTCGTCGACGTACGGCATCGACTGCAGGTGGACGTAGTGGTTCGGCACCGATACCCAGCTTCCGTCGGGCACGTTCGCGGGGATGGTGGCCGTCATGTCGTATATCGCCGGCGTATTGACGAACAGGAGGATGTCGAGGCCCGGCTCCGGGTTCTGCATGAGGAACTGGTTGAGGTCGGCCGACAGCACGAGATTCGTGCTGTTCTCGACCGAGTTGTAGAGCCCGGTCGCGCTCAGCCAACTCGCCAGCGTCGCCGGGAGCGTGATGCCGGCGACCGCATCCCCCGCCGTGTAGGGCTCGCCCGCATAGTCGAACCAGATGTTCTCCGAATCGCGCAGGGCGCTGAGCAGCATCCAATCGGTGCATTCCGGGGTGGCGCCCGGATGCGCGGCGTCCGTGACGGTGCGCAGTTGCGCATAACGCTGCCCGAGCAGCTTCCAGCTCGGGGCGACGACGAGAGAGCCGATCGGCGCCGACCCGTCTTTCAGCAGCTTGCAGGTGAACCGCGCCGCCGCGACAGGATCGCGTTCCAGCCAGAGCCGATAGAAGACGGCGGGAGCGCACGCGTTCAAGCCGCGTTGGTCGATCAGCTCCGGATTGGCGAGAAGCACCCGGAGCCGGGCGACCACGTCGAATCCATCGAGTCCCCACGCCGGGGTCGCCGGCATCGCCTGTGCGAAGGCAGCCACTTCGACGAGGGCGTCATTGACGCTGCTTACTGTTCGTAACCCGGACATTTTCGTCTCCTTGCTGCTCGACGAGGTCGGGAACATGGTTTCTTCATCGCTCCGGGAGTCTTCGACTAGATGCCGAGCTGTACGGCAGGGCGGGAGCGGCCGAACGGATCGATCAGGATGACGGCGGCCGCGGATCCGGCGGGGGCGAATGTGAACGACGGATTCTCGCCGACGACCGGGTGGGACGCCGACTCGCTCAGCGACCCGTCGGGGCCGGCGACGTAGACGACGGCCGTGAACGGGCTGCTGCCGGTGGCCATCAGGGGCAGTCCCGTCACGGTCACGACGGTGCCCGCCGCATCCGGCGCAGCGGTCAGCGCGGGTTCGGGGCCGTCGATGTCGACGGCGATCGGTGCCGACAGCGGACCCCAGGGCGACACGATCGCCTCGAGTTGCGGCGCTGTGGATGACAGGTCGGGGTCGATGACGATGTCCGCGTCGGGCACGGTCGTGCTCTCCGCGGCGAAGCGGACGGATGCGGCCAGGCGCACGCGCGCCCAGGTCGGCACCGGCACCTGCGCTGTCCCGGTGTGGGATCCGTCGTCGTGGGCGGCCAGCGGAAGCACCGCGACCTCCGGCCAGTAGTAGGGGTCCGTGCCCTCGATCGCCTCGACGAGGCGTGCCTCGATCCGGCCCGGCAACCGGGTCAGCAGGTCGGCGGGAACCCCGGACACCGTCGCGGTCACCGCTGCGCTGCGCCCGTCGCCGTCGTGGACGACCTCGGCGGTCAGCCGCGGCAGGGGAGGGACGTCGTCGAACGGCACCGCGACGTATGCCGGGGCGACCGTCGCCACGTCCGCCTCGACGCCCTCGGCCTTCTTCCCGTACGCGTCTACGACCCCGGTCACCGGCACGGCGCGCACGAGCACGAGGTCGGTCGTCGCGCCGGGGACCGTGAGCATGCCGGTCGCGATGCCGTCGACGACGTCGGCGCTTGTCGCGAGCGTGAAGCCCTTCCGTGGTGGGCGGCCCCGCGCCAGCAGCGCGGCGGCGCGTTCTGGGCGCGGATCGGCGCGGAAGCCGTCCGGCGACAGTCCGACGGCAGCACGAACCACACTCTCCGGCGCTGCGTAGAACCGGTAGAACGCAGCGCCGGGCGCGGCCCGGACGCTGAGACGCACCGTCGTGTCGGGCGCGGGGCCGGGGCGACCGGTCATCACCAGCCGCGGCGAGACGGACGGGACCGGCAGGGGGCGGGCGTCGTCGGCGCGTACGTCGACCGCCGGATCCGGGGCCGGTGACGGCGTGCCGGCGGCATCCGTCACCGCGGCCTCGACGTGCACGATCCGGCTCTGTCCCGGCACGGTCGGCGGCACGGGATGATCATGCGTCAGCGTCACCCGATCGGCGGTCACGTCGGGCGTCGCGAGCGGCACCGAGACGCCGTCGATCCTCAGGTGTACCGCGCCGAGTGGAAGGGCACCTGGCGCGGTGGTCGGCGCGACGACCAGTTCGATGTGCACGAATCCCGCAGAGGTGGGCGCGGTGCCGGTGGCGGGTTCGCGTACGAAGGTCGCGCGCAGCACCGGCGGCGACGGCGGTGCGGGAGGAGGCGGATCGGCCACCACACGCGTGGGCTCGCCCCAGCGGCCGATCCAGTCCCCGAGCCGCACCTCCCACTCCACGGTGCGGGCGTCGGCGGGCGTCGCGAGCGGGACCCGCGCGCGCAGCACCGCATCGGTCTCCGGGAGTGCGCGGACCGTCGTCGGCTGCGGCCATCCGGCCAGCAGCGAACGGGCGACCTCGCTGCCCGCCTCGTGGTCGTGCATCGTGATGCGCTCGGGATCGCCGGGCGCGTGCGCGACCTGCACGAACGAGACGGGCCCGAACGGGGCGACGTCGCGCAGCGCGATCATCTGCTCCCACGCGTCCGTACGTTGGGGCACGGCGCCGACCTGCTCTGCCAGCGTCCACGTCGGCGCCCCGGACACGGTCGGACTCGGGGTCCGCGGCAGCGCCGGGCTGTCCTCCACGACGAGCGGCATCGGCAGCTGCACGAGATCCACGACCCAGCGCCGCCGCAGTGGTGCCCGGCCGTTCGGGCCGCGTCCGAAGAGGCCAGCGTCGAACTCGGGAGGATCCGGGATCGCCGCGACTCGCGCCCGCAACTCGTCCAGCGCGCCGGGCACCTGCCGCTCGTACAACTCCTCAAGCGCCGCCGAGGGCCGCAGCAGGAAGGGAAGTCGGCGGACGATCATCGGTACGAGCGCGACGGCCATCGCCAGGCGGCCGTCGCGCCAGTGCTCGCCCTCATCGGTGAACATTCCCTGCCGCGCCAGCCAGCGCGCCACCCCGGGATCGGCTGCGGCCACGCCGAGCGCCGACGCCACCGGGTAGCGCAGCCCCTGCCCGCCCCCGACGTCCTGCACGACCTTGCCCGGCCGGCCGGCCATGATCGCCTCGCCTGCGATCCGCAGCCAGTTCCGGATCGTGCCGCCCGCCTCGACGAGCTCCGTCACCCGGTGGACCTCGTCGTCGACGGTGTACTCCGGCCAGGGGAAGCGCGGCGCGTAGGGCACCGGCTGATCGGGCGCGGCGCGCAGGACCCTGTCCTTCGCGGACTCGAACCCGACGTTCAGGGGCGCATAGGAGCCGGCCATGGCGTCCGCGGCGTCCGGATCCAGCGCGGCGACGTCGAGAACGCGGCCGACCCGCTCCAGTTCGCGGGGGATGCGGCGTGCCCAGGCCTCGATGACGATCCCCTCGCCGGTCACCCGCACGCGGGTGATGTCGCTGCTGGCCACGACCCACGGCCCCTGGTCGCCGGGGACGGTGTCGCGGGCCGTGATCTCGATGAACTCGCCGTTGGGGGCGGTCTTCTCCGCGATGACCGAGATCCGTAGTTCGCCGTCGGCCTGGAGCCCGACCCACCCGGTCATCCAGGCCGGGTCCTCGTCGATCGTGAGGATCAGGTCCTGCTCGCGGTGCACCTCCCAGGGGCCGTCGCGGTCCGTACGGACGTCGGCGGACTCGCCGTGGCCGTCGATCGGCGCATCGCACACGACCACGGGCCCGGCGGGCAGCGTGCCGGACGGCGGGATGACGCGCCAGTGCACCCCTTCGGGCACCCGGTCGTCGCCGCGGACGGGCCGGCCGTGCCGGATCGCGGCCGCCTCGGCGAACCCTTCATCGTGACGGGCGAGGAATCTGCTCACGGTCGGCTCCTCCCGACGATCACCGACCCCGCGAACGCGGGTGCGGTCGGTACGGTGATCCGCATCCAGAACGGCACGCCCCGGTCGGTGACGAGTAGGCGCAGGATCCGGTCGGCGGGCGGCACGACCGGCGTCGGCGTCAGCCACAGCGCCCGGGTGCCGGTGCGGTCGCGACGCCGGATCGCCAGCGTGGTGGCGCTGGAGGTGGACTGGTCGTAGACCGCGTCCGTGACGTCCATCCGTGCACCGTCCCGTCGGACGAGAGGCTCGGCGGCCTCCAGCAGCAGACCGTGCAGCGCCCAGCGGCCATCGATCCGCTTCGTCCACAGGAGGCTGCTGCGACCGCGGGGGCGCGCGCCGGTGGGACTCGGATCCGCGACGCGCAGCGGCGGCAGCCCGAGCGCCGTGACGGCGGCGTCGAACTCGTCGTCGTCCGCGCGCAGCCCCGGGGCGAGGCCGGGCGCGGGCGTCACCCGCAGATGGCCGGATGCCGCGGCGGCGGCGATCGCGCCCACCGAGGTCTCGCGCGTGAAGCCCAGGGCGGTGACCAGCTCCTCGGGCCCGGCGAACGCGCTGGTGACGAACGTGATCCCGCGCAGCTGCGGACTCGCCGCGGTCGCCGTCGTCCCCTGTGGAGGCAGGGCGACCGACAGGTCGTACGGCGTGCTCGGCCGCAGGCCGTCCGGCCAGGCCGTCTCGGCCTCGCGGGGAGGAAGCGCACAGCCGTGCTCGGCGCTTGCCGCGGCCACCGGATCGGCGGACGGGAACGAAAGCGGGCCGTGCAGCCCTTCGATCGGCGTGATGCGAAACAGTGGCGGATCCGGTCGATCGGTCGGCTTGAGCAGCAGGCCGAGGTCGCGGCCGTACGTGTTCGCGAGGGCGCGGACGTGGGGCGCCCGGAAGCGGGCGGAAGGTCGGTCGCGGGTGAAGACGAACCGCTCGTGATCGGCGACCGAGTAGCCGGTGAGGTACCGCTCCAGGTATTCGACGGAGAACGTGTCGACCTTCCACGGCACCAGCGGGGCGCTCGCTACCGACGCCTTCCACCGGGTGATCGGCGCTGTGCCGGCCGGCGGCAGCGGCGCGCAGCGGAAGAACCAGGTCGCGGTACGCGTGACGCCGTCCTCCCGCGTGGGTGGGGCGCCCGATCCTCCGTCGGTGACTCGCGTCCAGGCGAGGGCGACCGACAGGCGGTAGCGGGTGCCGGGCGTGAGGATCGTGCGCAGGCGGCTCACGTCCTTGCCCGGGGCCGCATCCTGGCCGTCGGCGTCGACGCTGCGCTGCCGGTCGTTCTCGGCCGCCGATGCGGCCTCGACGTCGGCGGAGCTGCGCGCGTACAGGCCCACGACGTCGACCGTGGCCGCCCACGTGAGCGTCCACGAGACAGCGGTGACCCGCCGGCCGACGGGGAGGACGAGGACGACGAGCGCATCCGCGTCACTCGCAGCGGCTGCGGGGGAGCGCTCCACGCGGATGTCGGCGACGGGCTCGGATCCTCCGCCGTCGTTCTCGACCGTCGCCTGCAGGTGCCTACTCAGCCCGTCCGGGCCGCCCGCCGCCTCGTACCCGAGCAGGTGCACGGCGAGGACGAGGTTACCGGCGTCGGCGGGCTCGTCCAGCGCGATCCGGTAGGTGGTCCGACCTCCCTCGTACGGCAGCGCGACCCACTTCGGCGAGCGGGTCCGGAAGGCGCCGGGGAAGGACTCGTCCTCGCCCGCGCCGTCCGCGGGGACCGACACCGGCAGCGCGTCGGCGTATCCGACCGGGCCGTCGGCCCAGTCCACGCTCGACTGCCCCCACGTCGTCTCCCGCACCGGCCGATCGATCCGGAAGCCGACGCCGCGCGCCAGGGTCGTGAACGGGGAGAACGTACCGAGGTCGCCGCGGCGGGCGACGTGCCAGTCACCTGAGGCGGGGGCACGGCGCGCGTCGACGCCATACGTCCATGCCCACCCGGCGGCGAACCGGACGCCGCACAGCCCGACGGCGCCGCGCAGCGCGTCGCCGGCACCGTCACCCGGGCCCGCGTGGACGAACGGTAGCCAGCGTGAGCGTGTGAGCAGCGCGAGCTGGCGCGCGCAGGAGACGGCGGCGGCGTCCGCGGGAAGGCCGAGCGCGGGCTGCCAGGCCGATCGCGTCAGGTTCACCGCGGCCCCTGCCGGGGCGCCGTTCTGGTCGATCGGCTCGAGCGTCAGGGCGGTGAGGCGCCACTCGAAGGTCGTGCGTCCGGCGCCGGACTTTCCGCCGTTGGAAGAGCCGTTCTCACCGGGCACTCCCGGGCTCGGGATCGGCGCGATGGGAAAGGTCAGCAGCGGGGTGGTGTCCGTCCACACGATCGGTGCCGACGCCCAGTCTGTCGGCGCGGCCGGCCCGGCCGGTGGTGGTGGTTCGGCTGGCGCATCCGCGCCGACGTGCCCGGTCAGCGGACGTGCGTCCGGAAGGAGGCGTCCGAGCCCATCGGCGAGGTCGACCCGCGGCCACGGCCAGTCCTCGTCTCCGGGGACGATCGGATCGGCGTCGGATGGATCGATCGCGCCGAGTTCGATGCATCCCTCCAACGTCGTGAACCAGAGATCGACGACCGCGCACACGCGTAGGTGGAAGTCGAGGCGCTCGTCCGGCCCGACCCGCACCTGCAGCAGCGCGTCGACGCCGAGCGTGAACGGGCCGATGCCGACCTCGCCGGCAAGACGCCCCTCGGCCCACACCATGACCGGCATCGTGCCGATGGCCGCGACGAGGCTCGAGGACACGCTCGCCCACAGCACGCCCCTGACCCCGAAGGTCTTGGCGAACCCGACGCCGAGAGCGACCGCGAACCCCCGCGGCGAGACGTTCCGACCGGCGACCTGATCGATCCCGTTCCCGCTGAGCATGAGGAACGCCCAGCCCGTGGTCTCCAGCGGACCGAGTCCCTTGAAGAGGGTCGCCTGCACAGGGCCGGGCGGACGCGGCGGATGCGTGCCGATCCCCTCGTCACTGCCGGCGCGCAGGTACCAGGCACTCGCGTCGTCGAAGCCGAACCGGGCGGTGACGGGGACGCGAACATCCACGACGTACGGCACGGTGTACCGGCCCTCGACGCCGATGAGGAGCTCGCTGCCCGTGGTCGACAGGCCGCCGAAGAGGGAGAGCCCGACGCCAGGGTCGGCGGCGCCGCCGGCCTTGAGCGCCGTCATCGTCTGCCGCTTCGCGCGGAACAGTTCGGCGTTGATGCCCAGGCGCAGGGCGAGGTCCGGCACCGTGATGCCGAGCACGCCGAGCGCGCTGAACGTCAGCCCGCCGTCCGGGACGGTCCCGATGACGACGCCCGCGCCGATCGTGGTCTCGCCGTCGGCGATTGCCAGTCCGTCCCACGGCGTCCATTCGCGCAGCTTCCTCAGCGGATCGGGCGGCTCGCCGGGGCCCGGCGTGAGCGGCGTCATCGCGGCGTTCGCTCCGAAGGACGCGGCGATCGAGTAGACGCCGAGCCCGGTCGGGCCCAGCGGGATCGCGGCGGGCAGGTCGAGTCCGATGCCGAACGCGTACTGGGTGACGTTTCCCGTCTTCTTCATCGCGAAGACGAGGAAGCCGCCGACGTTCAGCGGTACGAGCGTGCCCCACAGCGAGATCGCGATGCCCTCGGTCGCCGCGTCTGCGCCGAGCTCGAACTTCCCACCGCCGACCACGACGCCCGGGAGGTCGAGCCGGGCGTCGAAGCCGCGGACACCGAAGCTCGGCGCGCCACCGTCCCAGGTGCCGCGTACCGTCGCGCCCGAGACCTTCACCGGGCCGAGATCGAGCGCGAACCGCAGATCGACCTCGACCCACGTCGACCCGCTTCCCGAGCGCGTGCCGACGATCCGCAGGACGTCGTCCGGGATTACCGGTCGTGGTGATCCGCCAGCCGCCGGGATCGATCACGTCGCAGCGCGCGCCACGGAAGTCGATGTCGAGGGCCTTCGCCGCCGCGGCGCCACCGGCGAGCGCTCCGAGATCCACGGTCGCGGTGATCCCCCGCCAGCGCACCCGCATCGGGCGCGCCGCATCCATCGAGATCTTCGCGATCCCGAGATCCATCGTCTTGAAGCCGATGCCGCCGGAGACGTCGAGCGACGCCACGAGCACGCCCGTGGCGGGGGCGGCCTGCAGCGTGACGCTATTCAGGGTGTGGTCGCCGTGCGTCGCGATCGTGCCGCCGAGCGCGGCCGCGGCCCCGTACAGCGCAGCGAGGGAGGCAGGGCCCATCGCGCCCAGCCGCGCGGCCATCGCCGGCCCCAACACGAGCGTGACGCCGAGGGCGATGTCGCCCGGATCCGTCCCGCCACCGGAGACGAGCCCGTCCGCTCGATCGGACTGCGCGGTGACGGCGATCGTGAGGTCGGCGGGGTTCTCGGGAGGGCGCGTGAGGACGGTCCGGATCGTGACCGCACCCGTGATCTCGGGACCGGCGGCGCCGAACGGCCGCGATCGGCCGGGGAGCGCGAGTGCGACGTCGGCGATGGTGGGCACGAGGTCGGTGAGCACGAAGTTCTCGGGCAGGCGGAACGTCAGCGATCCTGACACCTTCGGATCCGCACCGGCGGGAGGGAGGGCCACGGTCAGGTCCTGCGCCCCGCGGGGCCCGGTGATCGCGGCCTTGATCGGCAGGCCGCCGAGGAGCGGCACGGCGCCGGGGAGGACGAGGATCGCGTCGGCGAGGTCGACGACGTCGTGGACGATCGAGAAGGAGGACGGCAGCGTCAGCCCGAATCCCGCGGCGAGCGAGACGTCGCGCGCCGACGGCGTGATCGTCAGTCTCTCGATCGAGACCGAGGCACCGTCGGGGGATAGGTGAACGACGACGGTGCCCTGCAGCTTCAGCGTCAATGGCGTGGCGGTCGCCGTGAAGCGCATCCGCGCGGTCGCGCCGGCGCCCGTTGCCACCACGGTGGCGGTCATCAGACCGGGGACGGGCGCGTCGACTCCGGCGTCGAGGGTCAGCGTGAGCTTCCTGCTTGTTCCCTCCTGCGCCAACCCCCAGCCGAGCGCGGTGTTGGCGTTCAAGGAGGCGCCAAGCACGAGCGGCAGGTCGGCGGTGGTGCGCAGCGCGCCCGAGACGGGCAGCGGGCCGGCCGGAGGCGGACCGATGGGATCCAGGCGGTCGAGCAGTGCACGCACCGGAGCCGGGATGACGATCCCGTTCAGGACGTCGAGTGAGTCGAGTAACGAGAGCAGCGCCATGCCTCATCCCCTCAAGGCGTGCGGAGCGTGCGATACAGGTCTGGCGAACCCGGTGAGCGTCGACCGGTCGGGCCATGCGTCAGCGACAGTCGCTACTTCCCTCTGTCGAGCACCCTTGCGCAGCATCGCTGCCTGAACGGGGCACATTTTTGGAGGGGCCGCGGGGCCGCCGCAGGCGACAACTTCGTGGGCACTGGAGCGCGTCTTGGAAACCTGGTCTGGTTCGGCGTGTGGCGTCGGGGAGACGGGTGACCTCCCGGTAGGGCTGGTCGATCGCTACGCCGTCCGGCGCTACCAGGAACTCACGTCTCAGTGTCGCTCGCGTGCCGGTGTTTTGTCCTGCCCGGCCCATGGCGGGTCGCCGACACACGTGGGTGTCCGTCTTACCGCTGGGCCGGCGCCGAGCGGGTCATGGTGACCGCCGGCGCGCAACAGGCGTTCGACCTGGTACTCACGGCGCTGGTCAGCCCGGGCACGGTGGTCGCCGTGGAGGACCCGGGCTATCCACGGTTTCGTGACCTGGCCCAGGTGCGCGGCGCGACGGTCGTGGGAGTCCCCGTCGACGACGAGGGCATCGTCGTCGACGCGCTGCCGTCACAAGCGACGCTGGTGTACGTGACACCGTCACACCAGTTCCCGCTGGGCTGTGTCCTGTCGCTGCGACGCCGCCAGCAACTGCTGCACTGGGCCCGGACACACGACGCCGCCATCATCGAGGACGACTACGACACCGAACTACGGTTCACCGGTCGCCCGGTCGAGCCCCTGCACCTGCTGGACCCGGATGGGCGCGTCGTCTATGTCGGCACGTTCAGCAAGACCCTGTCACCGGCCCTGCGCCTCGGCTATCTCGTGGCTCCGGCCACGCTGATGCCCACGCTGCGAACGTTGTGCCAGCTCACCTCATTCGGCGGCGATCCGCTCAGCCAGCGGGCGCTGGCCGGCCTGCTCTCGGACGGCAGCATGGCCGCCCACCTGCGCCGGCTCCGCCGCAGCTACGCGCCTCGACGGGCCGTGCTGAGGCGGCACCTGGCGGCCGAGCTGGGCCGGCGTACGACCGCCGTCCCGGCGGTGGCAGGTCTGCACGTCAGCCTGCTCCTACCGCCCGATGTCGACGAAGCCGACCTGGTCCGGCGTGCCGGACGGGCCGGTATCGCCGTCGAGGGCCTCGGCAGTCACGCGACCGCCGGGAACCCGCCGACCGGCATCGCCATCGGAATCGGCAGGGTCGACGCCGAGACGCTCGACGCCGCCCTCACCCGGATCACCGGGCTCCTACCGTCGCCGTAGCAGGAGGATGCGAGGTTCAGTCGGAGTGCCCGTGAAGGATCGTTCGTGATACACGCGCGTGCCGTCGCATCCGCCCAGGCCGGGTCCGTTACACAACCCGTGTCCGCGCCTTCGTGACGCTTCCGATTCTCGGTTCCATTGCCGAGTTCTGATGTCCGAGCGCACTCTCGACGGGCTGGCTGCGGCCCGCGCTCCTGTCGATAACGTGAGTCGACGTACCTATCCGGACTGGGCCGTTACCTTCCCCCGGAGTTGGTTCAGCCACTCGATGCCGAGTTGGAGGCCGTCGGGGAACTGGTCGTCGCGATCCCAGCGCCACGCTGTGATCATCGCCAGCACGAGGGTCCGGCAATCTCGGAGCAGTCGGTGATCGACGTTCGGGTAGTGGTCTCCGACCTTGTCGGGCGCGTGGGCCAGGTCGAACTCGATCGGCCCCCGGCAGCACGTCTCGAAGTCGATGAAAAGCGGGCCGGTCCGGGTCAAGAGCAGGTTGCCCGGATGGGGTTCGCCGTGCAGGAGCTGCTCGGGGCGGCCGCTCTCGCTGACCGCTCGTCGCAGGCGGTCCAACGTGCTGGCGAGGAAGACCCGGTTCAGGTCGGCCAGCTCCGGTGTTCGGGCATGGTCGGCCACGAGCGTCTGGGCCTCGGAAACCCGGTCCGTGAAATGCGGGGTGGGCAGGTCGACCTTCCGCATTCCGGCGTGCAGACGTTCGAGCGCGCCGGCGTACTCGGCGTTTGAGAGCGAATGGGTAGTCACCGGTTCGTAGTAGGTCCAGAAGGTGACCACGTAGTCGCCCCGGACAAAGACCTGGGGCGATTCCAGCGCGGCCACCGGGCTCCCGACCTCGGCCAACCGCTGAGCGACATCCACTTCAAGCTGGGCGCACTGATGCGCGGCCGGCGCCACCCGGGCGAGCACGTCGCAGGGCTGCAAACGCAGGGTGAGCGTGTTCGAGTTGTGCAGGACGGCGGCGTCGTGGGCGGTTAGGCCTAGCCATGAGGCGCTCGATATGGCTGCCTGTGTTGCCCGCTGAGCCTCATATGCCTGCATCGGAGCACCGTAGTTGTGTGTTCGTGGCGCAGCAGCCGTATTTGGTGTCCGGTCCCCCGGCGAACCTCCGTCGAGCTGGGGTTATGAGATCGATTGGGTCTTCCATCCAGCTGTCGACGAAGGCACGGCCGATCACCACGGCAGCGGTGGTGACCGGCCGGGGGGATGGCCACCCATCACGGTTACCGGCAGATGATGAAGTCGGCGTAGGAGTGCCGTCCGGTCTGCTCGGCGACCTCGTCGATGGCCGCACGGATGTCCCGCAGGCGCTGGGGGCTCATCTGCAACGGTGGCTCGTCGGGCTGGTACGTGGTGCGGATCGGGTAGTCGACGCCGGGCGTGGTGGTCATCTCGATGTGGCAGCCGAGGACGTGGCTCACCGCGCGCGTGTCGGTGAGGCGGACGAGGCGGTCGATGGTGTCTCGGAAGGCTGCCCAGTCCTGCACGTAGAGGCGCCCGGGGTAGACGGTGTCGCCGGTGAAGAGGAAACCGGTGTAGGCGTCGTAGAAGGTCACCGCCGCCTCGTGGTGGCCGGGGCTGGCCAGGCACTCCAGCACCCGCCCGCCCAGGTCGAGCGTGGTCACCCGGTCCAGATCGCCGCCAAGGCCGAGGTAGGCCCACGCGGTCGCGCGGTCGGCGCCCACGACCACGGTGTCGGGCCGGTCGGCGAACTGCCCGTCGCCGGCAACATGGTCGCCGTGGGCATGCGTGTGCAGGACCAGCAGTTCGTACCTATCGCGGGGGTTGTCGGCCAGCCACCGCGCCACCAGTTCGTCAACGATGCGGCGTAGCGGGAAGAACTCCGCGGCGGGCGGTGGCCCCGGTGTCGAGCAGGACGGCGCGGTCGTTACCGAAGAGCAGGAACAGAAACGGCGCCTCGTAGTTGACCGCCATGTTCTGCCGCAGGATGACCGTGTGCGCGTCGTAGGCGTGCACCTGGATCTCGGGGTCGGTGTTATGCCTGGCCGACTCCGAGCCGTGGATCCATCGCACGTCGAGGCTTCGCCCCTCGGCGGGCGGTGAGGTGAAGTCGATCGGGTGCGTACGGCCGGTCATGACGTCTCCTGCGAGCGTCGTCTTTGCAGACCGGGTACGGCGCACATCTCGTCCGGGGACGGCGATCATCCGCCTCCAACGGAGGAACGTAACAAGCCTTCCCCCTGTCCGCAACGGACCTGACTGCCTCAGGGACGTCTGAGACGTCGACAGCGTCGCGCGTGGCCAAACCGGCCATCGACGTCGGTCTTCTCATCAGATCGGGTGGGCCGTTTGTCAGACCGGTGGTCCGGCGTATCAGTTGCGCGGGAAGGTGTCAGTTACAGCGGGACCGGAACAGCAGCCTCTGCCACCCGGATTGCAGCCGACCATCCTGTTACACCATAACGGTCATTATGGTGTACGGGGATTTTGGGTACTTATGTCCGCTTCCCCTGGAGGCAATTATCGGATTGCAGTTACCGGTAATCCAATAATTGGAAGCACCGTCGGCGCGGGAAGCTTGGTGAGTGAACGCGCCTGACTGCTGAAGCTGGAGCCACTCGCCCGGCCATCCCGAAACCGCACGGGGCTGCCGAGCGAACCGGCGCCTGGAGTCGACCTACCCGGCAGGCCTGAACTGAAGACGCAAACGGTTAGCACATTTGATCGAACGCGGGGGTATCGTCCGAGGATGACGTCCTCGGAGCTGCCGCCGGACCTGCCCGGCTTGAGTCCTCGCCAACAGCAGATCCTGGCCGTGATACGGCAGTGGGTCGAGCGCCACGGGTATCCACCGACGGTGCGGGAGATCGGCGCTGCGGTCGGACTCGGGTCGCCGTCGTCGGTGGCGTACCACCTGAAGGTGCTCGAAGAGCGCGGATTCCTGCGCCGGGCTGCACGCGGGCCACGCGCGGTGGACGCCCGCCCGTCGCGACACTCGGACGCCCCTGCCGATCCGGGCGAGCGCTCGGGCGTCCAGGTTCCACTGCTGGGCTCGATCGCTGCCGGCGCTCCCATTCTGGCCGAGGAGCACGTCGAGGAAGTCCTGACCCTGCCCAGGAAACTGGTCGGCCACGGAAGGCTGTTCGCCCTGCACGTCCGTGGAGATTCGATGGTCGAAGCTGGCATCGCGGACGGTGACGTCGTCGTGGTGCGGCAGCAAGCGGTGGCCGACAGTGGCGACATCGTCGCCGCGATGATCGACGACGAGGCCACCGTCAAGGTCTTGCGTATCCGCGATGGCGCCGTGGACCTGCTACCCCGTAATCCGCGCTACCCCGTCATCCCCGGTGACCGGGCGGTGATCCTCGGCAAGGTGGTCTGCGTACTCAGTCGTAGCTAAGTGTGTATGGGCCAACGTGCCACCAACGAGCGGGCAGAGCTGACCGCGCCACACCGGTCTTGTCGAGTCAGGCACCGGGGGATCGGGTGTCACAGCATGCGCGTCAGGACGAACTGGTGTCCGTGGCGTCGTCGTAGTAGGTGATCAACGTATCCACGACGGGGTGCGCAAGGCTCTGGGCACAGTCGGAAACTCTAGCGATGACGCCTACCGGCGTCTGTCAGCCTGGCGGAGCATCGCGTCTGTTTCGGGGTCGGGCATGAGTGCCCGGACCTCTTGCGCACAGCGGCAAGCGGCGGCGAACTTGGCGGCCCACGCCAGCGCCTCTTCGCGCGAGGTCACGTCGACGATCACTAGCCCGCCGATGACCTCCTTGGTCTCCGGGTAGGGGCCGTCGGTGACCAGCCCGTCGGTGGCGACGACGCTCGCCCGCTGCCTTTCCAGTCCGGCGCCGAACACGAACACGCCGGCGTTGACGGCCTCCTGGACCACCGCGTGCGCTGCCTTGCCCACATCGGGCAGGTCCTCCTCGGAGATGTGGTCCATGGCGCCGTCATCGAACGAGATCAGGTACTGCGTCATCCCGTCACTCCTTTGCCCCGGCGGCCTCCTCCGGCCGCCTCTCACCTGTTCTACGAACGACTCGCCCCGGATCCGACACCATGCCAGGAGATCTTTCACGGGACTTCCGCCGCTCGGCGGCTGCGGGCGTCATGTCGCCCCCTTGCCCTGGGCCACGCGCGCCCCGGCTCGTCACAGTTGCCCGGCCAGCTCGTGCACCCGTCCCCGGACGGTTTCCCACGTCGCCCGCAGGTAGGGCAGCCGGGCGGCCCGCAACGGTCCGTCGGGTAGTTCGCCGTGGGTACGCAACTCTCGCACGCACAGGGTGGCGGCATTGGCCCAGAACCCGGCCTGTCGCGGTACGCCGTCGCCGGCGATCTGTTCGGCGTCACGGCGGGCGGCGGGCAGTTGCCCGAGCACGATCCACAGCAACGCCGCGTCGAGACCGGGTAGGAACCGGCCGGTGAACTCCCCAGTCCAGCACCCCGGTCAGCACCCCGCCGGGGGCCCGGAGCACGTTGGCGGGCAGCAGGTCGCCGTGCGCCAGGCGCATCGGCCCGGCCGCGGCGGCGAGCGCGTTCAGGGCGGCCTCGTCGCGGGCGTCGAGCAGACCGTGTTCGGTGCGGTACCGGCCGAAGCGGTGCGGGTAGTCCCACACCGCCGGGAACAGGTCGTCCGGCGCCGACCACCCCCGCAGGTCCCGGGCCGCCTGGAGCATCACCCTTACGTCGTCCGGGGACAGCGCCGTCGGGTACCGGTCGCGGGCCGCCGGCACGCCGGGCAGGCGGGTGGACACCAGCACACCGGCGTCCGGGTCGGCGGCGAGCAACCTCGGCGCGGGCACCGGCGGTGGCGCAACCTCGAACGCCCGGTAGGTGTCGATCTCGGCGGTGAACTTGGCCTGCCAGAACGGGTCGGTGTCGATGAGGAGCTTGGCGACCACGTCGAGGCCGTCGAGCGTGCCGGCGAGCAGGACCGCCTTGTCGGTGCGGTGCAGCACGGTGTCGACGCGCAGGCCGGGGCACAGCGTGCGGGCCCGGTCGTCGAACGGGTACGCGACGGTCTTGCTCACCGGGTGGCCTCCTCGGTCGCGGCAGCAGGTCGTGGCCGGGGCATCGTCACAGCCTCCGGCACGACGACGGCGGTGGCGGTGGCTCGACCCAGGCGTACGCGGCCCCACGGTTCCGCCGGCCCGTGCCCTGACGGCGGTACGGCACGCTCGAACAGTCTTGGGGCTCAGATGTTCCTGCGGTCGGTTCCGGCCTCGGCGGCCTGGCGGGCCCGGTGCGCCGCCACGTTGCTGCGATTCGAGCAGGCCCCGGAGCAGTAGCGGCGCTTTCCGTTACGTGAGGCGTCCACGAAGACGCGTCCGCACGAGTCGGCCGGACACACGCCGAAGCGGGTCACCCCCGATTCGGCGATCTGCAGTGCGAGCGCCATGGCGGTGTTCGTCTGGACGCGGTGCACCGTCGACGCCTCCGGTGGTGCGTAGTGCATGTGCAGACCGTTGCCGTGATCGACGACGTGGGGCGCGAACGCGACCTTCGCCAGCAACTCGTTGACGGTCTGACCGGCTTCCTCGGCGGAGGCGGCGGCGAACACCCGTCGCAGCCCATGTATCCAGTCGACCAGGTCGATGGCACGGTCGAGGACGGAGTCGTCCACGATCACGCCCTGCTCTACGAGCAGGGCGTGGAGCTGCTCGGGGGGCTGTCCCGCGTGGACCGCGTTGACAAGGAGTGCGGCGAGCGCCAGCCCGTCGCTGCGGTAACCGTTGAAGTCGAATGACATCTTACGTATGCTCACATGTAAGGCTCTATGGCGCTACGACTATTACAGAGGGGGAGCTGTGATCTCCGCCCACGACCGGCCGCCCGACCGGGACGGCCGCGTGCTGTCCTGTCACCGAACCGCCACCGGCGTCGCCATCTATCTCCAATCCCGCAGCGGGTCGATCCAGGTCTACACCTTCTCCTGCGATTCGGAGGTGAGCCTACTCGCGACGGTGCGACCCGGGCGCTCTGAGTCGTGGACGCCGAAGCCGTAGCCACACCCGCCGGCGGAGCCGGGCGGGTGCGGCTACGGGAGGCAACGCCCGCCAGCGGCCCCAACGGGGGCGTGATGAAGATGCAAACCGGGACACCACCCGCGAACGCAAGAAAGGCCCGGATTGGAACTCGAGCCCGAGCCACGCACCCACGGCGCGCGTACGGACGTCGCCGAACGCCGTACGACGGTGTCGACGATGCTGGTCTTCCTGCAGATGACGAGCCTTCAACTGGGGGCGGTCTTCGCGACAGGTCTCGCCGCCAGGATCGGCGCGGTGCCCGCCGCCACCCTGCGGCTCGGCTTCGCCGCCGTGTTCACCTGGATCGCCGTACGGCCGAAGGTCGGCCGCATCACCCGCGGCGACCTCCCACTGGTCGTCACGTTCGGCGCGGTGCTCGCGCTCATGAACGCCTCGTTCTTCGCGGCGATCAGCCGCCTCCCGCTGGGTGTCGCCACGACGCTGGAGTTCCTCGGGCCGCTGGCCGTCGTACTGATCGGCGCGGCCCGGTTCCGGGACCGGATCTGGGGTCTGGTCGCCGCCGCGGGTGTCGTCCTGCTGACCTGGAACGTCGGCCACCTCGACGGATGGGGGATCGGGTTCGCGCTCGTCGCCGCGACGTGCCGGGCGCTGTACATCGTCGGCAGCAAGCGGATCGGCCAGCGGTACGGCAACGCGGACGGGTTGTGTTTCGCGCTGGCCGTCGGCTTCGTCCTCGCGCTGCCGTTCGGCGCCGTGATCGGCGGTCGCCAACTGCTGCAGCAGGACGTGCTGCTGACCGGGATGCTGGTGGCGCTCCTCTCCTCGGCCGTGCCGTACCTGTGTGACCTCTACGCGCTGCGGCACCTGCCGAGCCACGTCTTCGGAATCCTCGTCAGCATGGCTCCGGCCGGCGGTGCCCTGGCCGGCTTCCTCCTGCTCGGACAGGTGCTGCGTCCCGTACAGGCGGCGGGGATCGCCCTGGTCGTGGCCGCCAGCATCGGCGCGCTGATGGGGACCCGACGCCGTGCCCGGGTGACGAGCGCCGCGAGCACGGTCGAGCCGGAAAGCGGAAGTCCGGCTCGATCCTGAGGTCGTACGCCGATGGTCGAGGGTTTCAGAGGCCGAGCGAACGCGTGACCCGGTCGACCAGACCGTCCTCGGTCGACGACGGGTCGACGTCGACGGCGTGCAGGCCGAGGACGCCCGTCTCCTCCCGTAGCCGCTGGGTGAACATCCGGTCACGTTCGAGCAGGTTGCGCAGGGCGCGCTCCGGGACGCTGGTCCGGCCGGCGATCGTCCACAGCGAACCGCGGCTGGCGAACGCGGCCCGCCGGAACGCCGGCGTCGGCAGCAGCCAGACGGCGTGCGCCGGGGTGGCCAGCAGCGGCTTCACCAGGTACGGCAGCAGCCGGAAGCCCTCCACCAGGATCCCGGGCTCGGTCGGCAGCCGGAGCAGGTCGTCGACGATGTGGGCGAAGCCCTCGCCCCGGAACCAGTGGAACGTCTCCAGCATGAGGGCGGGGGATCGGCGTACCCACCGCTCGTCCATGTCCATCGCCATGAACCGGTGCAGGTACGGGCACTCGTCGGCGGTGCCCCGGGCGGCGTGGTCCGGCATCATGTCGTCGGTCGCGTACAGGCGCAGGCCGTGCCGGTCGGCGATCCGGCGGGCGACGGTCGACTTGCCGGCGCCGCTGCCGCCGCCGAGCCAGTAGACGTGCCGCAGCCCGGCCGCCGGGTCCGCCATCGTCAGCCGAACCAGGTGATCGACTGGCCGTGTCCCCGCACCCAGGCGAGCGGCGTGCCGTCGAGCGCCAGCACGTTGTGCAGCCCCCCGTCGGGCGGTGCGGGCAGGCTGTCGAAGCCCACCACGTCGGGAGTCTCGACGGAGATCCAGTGTCCGGGCAGGGCGCGTACGGTCTCGGTGAAGCGTTCCCGGCCCGCGGCCGGCACCTGGTAGAGCACGCTGGTGTGGAAGACGACGAGCGTCGCGTCGGCCGGCGCCCGCGCGGCCAGGGCCGGCAGGTCGTCCACCAGGTCACCACGGATCAGCAGCGGCGGATCAGCCTGCGCGACCGCGACGGCGGCCCGCAGCCGGGCACGCCGGTGGGTGTGCTCGGGCCAGATCAGCGCCTCCAGCCAGGCGACGTCGGCCGGGTCGGTCACGTCGAGCGGGTTCAGGTCCATGCCGGCCCGCCAGATCACCTCCGGCGGTACGGCCGGCACGGGCACGCCGGTGGCGGCGCAGTCGAGCACCGGGGCGCCGGATCCGACGAGCTGGTCGCCGTAGCGGTAGGCGTACCGGTCGGGATAGAGGCACAGGCCGGCCGACGCGCCCACGTCCAGCAGGGCCAGCGGGCCCGGCAGGGTGGCGAGCACCGGCAGCAGGGCGGCGCAGCGCCCGACCTCGTTCGTCTGGGTTGCCCGGGCGAGGATCTGTGCCACCACCGCCGGCCAGTGCGCCACGGTGAAGTCGTGGAACGCGGCCGGGTCGTCGACCGGGTCGTCGACCGGGCCGCCGAGCAGCCGTACGACGGCGAACAGCAGGTTCGGCTGGCGCTTTCCCGGCGGCAGTCCGGCCAGCCGGGTCAGGATCTCGTCGTCGCGGGACACCGCGTGCGCGAGCCGTTCGTAGGCGGGTGACTCGCCGTGCGCCTCCCGGATGGCGAACTCGCGGTAGGTGTCGGCGATCGTCATCGGACCATGCTCGCACGGACGCGGACCCGACGCGGACCGGGCGGCGGCCCACCGGAAATTCACGGGCGTCGCGGCGACCGGCCGCGGTACGGTCCGCCGATGGACGATCCTGACGGCTATTTCGGGGAAGACGTCGCGGCGCGGTACGACGATCCGGGGTCGGAGATGTCCCGGCCGGAGGTGGTGGGCGGCACGGTCGACGTGCTGGCGGACCTCGCCGGCGGCGGTCGCGCCCTCGAACTCGGCATCGGCACGGGCCGGATCGCGCTGCCGCTGGCCGGCCGGGGTGTGCCGGTCCACGGCATCGACATGTCCCGGGCGATGGTGGCCCGGCTGCGGGCCAAGCCCGGCGGCGACGCGATCGGCGACTTCGCCACGACCAGGGTGGACGGGACGTTCTCGGTCGCCTACCTGGTCTTCAACACGATCATGAACCTCACGACTCAGGAGGCGCAGGTCGCCTGCTTCCGCACCGTCGCCGCGCACCTCGAACCGGGCGGCCGCTTCGTCGTCGAGGTGATGGTTCCCGACCTGCGCAAGCTTCCGGCCGGGCAGAACGTCGTGCCGTTCCGGACCAGCGCGACCGGGTGGGCGTACGACCTCTACGACGTCGCCACCCAGGAGATGAGTTCGAACTACGTCGAGGTCGTCGACGGCCGGGGCTCGTTCTGGTCGGTGCCGTTCCGCTACGTGTGGCCGGCCGAACTCGACCTGATGGCCCAGCTCGCCGGGCTGCGGCTGCGGGAGCGCTGGGACGGCTGGAGCCGCGAGCCGTTCACCAGCGAGAGCGGCCAGCACGTCTCGGTCTGGGAGAAGCCGGCGGACTGACCGTGGGCCGGTGTCAGTGCCGGGCGGGGGTGGCCGGTGGGCCGGGCCAGGTGAACGCCGGGTCCTTCAGGTAGTCGTCGCGGCGGCCTTCGAGGGCGATGCGGACCATGTCGTGGGCGCCGTTGCCGATCACCGTACGCAGCGGCGGGTCCGGCTGGTCGAGGAGGGTGAGCAGCGCCTCGGCGGCCACCGAGGGCGGCGCTTCGGCCCACTCGCCGGCGTCCTCCGCCGGCTGCTCCACCGCGGCCGCGACCTGCTCCGGGGTGGGGTAGTCGGGCTGGCCGAGGATCGCGGCGCGGGGCTGCGCGTACGCCGGGTCGGCGGTCGCGAACCGCATGCTGGCGCCGGCCCAGTCGGTGGCGAACCCGCCGAGCTGGAGCAGGTACACGCCGATGCCGTGCGGGCGCACCTCGTCGGCCAGGGCGGCACTCAACCCCTCCAGGGCCCACTTCGTCGCGTTGTACGCCCCGAACAGCGGCAGGTGGCCGACGGCGCCGACGGTCGACACCTGCACGATCCGGCCGGAGCCGCGCCGGCGCAGGTGCGGCAGTACGGCCTGGGTGACCCAGAGCGCGCCGAACAGGTTGACGTCGAACTGGGCGCGGATCTCCGCCTCGCCGAGTTCCTCGACGGCGCCGACCAGGCCGTACCCGGCGTTGTTGACGACGATGTCGGGTATGCCGATCGAGGCGGCCACCTCGTCGACGACGGACCGGACGGTGGCGTGGTCGGCGACGTCGAGCCGCCGGCGGTGCAGGGCCGGGAAGCGTGCCGCGACGTCGTCGAGGGCGTCGTCGCGGCGTACGGTCGCGACGACGGTGTCGCCGTGGGCGAGGGCGGCCTCGGCGAACGCGCGCCCCAGGCCCCGGCCCGCTCCGGTGACGAACCACAGTCGTGCCATCCGCGAACCATACCGTCGATCATGGGGCGGGGTGGCGCATCGGTGATGATGTGGGCATGCCGATACTTGCCGGCCCGGTGCTGCCCGCCGGTGCCCTGCGCGGGCTGGAGCAGCCCCGACTCACGGTGGACGACGAGCTGGTGTTGCGGCCGTGGCGGGTGGACGACGCCGCGGTCGTACGGGCGGCGTTCGACTGTCCGGCCATCCAGCGCTGGCATGCCCGCCGGATCGACAGCGACGACGAGGCTCGGGAGTGGATCGCCGGCTGGGCCGGGCGCTGGGCGGACGAGACGGACGCCAGCTGGGCGGTCGTCGGCTCGCGGGACGGGACGCCGGTCGGCCAGATCGGGCTGCGGACCGTCTCGCTGTCGGAGGGGGTGGCGCAGCTGTCGTACTGGGTGCTGCCGGCGGCGCGGGGCGGCGGCGTCGCCGGCCGGGCGGCGCGGGCGATGGCGGCCTGGACGTTCGGCACCGTCGGGCTGCACCGGCTGGAGCTTCGGCACTCGGTGGCGAACACGGCGTCGTGCCGGGTCGCCGGCCGGCTCGGGTTCGGTCTGGAGGGGACCGCGCGTGGCTCGACGCTGCACGCCGACGGCTGGCACGACATGCACGTACACGCCCGGCTGCGCACGGACGTCGCCGGCGCGGCCGGCGTAAACCCGGTCGACGGTGCCGGCGGCGGGGGTTAGGTTGGCGGTCTTCACGTCTCGTGGGAGGTGGACCATGCCGGTGGTCGTCGCGTCGTCCCGGATCGACCAGCTGACCATCCCTGACGTGAGGAACCCCAGAAGTGGACCTTCCACCTAGCTTCACCATCCGCGAGCGCGACCACCGCATCCACGACCCGTTCACCGAGCAGAAGTTCGCGGTCCTCGGCCGGGCGGTCCGGCTGCGGCCCAATACGACCGTGCTCGACCTGGCCAGCGGCAGCGGCGAGATGCTGTGCATGTGGGCCCGCGACCACGGTGTCACCGGCACCGGGGTCGACATCAGCACCGTGTTCGTCGACGCCGCCCGGGCCCGGGTCGCCGAGCTGGGGCTCGCCGACCGGGTGACGTTCCGGCACGGCGACGCCGCCGGATACGTCGCCGCGACACCGGTCGACGTCGCCTGCTGTGTCGGCGCCACCTGGATCGGTGACGGCGTCGCCGGCACCATCGCCCTGCTCGAACGCAGCCTGCGCCCGGGCGGGCTGCTGCTGGTCGGCGAGCCGTTCTGGCGGCTGGACCCGCCCGACCAGGAGACCGTCGAAGGATGCCACGCCACCTCCCGCGACGACTTCCGGGACCTGCCGGGCCTGGTCACCCTCTTCGGCGACCTCGGTTGGGACCTGGTCGAGATGGTCCTGGCCGACGAGGACAGCTGGGACCGGTACGTGGCCGCGCAGTGGTTCACGGTGCGGACGTGGCTGGACGCCAACCCCGGCCACGAGCTGGCCGGTGCGTTCCGGGCCGAACTCGACACCGCCCCACTGCGGTACGTCCGCTACGGGCGGCCGTACCTGGGGTGGGGTGTCTTCGTGCTGAAGCGGCGCTGATCCCGTACGGCGGGGCATGCGGCGGCCGGTCGGGTGGCCGGCCGCCGCATGCCGGCGGAACCGGGTTGCGCGCGGCGCCGGCGTCCGGATGATCGGGGAACGGCAGCGCCGTCGACATCGTGGAGGCCGGAAAATGGGAGAGCTGTATCCGCCGATCGAGCCGTACGAGACGGGGATGCTCGACGTCGGCGACGGCAACCGCGTCTACTGGGAGGTCAGCGGGAACCCGGACGGCAGGCCCGCGGTCGTCGTCCACGGCGGGCCCGGCTCCGGTTCCGGGACCCTCGCCCGGCAGTTGTTCGACCCGGACCGCTACCGGATCGTCCAGTTCGACCAGCGTGGCTGCGGACGCAGCACGCCGCACGCCGCCGATCCCGCAACCGACCTGGCGCACAACACGACCTGGCATCTGGTCGCCGACATGGAGCGGCTGCGCGAGCACCTCGGCGTCGACCGGTGGCTGCTGTACGGCGGCTCGTGGGGTTCGACGCTGATCCTGGCGTACGCGCAGCGGCATCCGGAGCGGGTGTCCGAGATCGTCATCTCGGCCGTGACGACGACCCGCCGTCTCGAGATCGACTGGTTGTACCGGGGCGTCGGCCGCTTCTACCCGCAGCAGTGGGAACGGTTCGTCGCCGCGTCCGGCACGACCGCCGACGGCGATCTTGTCGGGGCGTACGCCCGGCTGGTGAACCACCCCGACGCCGCGGTCCGGGAGAAGGCCACCGTCGACTGGCTCGCCTGGGAGGACGCCGCCGTGTCCAACGAGACGAAGGGCGCCAGCAACCCGTACGGCGACCGGCCGCCGGCCGCCAAGCTGGCGTTCGTACGGATCTGTTCGCACTACTTCGCGCACGGCGCGTGGCTGGAGGAGGGGGCGCTGATCCGCGACGCCGGACGGTTGGCCGGGATTCCCGGCGTGCTGGTCCACGGCCGGGTCGATCTGGGCGGCCCGCTCGACACCGCCTGGCAGCTCGCCCGGGCCTGGCCCGACGCGGAGTTGATCGTCGTCGAGGAGGCCGGGCATCTGCCCACCGGCACGACCCGCGACCACGTGCGGCGGGCGCTCGACCGGTTCGCGGGGTGACGCGTACCGGGTGGTCAGTGACCGGGGCCGGCCGGCCGGTGAGCGTCGACGTACGCCCGCAGTTGCCGGAGGAAGTCGGGATCGTCTTCGGCCCGTCGCGCGACCGCCTCGACCAGTGCCCGCCGGTTCACCCGGTCGATCGGATCGGTCCAGAAGGTGTCGAGCCCGCCGTCGGGTTCGACTTCGCGCAGTTGCCGGTCGAGGAGGTCGTCGACCTGTTCGCGGACGGCGTCCGGTGCGGTGGTGTCGCCGGCCGCCAGCATCCGGACGGTGGCGTGGGCCAGGGCGATCGCGGACGCGGCCGCCGCCGGATCCGGCCATTCGTGCGGCGGCAGGCCGCCACCGCCGGGCAGGGCGGATGCCGGGGCGTCCGGCTCGCCGTCGACCCGGCCGAGGACCTTGACGACGATCCCGCACGCGAGGACGAACAGTCCGAGCCAGAGCAGGAACGGCCGGAACTGGAACGCGAGGTCGACGGCGTGGCACCGGGCGGAGGGGGCGGTGCCGGCGGCCGGTAGGTCCGGCCCGGGCGGTGATCCGCACCGGGTGTGCGTGTCGCCGAGCAGCGGCAGGATCAGGTAGCCGCAGCCGGCCAGGGCGGTGCCGGTGACGATCGCGCCGAGCGTCGTACGCCGGATTTCGTTCACCGGTTGCCCACCTCGCCTGAATGGTGGCCGGCGACCGCGCCGGACAGTGCGGCGGAATCGTCCGGCGGCTCGATTTCGGCATTCCTCCGCCGGCGGTGTCCGTGCGGTTCACCGGCGGGGTCCGGGGTGTCGGCGGCGGGTGGCCGCGCGGCGCCGGCCGCCGGTGTCGGTGCGGCTTCGGCGTCTGCTTCGGAAGGGATGCCCGGCACGTGCGGCCTTCCTCGTCTTCGTCGGACCGGCCCGCCGAAAAGTCGATCACCGACAATTCCTGCGGTGTCAGCCGACGATAACGCGAATTGCGGCCAATACTCGATTGCCCACACGGGCCGCTCGATTCCGGCGAAAGGCCGATGTCGATCAATGGCGGTGCCGCCCGGGTCGGCCCGCCACTCGGCGGGGTCGAGACGTCACTCACCTGCGCCTTCCCCATCGCTCCACATCGTGCCTACGATAGGGAGCGATGAGGGATGAAATGTATTCTGTCGAGCAGGTGGCCGAGCGGCTCGGGCTGCACGTGCGCACCGTGCGCGGCTACATCCGGGCCGGCCGGCTCAGGGCCGTACGGATCGGTAAGCAGTACCGGATCGCCGCGGCCGACCTCGACGTGCTGACCGGACAGCCGCCACCCGCCACGCCGACCGGCGTCGCGCCGGTGGAGGTCTCGAGCATCGTGCAGGTCGAGGGGATCGACCGGGTCGGCGCGGACCGGCTGGGCACGCTCGTGCTGGCCGCCGCGAACAACGCCGGCGACCCCGCGCATCCGCTGCGCGTACAGACCGTCCACGACCGGGAGAGGAACCGGATGAAGATCGTCATACTCGGCGGCGCCACCGAGACCGCCGAACTGCTGCACCTGGTCGACGCCGTGCTCGCCGACGGCAACGGCCTGCTCGCCGGGGAGGTGGACGGTGCCTGACGTGATACGGGAGCGGGCCGGGGTGCCGGTGCTGGTGTGCGACCCCGCCGGTCCGCCGCTGGTGACCGAGCAGGACGCGCTGGACCTGATCGGCGCGGCGTTCGCCGGGGCCGAGGTGGTGGCCGTACCGGCGAGCCGGCTCGGCGACGACTTCTTCTCGCTGGGCACCCGTTTCGCCGGCGAGGTGATGCAGAAGTTCGTCAACTACCGGATCCGGCTGGTCGTCGTCGGTGACATCAGCCGACACCTGGCGGCCAGTTCGGCACTGCGGGCCCTGGTGTACGAGTCGAACCGGGCCGCCCAGGTCTGGTTCGTGCCGGACCTGGGCGCACTCGACGAGCGGTTGCGCGCCGGCTCCTGAACGCCGGCCGGCGGCGCCGGAACCCCGTACGCAAAGTTGATCTTGCGTTACCTGACGGTGATACTTTGGCGCGCACGTGACCGTGCCGCCGGCTCTCCCTGTCGGCGCGATGGTGTGTGGTCGCGATTGGACAGCCATTCGGACGGGGTAGATGAGCCGACGACGAGGGTCACTTTCCGGGCAGGCGGGACTTCGCTCCGCCGACCTGGTGCATCTCGCCGTGCCCGCCGAGTACGTCAACCACATCGTCCGCCTCATCGAAGACCTCGACCAGCGCAACCGCCCCCTGCCGCCACCGGCACCGCGCCCCCGGGCGACCGGCCCGCGGCCGGGTCGGGAGTGGCCGGTCGAGGAACTGCGCCGGTTCGCCCAGGGCCGGTCGCGTACGCACGAGACCGTGGTCGCCATCCTCGACCTGCTCTCCGAACTGCCGGACCAGCGCCTGCGGGTCGGTGAGATCGCGGCCCGGCTCGGCAGCCCCGCCGACAAGATCATCGGCGCGATGGCCGGCCTGACCCGAATCGTCAAGGCCTACCACGACTACCCCGCGCTCGGGCTGCCGCTGCGGCGGATCACCCAGCCGGTCCCGGGCCGGTCCGGCAGCGTGTTCTACAGCGTGACCGCCGAGCAGGCCCGGCGCTGGAAGGCGGCCCGCGCCGCCCGGCCACACCCCACGGCCTGAATCTCCCCTTCGGGGCGGTACGGCACCTTCTGCGCTTCCCGTCCGCTACCCCGCCGGGCGCTGGGCGAACGTCTACAAGTTTGGTTCACCTGACGTTCACCATCGTCCGCCCGCCCGTTTAGCAAGGGCTCGTAGCGTCCACGACGTTCGAGACGGCGACCCGCGAAAAAGACGCACCCGCCACAGCGGCGTCGCCACCCCGACCTCAGAGAGGCAATGAAACCGTGAAGCGCAGAACCCTTCGGCTGGCCGCCCTGCCGGTCGCCGTCATGCTTGCCCTCGGCATGGCCGCCTGCAGCGGCGACTCCGAGGAGAACGGCTCGGATACGGGTAACACCACCGAGCTCAGTGGCAGCCTCGCCGGCTCCGGCGCTTCGGCCCAGGGCGCCGCGATGGAGGCCTGGATCGCGGGCTTCTCCAGCGAGGCCCCCGACGTCACCGTGACCTACGACCCGATCGGGTCCGGCGGTGGCCGCAAGGCGTTCATCGAGGGTGGCGTGCAGTTCGCCGGCTCCGACGCCTACCTCAAGCCCGAGGAGATGACGGCGGCGCAGGCCAAGTGCGGCCCCAACGGCTTCATCGAGTTCCCGGGCTACATCAGCCCGATCGCGGTCGCCTACAACCTGCCGAGCGTGCCGAAGCTGAACCTGTCGGCGTCGGTCATCGCGCGGATCTTCGACAACAAGATCACCAAGTGGAACGACCCGGCGATCGCCGCGCTGAACGACGGCGCCACGCTGCCGGACAGCAACATCACCGCCGTGCACCGCTCCGACGAGTCCGGCACCACCGAGAACTTCGTCGACTACCTCTCGCAGGCCGCCCCGAACGACTGGCCGCACGAGGTCTCCGGCGAGTGGCCGGTCCAGGGTGGCGAGGCCGCCGCGCAGACCCAGGGCGTCGCCGCCGCGCTGCGCGGTGGTGAGGGCACCATCGGCTACATCGACGCGTCGCAGGCCACCGGCCTCGGTGTCGCCGCCATCCAGGTCGGCGAGACCTTCGTCGAGTACTCGGCGCAGGCCGCCGCGGCCGTCGTCGACGCCGCGACCAAGGTCGAGGGCCGTACCTCGCAGCACAGCTACGCGATCGACCTGCCGCGCGACACCACCCAGGCCGGCGTGTACCCGATCGTGCTGGTCTCCTACCAGCTCGCCTGCACCAGCTACCCGAGCCAGGAGCAGGCCGACCTGGTCAAGGCCTTCCTCTCCTACGTGATCAGCGAGCCGGGGCAGCAGGCCGCCGCCCAGAACGCCGGCTCCGCGCCGATCTCGGCCCAGCTCCGCACCCAGGCGCAGGCCGCCATCGACGCCATCACCGCGGCTGGCTGATCAACACGAACAGCAGGGCAGAACGCAGTGACGCGGGTCCTACCGGCCGGTTTGGCCGGTAGGACCCGCTCCGCGCGTCGCCCCCCTCACTGAAAACGTCCGAGGAGGCGCACACCGTGACATCACCCGCCACCGCCGTGAGCGGAGCCCCCACCGGCGGGGACAAGAAGCCGGGTTGGCGCGGTTCCCGCGCCCGAGTCGGAGACCGGATCTTCGCGGGGACGGCGACCAGCGCCGGGATCATCATCCTGGTGACCCTGGCCGCCGTCGCCGCGTTCCTGCTCTTCGAGGGTTTCCCGGCACTGATCGCCGACGGCGAGGACCTGCCCGGCGGTGAAGGCTTCCTCGCCTTCGTCGGCCCGCTGCTGTTCGGCACGGTGCTGGCCGCCGTCATCGCCCTGGTCGTCGCGTTCCCGCTGTCGATCGGCATCGCCCTGTTCATCTCGCACTACGCGCCGCGGCGGATCGCGTCCGGCCTCGGCTACCTCGTCGACCTGCTCGCCGCCGTACCCAGCGTCGTCTACGGCCTGTGGGGCATCTTCTTCCTCGCCCCGGCGATGGTGCCGACCTTCGGCTGGCTCAACGACAACCTGGGCTTCCTGCCGTTCTTCGCCGGCCCGACGTCGGCGACCGGCCGCACGATGCTCACCGCCGGCCTGGTCCTCGCGGTGATGATCCTGCCGATCATGACCGCGGTCAACCGCGAGGTGTTCCTCCAGACCCCCCGCCTGCTGGAGGAGGCGTCGCTGGCCCTGGGCGCCACCCGCTGGGAGATGATCCGCCAGACCGTCCTGCCGTTCGGCCGCTCCGGCGTCGTCAGCGGCAGCATGCTCGGCCTCGGCCGGGCCCTCGGCGAGACCCTGGCCGTCGCCATGGTGCTCTCCGCCTCCAACGTCGTCTCGGTCAACCTGATCAGCTCGGTCAACAGCAGCACCATCGCCGCCAACATCGCCCTGGACTTCCCGGAGTCCAGCGGCCTGGCGGTCAACGCGCTCATCGCCTCGGGTCTGGTGCTGTTCGCCGTGACCTTCGTCGTCAACTACGCGGCGCGGGCGATCGTCGCGCGGCGCCGGGAATTCTCGGGAGCGAACGCATGACCCTGACGAAGACCACCCCGGCGGCGCCGGCCGAGAAGACGGTCTCACTCACCAGCGGCAACCTGCCCCGCTGGGCGCCGTGGACGGTCGTCGCGGTCAGCGCCCTCGTCGGCGTGATCGGCTACGTGGTGCTCGACTGGGCCGCGCTGCCGTCGGCCCTCCTCGGGATCGCCCTGCTGGTGATCGCCCTGCCGATCCTGGCGCACGTCGTCGAAGGCCCCCGCAAGGCCAAGGACCGGCTCGTCACGATCGCCGTCTCGGTCGCGTTCTCGCTGGCCATCCTGCCGCTGCTGTCGCTGCTGTGGACGGTCGCCAGCAACGGCATCGACCGGCTCGACTGGCAGTTCCTCACCAGCGACATGCGCGGCGTCGTCGGCCCCGGCGGCGGCGCCCAGCACGCCATCGTCGGCACCCTGCTGATCACCCTCGCGGCCGCCGTCATCTCGGTGCCGATCGGCGTGATGTGCGCCGTCTACCTCGTGGAGTACGGCCGCGGCCGGCTCGCCCGGGCGGTCACCCTGCTGGTCGACGTGATGACCGGTATCCCGTCGATCGTGGCCGGCCTGTTCGCCTTCGCCCTCTTCTCGATCTTCTTCGGGCCGGGCATCCGGTTCGGCCTCGGCGGCGCCGTCGCGCTGTCCGTACTCATGATCCCGGTCGTGGTGCGGTCGGTCGAGGAGATGCTCAAGCTGGTGCCGAACGAACTGCGGGAGGCGTCGTACGCCCTCGGCGTACCGAAGTGGCGGACCGTCATCAAGGTCGTCCTGCGTACGGCGGCGGCCGGCATCGCCACCGGCGTCACCATCGCCATCGCCCGCGTCATCGGCGAGACCGCCCCGCTGCTCATCATCGCCGGCAGCACCACGGTGCTGAACACCGACCTGTTCGACGGCCGGATGTCGTCGCTGCCGATCTTCACCTACTACTCGTACAGCATCCCCGGTGCCCGGGCCGAGTTCGGCGTCGAACGGGCCTGGGCGGCGGCACTCACCCTCTTCATCATCGTGATGGCGCTCAACCTGGTCGCCCGTCTCATCTCCCGCTACTTCTCCCTCTCGAACAGCCGCTGACCAGGGAAGGACTCTCATGGCAAAGCAGATCGACGTCTCGGACCTGAACATCTACTACGGATCGTTCCTGGCCGTCGAGAACGTCAACATGATGATCGAGCCGCGTTCGGTGACCGCCCTGATCGGGCCGTCCGGATGCGGCAAGTCGACCTTCCTGCGGTCACTGAACCGGATGCACGAGGTGGTGCCCGGCGGCCGGGTCACCGGCAAGGTCGCCATGGACGGCCAGGACCTCTACGGCGACGGCGTCGACCCGGTCAACGTACGCCGCCACGTCGGCATGGTCTTCCAGCGCCCGAACCCGTTCCCGACGATGTCGATCTACGACAATGTCGCCGCGGGCGTGAAGCTGAACAGCGGCCGGATGCGCAAGGCCGACCTCGATGAACTGGTCGAGAAGACGCTGCGCGGGGCGAACCTGTGGGAAGAGGTCAAGGACCGGCTCAACCGGCCCGGCTCCAGCCTCTCCGGCGGCCAGCAGCAGCGGCTGTGCATCGCCCGGGCCATCGCCGTCAAGCCGTCCGTGCTGCTGATGGACGAGCCGTGCTCGGCCCTCGACCCGATCTCCACCGTCGCGATCGAGGACCTGATGTACGAGCTGAAGAAGGAGTTCACGATCGTCATCGTGACCCACAACATGCAGCAGGCGGCCCGGGTCAGCGACCGGACCGGCTTCTTCAACATCGCCGGCACCGGCAAGCCCGGCAAGCTGATCGAGATGGACCGCACCCAGCGGATCTTCAGCAACCCGCAGGTCAAGGCGACCGAGGACTACATCACCGGCCGCTTCGGCTGACCGTCGCCGAAACCCCGACGCCCCGGCGCCAGCCTCCACCGGCCGCCGGGGCGTCGCACGTCTGGGCCGGCGGGTGGTATCGCGGCAGCCGGCGGCTCAGCAGACGGCGTCGACGAGCAGCACCCCGACCCGGTCCGGCTCGACCAGCAGCAGGCAGCCGTAGAAGCCCTCGCCGTCCGCGTGGGCCTCGAACGGCAGACCGATCCCGTACGCCAGCAGCGGCCCGCGCCCCGGATCACCGGTCACCCGCTCGGTCGCGCAGTCGAACAACTCCCGGGTCAGCAGGGCGACCAGCCGGTCGCCGGGAAACCCCGGCTGCGGCTCGTCGGCCGGGTCGTAGTCGCCGATCCGGCCCATCGCCCACGCCGCCGACCTGGCCAGGTCGAGGTTGTGCCGCTCGAAATCGGCCCGTACGTGCGCGAGTTCCCCCCGGCCCAGCGGCGTCGGCACACCGTCGTCCCACCGCTCGGCGATCTGCGCCCACCGGTCGGATGCCGCCCACCAGACCCGGAACGCGGCGTCGGCGGCGGCCGGGGCGAGCCGGTCCAGGCCCAGCCCGTGCGTCTCGACCGTCGTCGTGATCTCCATCCGGTCGTTGTTCGACAGCCAGGCCAGCCCGGCCAGCACCTCGGCGACACTGCTGGTGCGGGTCGCCAGGTCGGGACGGTCGTCGACGGGTCCGGCCGGTGCCACGGTCACCCGCGTCGTACGGCCGGCGCCGCCCCGGCCGAGCAGGTGCAGTTCCCGGCCGGCCGGGAAGCCGTCCGGCGCGGCGACCACCAGCCGCAGCAGGTCGCCCGACCCGTACGCGAGCTGCCCGGCGAGATGCTCGACCAGGAGCCGGGTCCGCTCGTCGAGCGGCACCGGCCCGGCCGCGAACGTGTCGGCCAGCAGCCCGGCCACCACGGCGGCGACCTCGACGGGCGGCCGCTCCGGTGCCACGCCGGCCCCGGCCGGGACGAAGCGGTTCAGCGGCTGCGCGCCGACCGGATGCCGGCCGGGCCGGTCCGGGAACAGCCCGAACTCGGCGAGTTCGGCGGGGGACGGAACCGCCGCCCAGGCCTGCCCGACCGGGGTGGGCGCCTTCCCGAAGGCCGTCGTGACCCGCCACAGCCGGGCCCCGGTGTCCGGATCGGACGGCGTCCAACAGTCGAGCAGACGTACGGTCGCGGCCAGGGTCACCGGTGCCTCCTCGGGGCGGGCTCGACAGTGGATCTCAAGGTACTCGGCGCCGTCGCGTCCGCGCCGGATCACCGGAGCCCGGCCGGCGGCTAGCCCAGCCAGTGCCCGCCGACGGCCCAGCCGAGCAGACGCCGTCCGGAGCGGGCGGTGCCGTCCGGGCCAAAGCCGCCACCGGCGACCACGTGGCCCAGGCCGTCGAGGGCCGGGGCGAGCCGGTCGCGGACGTACGGCGGCTGCCGGTCCAGGTCGTCCCACAGCGGCCCGACGGCGGCGGTCGGGTCGACACCCGGCATCGACAGGTGGAAGAGCATCTGGCGCCAGGCGTACGCGGTGTCCTTGATGGTCGGCAGCGGCCGCGGGTTGTGCTGGATCCGGGCAGTCAGCGTCGCCGCCGTGGCGAACGTACGCCGGGCCAGGTCCGGCCAGCCGGCGGCGGGGGAGACGCCGACCGTCACCAGGGTGGCGAGGTTGTGGGTGGTGAGGATCTGCGCCTGCTCGATCACCATCCCGTTCGCGGCGACCGAACACCGGCCGCCGGTGCCGGCCCGGGTCAGGCACAGCGCGTCGAACGCGGGCGAGGTGGCGGCGGCGTGCCGGCCGCGCCGGTCGACGTCGTCGATCCGGGCCAGGGCCGCGTAGTCGATGCCGTAGTAGCGCTCGTACAGGGTGCCGGCAAGCACCTCACCGGCGATCTTGGCGGCGGTGAGGAACTTGCCGGCGAAGGTGCCCTCGAAGATGTCGGCGGCCAGCTCCTCCACCCAGGGCAGGCCGAGGCCGGCTTCACGGGCGAGGCCGGCGAGCTGGCGCACCATCGGGTTCGGCAGCACCGTGGCCGGGAACGAGTCGAGGGTGAGCTGGCCGAGCCGGCGCAGCGCCGCGCCCGCGTCGTCGCGGGTGCCGTCGGTGGTGTGCTGGTGCCCGGCGATAGCCCGTACCCAGGGCAGTTCGTCGAACCGGACCTGGTGTTCGAGGTTGCGCAGCAGCAGCGACCGGCGGTTGCCGAAGGCGTGGTGGGTGGCGGCGACGAGAACCCGCAGGGTCTCGTCGGGGTACGCCGCCGCGGTGGCGGCCGCAGCGATCCGCGGCACGAGCCGGGCCAGCACCTCGGCCGACGGTACGGCGCCGGCGGCGACCAGCTCCTCGACGGTGCCGGCCCGGCCGCGGGCGACGACCCGGCGGATCGGTTCCGGAACGGCGACGCCGGCCGGGGCACCCTGCTCGCCGGCACGGACCGGGGCGGTGCCGGCCGCGACGTCGGTGATCCCGACGTCCGGGGACAGGTCGGCCAGCCGGTCGCCGACGAGCCGGGCGAATGCGTGGTGGGTCGGTGCGGTGCCGGTCACCGCCTGCCGGGTACGCAGGGCGGTGTGTTCCGGCGAGCCCGGCCGGCCACGGCGGCGCAGCATCGAGTCGACGGCGTGCTGCAGCAGCCCCCGGGCCCTCGACGTCAGCCCGGCCCCGTACACCATGTCCTGCACGGCCGCGCGCAGGATGGCGAGGTTCTCCTTCTTCCGCCGGTGCTTGCCGCACCGCCGGTGCACGGTGGCGAGCCGCTCGTAGTGGTCGAGCAGGGTGGTGGCCCGGTCCCGCCACCGGTCGTCGAAGCGTACGGCGACGCGGCCGTCGACGACGGTGTCCAGCCACAGCGCCAGCAGCCGGTCGGCGAACGGGTTCCAGACGGTCAGCGCCTCGCGCATCGCCTCGATTCGCTCGTCGGGGCGGCGCCGGGCCAGGTTGGCGCGGACCTCACCGGCCGTCTCCCGCCACACGACCGCGGGGTCGGGGGCCGGCACGTCGCGCGGCACCGGCGCGAACCGCAGCCGGTCGGCGTACGGGCCGATCTCGTCCAGCAGCGCCAGCGCGACCTCCCGGTCGCCGGCCCCGAGCAGCCACGCCACGACCGGCAGCGCCGCCTCCTCGGGCACGTCGACCCGGTAGGTGCCGGCGCGCAGCGACGCGACCAGGTCGGCGAGCCCCGCCTCGGTCAGGTGGTGGGCGAACAGGGCACGGCGCTGGGCGGGCCGGCCGGTCCGGTCGGCGAGCGCGGTCTCGTGCGGCAGCAGCGGCCCGCCGGCCATGGCCTTGCCGGTGGCGAAGCCGCCGCGGACCACCTCGGGCGTCACCCAGGCGGGCCGGCCGGCGACCGGGGTGCGCGACCCGATGGTCAGGACGCCGTTCAGCATGCCGCGCAACACGGATTCCCACCGGTGCAGCCGCTCGTCGGCCCGCTGCCGGGTGTCGGTGTCCTCGTGCCCGATCGAGGTCGCGAACGCCTTGGCCAGCTGGGTCGTCGGGTAGCCGGTGCCGATCCGCTTCTCGTGCTCGTTGCCGTCCATCGCCAGCGTGGCGGGTGCCGCCCCCGCGCCCTCCGGGGCCGAAGCCCGGTGCTCTGCTGCTGAGCTACACGCTGTCACCGGCCGTATGGTGATCATGCCGGTCGGGCGACCATACCGGACCGCTCCGACACACCGCACCGGCATAACGACGGCCGAGGAATGATCTCTCCGCGCGTCGCGTCGTGCCGGCCCGGCCCGGGTGCGGGAAACTGTCCGGCATGCCGGCCACCCCACCGTCCGCCCTCGTTCCGCGCGCCACCGCCGTGCCGGCCCTCGGCGGAGGCGCGACCGACTTCACCGAGGCGTGGCTGCGCAACCGGCGGCTGTCCGAACACACCCGCGACGCCTACCGGCGGGACGTCGCCGGCTGGCTCGCCTGGTGCGCGGCACGGTCGGTGGAGCCGCTGGCGGTGACGTTCCTCGACGTCAACGCGTACGCCCGCGAGCTGGAGTCCGGTGTGGACCCGCGCAGCGGCCGGCCGGTCGCCGCGTCGACCGTGGCCCGCAAGCTGTCGGCGCTGTCGAGCTGGTACGACTTCCTGGTCAAGCTGCGCGCGCTGGACGCCAACCCGGTCTCCGGCGCCGACCGGCCACGGCTCAACCGCGACCACTCGGCGACCGTCGGCCTGGCCCCGGACGAGGTCGACGCGCTGCTCGCCGCCGCCGACGCGGCGAGCGGCCCGACCGCGGCCCGCAACCGGGCCGCCGTCGCCCTGCTCGCCGACCTCGGGCTGCGGGTCGGTGAACTCGTCTCGCTCGACGTCGCCGACCTCGGCCACGAGCGGGGGCACCGTAGCGTCCGGTTCGTCGGCAAGGGCGGGCGGCCGCGCCGGCGGGCGTTGACCCCGTCGACCGCGTACGCCGTCGACGCGTACCTGACCGACCGGGCGGTGACCGCCCGGGTACGGCTCGACGAGCTGACCGGCCCGCTGCTGGTGACCGCCACCGGTGGGCGGCTGGACCGGCACGCCGTCTTCCGGCTGGTCCGCAGGCTGGCGAAGGAGGCCGGCATCCCGGCCTGGTCGAGGCTGTCGCCGCACTCGCTGCGGCACGCGTTCGCGACGACCGCCCGCGCCGAGGGGGTGCCGCTGGAGGACGTCCAGGACGCGATGGGGCACGCCGACCCGCGTACGACCCGCCGCTACGACCGGGACCGGCACAACCTGGATCGGGATCCGGCGTACGCGATCTGGGCGGCGCGGGCCCGCCGCCGCGCCTGAACCCGCGCCCTACGCTTCGGACGGCGGCGTCCGGAGCAGCCAGGAGGCGGTGGCCCGGGCGCTTTCCGGCAGCGTCGGGTCGTTGCCGAGGTCGGCGAGCAGGTCGTGGTGCCGGTCGGTGCCGATCCCGTAGACCAGCCCCTGCATGATCCGCTCCTGCACCTCGGTGCCGGTACGGCTGCCCTGCGCGGCCTGGGCGCCGATGACCTGTCGCCACACGTGCACCGGGAACGTGCCGGCGCAGTGCGGGGCCGCCCAGGCGGCGACGGACCGGTCCGCCGGGCTGACACCGGGGGCGGTGAGTATCTCGGCGAGCAGTGGGCGGTGGGCGTCGGTGCCCAGCGTGGTCAGCGTACGCAGGCCGGCGCCGACCGGGATGCCACCGGTCCGGCTCGACACCGAACGCCGCAGCACCGACAGCACCGCCCGGATGACCGGCGTCCGGTACGGCGTGGCCGAGATCGTCATCGTGGCGAGGAACCGGCGCTCGGTGTTCGGGCTGAACAGCAGGTCGTCGACGAGGCCGGTGAGCACGTCGTCGTCGGTCGCGGCGGCGTCGAGTTCGCGCTGGGCCTGCTGCGCGATCCGGTGGCTGATCCGCTCGTGCCCGTCCACCGGCCGGTCGGGGGAGAGGTGGCGGCCCGCCGCGAGCAGTGTGTTGCGGACCCGGGCCTCGACCCGTGGCCGCCGGCGCAGCACCGATCGGCTCAGGTAGGAGACCAGGAAGCGGTCGTCGGGGGTGAGCGTGGCGTCGTCGGCGAGGGCGGCGAGGGAGCGGGCGAGCCGGTCCTCCTGCGCGGCGTCGAAGTGTCCGGCCGGGAGCTTGCGGATCGTGGCCAGCATCGCCGCGTGCTGCGAGCGGGGGCCGCCGGGGGCGTCGAGCTGACCGAGCAGATAGTCGTTCGCCGGGCGCTGCGCGGTCGTGTCCAGCAACGCGATCGGCTCGACGAAGGCGGTGGAGCCCGGCATCCGGGCGAAGTCCACACAGGTCGTGGCGACGAACCGGCCGGCGACCGGGTGTTCGAGCAGCCGGCACATCGCCTCCTGGCGCAGCAGCCAGGCCGGTCCCTCGGACACCATCAGTTCGGGCAGCAACCGTTCGGCGAGCCGCTGCCAGATCGTCTCGGGGAACAGCACGAGCGCCGGATGGCCGGACACGAGCTTGGCGAGTTCGATCCAGCTCTGCCCGGTCATGTCGCCGGGTTGTTCGGCCCGGTGCAGGAGTTCGTAGAGCCGGTCCTCGTCCGGGCGCGGCAGCGCGCCCGGCGGGTTGCGGTCGGCGGGCCGGGGGACCGAGAAGTACCGCATGATCAGGTCGGTCACCACGACGAGGGAGTCGGCCGGCAGGCCGAGCAGGTGCTCGTAGCGGGCCACGACGGCCCGCGACGCGGCAAGCTGTCCGCTCTCCCATCGCGTCACGTGCGACGGAGCCAGTTCGCGGGTCGGCTCCTCGGCCCGGAACGCGGCGGCGAAGTTCCGCCCCACCCGCAGCCCGGGGTCGGGCCCCAGCCGCCGGTTGACCCGGAGCAACCAGCCGACCTGCCGAGCGGCGACCGAGGGTGACATCCCGCCAGCGTCGAGTAATCGTTTGATCCAGTCAACCCGACGAATGTCCACTCGGGACGGCGGCTGCGTCCGTTCGTTGCCATGCTTCGGGGCGACCCGGTAGCTGTTCGGCTCCACAGCGAATTCGCTGTGACACGCCGAATTCGCTGTGAGCCGCGACAGCAATACCCCGCCGGGTCGGGGCGTCAGGCCAGGAGTCGACGCAGGATCGGCGCGACCGCCGCGACGACCGCCCGGTCGTCCGGCTGGTGGACGGCCCAGTTGAGCGCACCGAGCGCCGCGACGGGTGGCCCCGATGCCGCCGCGGCGAGGAGATCGGCTTCGGGCAGGGTGGCCAGGAGCCGCCGTACGAGCGCACCCTCGCCCCACAGTGCCTCGGTGGGGAACGGCAGCCGGCCGAGCCAGTTCAGCAGCACCGCCGCACGGGCCACCGGGACCGGTTCGGTGGTGGCGAGCCGTTCGGCGAGCGCGGTTACCCGGTCCTGCGGCAGTTCGGCGGCAAGGTTGCCGGCCACGCCGACTAGATCGTCGCGGAGGGCTTCCGGCACCTGCCGCTCGGCGAGCACCGCCGGCGCCGACGCGGGACGGAACTGCGGCTCGCCGGATCTCTCGTCGTATCCGAGTTCCCGCACCAGCGGGGCCAGCAGGCCGCCGACGACGTTGGCGACGCCGTACTCGGAGAGGAAGAGGGTCAGGGCCGTCGGTGCGGCCACATCCAGGTCGTCGCGGAACCTCGACCGCTCCCACGAGACGCTGCCGTGCCCGTGGATGGTGGCGCTGCCCAGAATCCGGTCGTCGGCGTCATACAGCGCCAGGGTCGGGCCACCGGGGCAGCGGCAGATGTCGCCGGTGAACCGGCCGGTCGTGGTGAGTTCCCGCAGGGTGGCCAGGCGGGCGCGGTCGACGATCTCCGCTCGGATCTCGCGCTCGGCCAGCGGGCCGCCGAACAGGCCACCCGCGAGGAGGCGCGCGGTATGCGTGCGTGCCCACACGTCCGGCAGCCAGTCCGTCAGCAGCATCGCGCCATCGTAGGGGCGTCTGCCGCACGCCGGGGCACGGCACCTCGGCCGCGTGATCGTCTGCGCTTCAGGCGGTGGCCGTACGGCGTGTCGACCGCCTGGGCAGCAGACGATCATGGCGTGTCCGCAATGGCGGAGACCGGGGCGCCACGGGTGGATTCGCTGGTCAGCGTACGGGTGGGTGTCCCGTATCGTGGACGCTTTCTTGTTAATTCCTATGGGATGAGTAGGGTTAGTTTCGTGATCAAGAAGCAGTGCACCGCCACCCTGTGTCGGGCCTAGCCAGCCACCCGCCGGCCTGACCTCCTCGGCCGGCGCCTTCCGTTCCGGTGCTCTCGAAGGGTGCCGCACCGTTCGGGCGCGTCCCCACCCCGGGCCGCCCCGACTCCGGGCATCCCGGCCCGCCCGTTCCGGTGCCCGTGGATCGCCTGTCCCACGACCTGGAACCGCGCCCACCGGCCATCGACCAGCCGTCGTATTCCCACCGCTCACAGAGGTCAGATCAGCATGCCCGAAACCGCCCAGCCGGCGATCGTGGACTTCCACGTCCACTACGTCGACCCCGCCCACCCGCCCGCCCTCTGGGCCAACGCCCGACCCGAGATCGCCAAGCTGCGCGAGCGGACCGTACGCCGGATCGTCGACATCGACGACGTGCTGGCATCGGCGGCGGCCGGCTCGATCGCGACCCGGGTCCTCAACGCCCCGCCGTCGCTGGTCGCCCCCGCCGGCACCACCCTGCCGCCGGCGACCGTACGGGCGATCAACGACCACCTCGCCGGGCAGGTCGCCGCCCATCCCGGCCGGCTGCTCGGGCTGGCCACCATCGACGCCTGGCAGGGCGAGGCCGCCGCCGACGAACTCCGCCGCGCGGTCACCGAACTCGGCCTGTCCGGCGCGGTCCTTGACGCCGCCGCCGAGGGCGGCGACCGGCTGCTCGACGACCCGGCCGCGTTCCCGACGCTGCGCACCGCCGCGGAACTCGGCGTACCGGTCTTCGTGCACCCGATCAACCCGCGCGGCCTCACCGAGCAACTCGAAGGCGTCGGCCGCGCCGGCACCCTGCTCGCCCGGGGCACGATCGACGCGGGCAGCCTGCTGGCCCTGCTCAACTCGACCGTCCTGGACGACCTGCCCGGGCTGCGGGTCGTCATCCCGCTGATCGGCGCCCCGGCGCTGCTGATCGGCACCTTCACCGGCCTGGTCGAGCGGATCAGCCGGCACGCGCCCGACCACCTGCGCCGGCACGTGTACGTCGACACGATGGGCTTCGACCCGGCCAGCATCCGCTACCTGGTCGACGTCGTCGGTGCCGACCACGTACTCGTCGGGTCGGACTCGCCGATCGTCGCCGAGTCGATCGACCGCGACGGCGTCCTCGCCGCGCTCGCCGCCGCCGGCCTGGACGAGGCGGGTGTGGCGGCCGTCGCCGGCGGCAACGCCCGCCGCCTGCTCGGCGTACCCGAGACGGTGCCGGCATGACCACGCGGACCGACAGCAGGCCGGCCGCCGTCATCACCGACGGGACCGAGGCGGTACGCGTCGCCACCGAGCTGGCCCGGCAGTTCGCGCCCGGTGCCCGGGAACGCGACCGGGACCGCGTGGTGCCGCGCGCCGAACTGGAGCGGATCGCCCGGTCCGGGCTGCTCGGCATCACCGTGCCGCGCGCCGCCGGTGGCGCCCAGGTGAGCCACCGCGTGCTCGCCGACGTCTTCCGGATCCTGGCCGTCGCCGACGCCTCCATCAGCCAGGTGCTCCAGAACCACTTCGTCTTCGTACGGGTGCTCAAGGACCGGGGCACCCCGGCCCAGCGGGAGTTCTTCCACGCCGAACTGCTGCGCGGCGCCCGCCTCGGCAACGCGATGGCCGAGCGGGGCGTCGACCGGCGCAAGGGCGAGACCAGCACGTCGCTGCGCCGCCTCGACGGCACGACGGACCTGGTGCTGAACGGCCGCAAGTACTACACGACCGGCGCCGCCACCGCCGACTGGGTGCCGGTGAAGACGAAGGACCCCGACGGCGGCGACGCCGTCGCCTTCGTGGAACAGGGCAGCCCGGGGCTGTCGTTCGGCGGCGACTGGTCGGCCCTCGGCCAGCGCGGCACGCACAGCGGCACCACCCTGCTCACCGACGTACGGGTGCCGGCGGACCGGGTCGTCGCCTGGCCGTACAGCGCCGACGAGCTGCGTACGGCCGGCGCTGCCGGGCAACTGCTGCACGCGGCGATCGACGTCGGCATCGCCGAGGGAGCACTGGCCGCCGCGGCCGAGTACGTCCGGACCCGTACCCGGGCCTACGCCGACAGTCCCTGGGACCGGGCCGCCGACGAACACCACCTGATCAACGACGTCGGTCGGCAGGCGGTGCAGGTACGGGCGGCCCGGGCACTGCTGGAACGGGCCGCCGACGCGGTCGACGACGCCGAGGCCGACCCGGTCCTCGACCCCGACAGGGTCGCCGAGGCGTCGCTGTCGGTCGCCGCCGCCCGGGCGTTCACCGCCGAGACCGCGGTGACCACGGCCAGTGAACTGTTCTCGTACGCCGGCACCAGCGCCACCGACGAGGAGCACGGCCTGGACCGGTTCTGGCGCGACGCCCGCACCCACACCCTGCACGACCCGACCCGCTGGAAGTACCACCACATCGGCAACCACGTCCTCAACGGCGTCGCACCGCGCGGGCCGCTGCTGTGAACACCGTACGAAGGGATGATCCGCGATGACCGCGACAGTCCTGTCCACCCCGGACGGGTCGGTCGGACCCGCCCCACGACCACGGGCCCCGGAGGGCAAGGCACCCAGGAAGACGGGCTCGCTGCGCCGCCGCGTCCTCAAGTCCGGCCGGCGGGTGCTGGTCCCCGTGCTGCTCGTCGCCGTGTGGCAGCTCGCGTCCAGCGTCGGCTGGCTCAACCCGACGACGTTCGCCAGCCCCGGCATGGTCTGGGACCGGTTCGTCGAGTTCGCCGCCAGCGGCGTACTGGCCGACAACGTGCTCGCCTCCCTGCGCCGGGTGGTCCTCGGGCTGCTGATCGGCGTCGCGGTCGGGATCGTGCTCGGGCTCGCCACCGGCCTGTCCCGGGTCGCCGACGAACTCGTCGACCCGCCGCTGCAGATGCTGCGCGCCGTACCGACGCTCGGCCTGATGCCGCTGCTGCTGCTCTGGCTCGGCATCGACGAGGCGCTGAAGGTCGGCCTGGTCGCGATCGGCGTGATCTTCCCGATCTATCTGAACTTCAGCAAGGGCATCCGCTCGGTCGACCCCCGGTTCCGCGAACTCGCGCAGAGCTGCGGCGCCTCCCGGTGGACGGTGATCCGGCACATCATCCTGCCCGGGGCGCTGCCGCACCTGCTGATCGGGCTGCGGTTCTCGCTCGCGATCGCCTGGCTCAGCCTGGTCTTCGGCGAGACCGTCGCCGCCGACTCCGGCATCGGCTACATGCTGACCCGCGCCAAGGACTTCCTGCAGACCGACACGATCGTGCTCTGCCTGGCGCTGTACGCGCTGCTCGGCCTGGCGATCGAGAGCCTGGTCCGGGTCATCGAGTGGAAGACCCTGTCCTGGCGCCGAGAGTTCGTGGATTCATGAGCGAGCGGATCGGTATCTCCGTACGTGGGCTGCGTAAGCACTACGGCAGCCGGCTCATTCTCGACACCGTCGACCTGGAGGTACGCCGAGGCGAGTTCCTGGTCATCGTCGGCGAGAGCGGCGGCGGCAAGAGCACCCTGCTGCGGGCGCTGGCCGCGCTCGACACCGACCACGAGGGCGAGGTCGTCGTCGAGCAGCCGGTCGCGGTCGGCTTTCAGGACGCCCGGCTGCTGCCGTGGCGCACGGTGTGGGAGAACGTCGTCTTCGGGCTGCCGGGCAGCCGGTCGGCGCTGCGCCGGCAGGCCGTCGAGGTGCTGGCCGAGGTCGGCCTCGAAGCCCGCGCCGACGTCTGGCCGAACACCCTGTCCGGCGGCGAGGCGCAGCGCACCGCCCTGGCCCGCGCCCTGGTCCGCCGGCCCGCCGTACTGCTGCTCGACGAGCCGTTCGGCGCTCTCGACGCGCTGACCCGGCTGCGGATGCAGGCCCTGGTGCACTCGCTGTGGAAGGCGCACGGGTTCACCACCGTCCTGGTCACCCACGACGTCGACGAGGCGATCGTGCTCGCCGACCGGATCCTCGTGCTGACCGACGGCCGGCTCGCCGACGAGATCAGACCCGACTTCGCCGGCGCCCGTACCCGCGAGGACCCCGGCTTCGAACGGACCCGGCTGCGGATCCTCGAACAGCTCGGGGCCGCCCACTACGAAACCGAACTCGGCCGGCACTGACCGGCACGGATACGAAAGGCACGTCATGTTCACGCGCAGTTCCCGGCGGGCGACCATCGCCGCCGCCACCGCTCTCGCCGCCGCGCTCGCCGTGGCCGGCTGCGGCGGGGGCGGCGACGACGCGGCCGCAGCCGACGGCACCGTTTCGCTCACCCTGGTCACCACCGACCTGTACGGCTACACCCCGCTGTTCGAGGCGAAGGACCTCCAGGTGCCAGGGGTGAAGATCACGTACCGGGAGTTCGCCAGCTCGGTCGAGCTGAACTCCGCGATGGAGGCCGGTCAGATCGACATCTCCGACACCGGCGACATCGGACCGATCAACGCCGCCGCGTCCGGCAGCCGGCAGAAGGTGATCGGCTGCACGAAGCCCAACGACCAGAACATCAAGTACATCGTGCGCCGCGACTCCGGCATCGCCTCCTTCGCCGACCTGCGCGGCAAGCGGGTCGGGATGCCGATCCGGTCCAACCACGGCCTGCTCTACGAGCGGCTGCTGAAGAAGAACAACCTGACCGACAACGACGTCAAGGCGGTCAACATCTCCGGCGCCGACGGGGTCAACGCCCTGGTCAAGGGCGACATCGAGGCGTACTCGGCGAACGCGCCCGGCTCACCGGACATCCTGGAGCGCTTCCCGGACCTGGTCGAGATCGACGGGATCGCCGGCACCGTCAACAACCTGTACTGCCTGCGGGTCAGCCCGCAGGCGTACGAGAAGAAGCACGAGGCGCTGCGGGCGTTCTTCCGGGTGGCGGCCGAAACCGGGCTGTGGGCGTCGCAGCACCCGGACGAGGCGGCCGAACTGGTCAAGCCGCACGTCGACTACAGCCTGGCGACCCTGTCCACCACCTTCAAGATCAGTGGGGCGGGTTACCAGCCGATCGACGACGCGTTCCTGGTCCAGCAGCAGGCGTTCGCCGACGAACTGCTCGACGTCGAGTTCATCGACAAGCCCGTCGACGTGAAGCAGATCTTCGTCGGCGACTTCAACGACGAACTCCCGAAGGGCTGACCATGAGCACCTCACCGCGCCTGGGGGTGTGGACCCCGATCAGCGGCAACTGGGCCGTACGCGACCACCCCGACGAGCACCTCGACGGCAGCTACGCCGACAACCGGCGTACGGTCGTCGACGCCGAACGCCTCGGCTACGACACCACCCTCATCGCCCAGCACACCATCAACCCCGGCGACGACGGCGGCGCCGTCATCGACACCTGGACCACGGCGGCGGCGATCGCCGAGGCCACCTCCCGCATCGAGATCATCGCCGCGATCAAGCCGTTCCTCTACAACCCCGGCGTGCTGGCGAAGATGGCGACCCAGATCGGCCACATCAGCCGGGGCCGGTTCGCGATCAACCTGGTGTCCGGCTGGTTCCTACCCGAGATCACCAAACTCGGCCTGCCGTTGATCGACCACGACCGCCGCTACGACTACTCCCGCGAATGGCTCTCCATCGTGGAGCAGGCGTGGGGGGAGGGCCCGGTGACGTACGCCGGCGACTACCTGCGGGCCGAGGAGCTGCGGTTGCGGCCGCGGCCGTACGGCGACACCCCGCCGGTGGTCTACTTCGGCGGCGAGTCGGAGCCGGCCCGGGTGCTGGCCGCCGAGGCCGCCGACGTGTTCCTGATCAACGGCCGGCCGCTGGACGGGCCGGACGGGGTGAAGGCCATCATCGCCGACCTGCTGTCCCGCCCCCGGCCGTACCGTGACCCGCTGCGGTTCGGGCTGACCAGCTTCCTGATCGCCCGGCCGACGCAGGAGGAGGCGGACGAGGAGTTCGAGAAGCTGTGGCGGCTCACGCAGGCGCAGCGTAAGCCGATCGCGGGCGCCGACCCGGCCCGGGTGATGGGCCGCAACGCGGTCGGGGTGGCCAGCGTCGGCACCAACGGGGGGACGCTGTCTGGACTGGTCGGCAGCTACGCCCAGATCGCCGACCGGATCAGCGGCTTCGTCGACGCGGGCGTGGACACGTTCCTGTTCCAGTTCCAGCCGCACTTCGCCGAGATGGAACGCTTCGCCACCGAGGTCGCCCCGCTGCTGCGCTCGCGGCACGGCGCTTCGGCCGTCTAGTCGGGTGGGGGGCGCGCCCGCCCGGCCGCGGGCCCCCCCCCCCGGCGCACGAGATGGACGAGGGG
>NZ_JBFAKM010000029.1:0-10153 GCF_040655695.1 Polymorphospora sp. NPDC050346 | reverse complement strand
GGGTGTGGTGGCGGGTGGGGGGGGGGGCGCGGCGGGGGGGGGGGGGCCCCCCCCCGACTTCGTCACATGGATTCCGTGGACGACCATTCATTCACGTTCACGCGCGGCGGGAGTAGTCGCCGAATGAGGTCGTCTTCACCTCACCACAGTAGTTGCCACCAGTGGTCGTCCGCCGTGAGGCAACTGTATATACCGAGTGCCGCGCCGTTGCCGCCGACACAGCTATCACTCTTGACGTTTCTGAGCAGTTCGTCTTCCAAATAGAAGAGCTGATTGTCGTTGGGGCTGGGTATGCAGGTTCGCTGGATCAGCGCGGTTCCGTTCGCGGGTGCGGCGGTGCCCGGCAGGTCCACGCACAGTCCGCTCTTCGCGTTACGGATCGTGAAGCTGGAGAATCCGGGGCGGTAGTCCACGTACCACCGCTGGTTGTCGGCGTCGGTGTTGTCGCAGGTGTACTGGATGACGGGGTCGCCGGGACGGCCCGTCCCGGCGCCAGCGAGGTCCATGCACTTGCCGGTCACCGGGTTGTAGATGTTGAAGGGGCCCGCGGACGTCGTGTCGACGATCGAATTGCTTCTTGTGGCGGGTGGCGCCGGTGTGGAAGAATTCGGGGAGTTGGTTTTGGTAAGGGTTGAGAGTCCGAGAACGGCCATCGCCGGCAACGTCATCGTGGCAGCGATTTTCCAGACATTCCTCAATGTGACGCCTCCCCGCTTTTTGTGCCGATGGGCGCGCTGGTAGTGCCATTGCGGGAGTTGTGGCTACTGTTGTAGCCATCAATAGGCTATCCGCTCGCGCAAGCTCGGTACAAGGCTTGAATTCGGGGCGGACGCGTGCAGCGACCAGCCGCCGCGGAAAAGCGGCGTGACGGTAAACAGGAACCTGATCGCAGGTATACGGAGAGGCTAGGCCAGCAGCTCAAGATGATGATGGGCGTCGATCGCGATGTCGTCGCCGCGCAGCCAGCGCCGGGCCCACAGCCGGGCCGCCACCTCGGCCTGCTCGTCGCCCCAGTCGGCCTGCTCGACCAGCAGCGCCGTGGTCAGCGCGTACGCCATCCGCAGCGCCAGCCCGCGCGCCCCGGCGACCACCTGCGCGGCCGTCGGGTCGGCGGCGACGTCGGCCAGCGCCTCGCGTAGCCGGGCGGTCGCCCCGGCGAGGAGGTCGGCGACCAGCGGCGACCGGGTACGGGCCACATCGGCCGCGGCGTCGAGCCGGCGCAGCAGCGGCGGGGCCGCGTCCTCGCGGGTGACGGCACGCAGCACGTCCAGGGCGAGCACGTTGGTCGTGCCCTCCCAGATCGGCAGCACCTGGGCGTCCCGCAGCAGCCGGGGCACCCCGGTGTCCTCGACGTAGCCGGCGCCACCGAACGCCTCCACGTACTCGCTGGCCGCCGCGGCGGCGAGCCGGCCGGTGGCGAGCTTGGCCAGCGGAGCGACGAGACGCAGCTCGGCGGCGGCGTCCGGGTCGGCGCCGATCTCGACCCGACCGAGCAGCGCGAACGTGTGGCCGGTGAGAACGAACGCGCCGGCCGTGTCGACGGCGAGCGTGCCCAGGGTGGCCCGGTGCAGCGGCGAGTCGGCGAGCCGCCCGCCGGCGATCTGCCGGGCCCCGGCGTAGGCGAGGGCGTACGCCAGGCCGCGGCGCATGCCGCTCGCGGCGGCCGACGCGTTGTGCACCCGGGTGACCACGACCAGGGTCATCGCCCGGACCAGACCCGGCTGGCCGGGATCGCCGACCGGCAGCGCGTACGCGTCGTGCAGGCCGATCTCGGCCGTCGGCAGCGCCCGGGTGCCGAGCTTGTCCTTCAGCCGGCGCACGGTCACGCCGGGCGCCGGCATGGCCGGATCGGCGCCGCCCGCGAGCGGTGAGTCGGCGGCGTAGCGGGGCACCAGGTAGGGGGCGAGGGCCCGGCTGCCGGGCCCGGCCCCCTCCGGCCGGGCCAAGGCGATCGCCATCGCCGAGTCGGCGGCGGAGCAGAACCACTTCTCGCCGGTGAGCCGCCAGCTTCCGTCCCCGGCCGGGCGGGCGGTGGTGGTCGAGCGGGCCAGGTCGGAGCCGCCCTGCGCCTCGGTCATCCACTGCCCGCTGGTGATCGCGGTGTCCGGGTCGGTGCTGGTCAGCCGGGGCAGCCAGGCGTCGCGTACGGCCGGGTCCACATCCGGGCGGGACAGCAGCGCCGCCGCCCCGTCGGCCATCGCCACCGGGCAGGAGAACGTCGCGGACTCCGGGGCGTACAGGTGCAGCAGGGCGTGCTGGACCACCCGGGCCGCCGCACCCCAGGTGGCGCGGGCCTCGGCCTGGTACGGCAGCGCGACGACGGCGTGCCGGGCGGCGGCGGCCCGCTGCGCCTGCCAGCCGGCGCTGGTGTCGATCCGGTCGACGCGGGCGCCCCAGCCGTCGTAGCGGACCAGGGTCGGCGGGTCGTTCTCGGCGTCGTGGTGCGCGGCCCGAAGTGGCCCGTCGACCTCGGCGGCGAGGGCGGCCAACCGGTCCTTGGCGGCGGCGTGGCCGGCCGATCCGAGGTGCCGCTCCAGCCACGAGTTGAGCTGCCGGTCGCCGGCGTACGGGTCGGCCGGTGGGGGCGCGGGCTGGACGTGGCGGGCCATCGATGGACTCCTCGGCGTCGGCGGCGGGGGTGTGCCCGACGGTAGACCACCGGGCCGGTCATCGACAGCGGTGCGGCGCGAATGGCGGGCAGCACGATCGGCCCGAACCGGTGCCGGTTCGGGCCGATCGGTGGTGGGAGTACTCCCGGTGTTTGCCGGGTCGGTGCCGGAGCTAGCCGGTCACCGTCACGGTCTCACCAACTCGAACCCGGTAGCGAGCGGGGAAGAGGAGGCCGAGCCGTACGGCGAGGACGGTGCGAATGGATAGTTGGGCAGCCATTCGTGATCGTCGTTGATGTTGCAGTTGTACATGACCAGGGCGGTACCGTTACCGCCGGTTCCTGGCCCGACAACATCGATGCACTTGTCGCTCTTCAAATTGTGGAGCAGATTGTCCGCATCGAAGTAGAACATCTGGTTGTCGCCGTCACCTGGTCGGCAGTAGTACTGGATCGGCTGGGTCCCGTTCGGCACCGGGCCGGTGCCTTCCAGGTCGATGCAGAGGTTACTCTTCGCGTTGCGGATGGTGAAGCCGTTTGGAGTGGTGTCGAGGTACCACAGTTGGTTGTCGGCGGTGGTCGCGTTACACGTGTACAGGATGAGCGTGTCGCCGACGGAACCGGCGCCCGTCCCGACCAGGTCCATGCACTTGCCGGTGACAGTGTTCTTGAAAATGTAGGGTCCCTCGGTGGCCATCACTGCGGCGTCCGTGGCTGCGGCCGATCCGGGCGTCGTCGAATTGGCCTGAGCCGGTGCTGCGAAGCTGGCCACGGCAAGGCCAACCGCCACAGCAATTCCGATACCTCTGATGAGTCGCATGCGGTCGGCTCCCATCAGGACGTAGCCGCCTGCTGTGCCCGGAAGCTCAAGGGCCACCAGTCCCATTCCTGGTCGTCGTTGTCGATGCAGTTGTACACGACCAGCGCGGTACTGTTTCCGCCGGTGCCCGGGCCGACGACGTCGATGCATTTGTTGCTGACGACGTTCAGGAGCTTGCCGTCCCCGTACCACTGGAACATCTGATTGTCAGTGGGGCCTGGCCGGCAGGTGTACTGGATCAGCGCGGTTCCGTTGGCGGCCGCACCGGGGCCCGGCAGGTCGAGGCACAGGCCGCTCTTCTCGTTCCGGATGCTGAATGTGACGCCGCCGGCGTAGATATCGGCGTACCACCGCTGGTTGTCGGCGGTGCTGGAGTTGCAGGTGTACTGGATGACCGGGTCACCGAGGGCGCCGGCACCCGTTCCGACCAGGTCCATGCACTTGTCGGTGCGCCTATTGTGGAACTGAGCTGGCCCGTCCGCCGCCATGGCGGCGAGTTCGGTGGCGGTAATCGATCCGGACGGGGCGATTCTCGAGGAGTCGGCGGAATCGGGCTCGGCTTGGGCCGGGCTGGCGATACTGAGTGCCATCACGCCGATCAGCGCAGCAATTGAAAGACTGCGGAACTTTCGCACGTTCACTGCCTCCCGTATGGCAGGGACACCTGTAGGCATCTACTGCCAAGCAGTCGTGTGGGATGAAAGAGTTTCCTATTGGCCGCGCAGCCGTCAGTAGCCTACCTGTCACACAGCGCAACAGGCAACGACTGACCGTAATCAATATTTCTGCCACATCGTATTGACATTTTTAGTTTCGTCACCGGCATCGAAAGTAGCCGGGCGCCCGGTGGGCCGCCGGTCAGCTACGGGTGTCGAGGGCGGCGGCGACCAGGGCCAGTGCCTGCTCCGGCGGCAACCCCAGCCGACGGGACAGGGCCGCGTAATCGGCCGCCGCCCGCCGGGCCTCGTCCGGCACCCCGCCCGCCTGCGCGGTCACGAACGTGCCGTGCCGGCCCCGGGTCTCGACCAGCCCGGCCTGCTCCAGTTCGCGGTAGGCGCGGGCGACGGTATTGGCGGCCAGCCCGAGATCTTCGGCGAGCCGGCGTACGGTCGGCAGCCGGGTGCCGGCGGCCAGCCGGCCGGTCGCGGCCAGCTCCGCGATCCCGGCCCGGACCTGCTCGTACGGCGCGACCGGCGACGCCGGGTCGACGGTGACCGGAAGCGACGTCATGCGTCCCCCTCGCTTCGCTCGGTGACCGCATGACTTGCCCTGAGCCTGATGATGACCTCGCTTCGCCCGGTCATGGGCGCACCGGGCCGAGGTCGCCGGTGCGGTGGTGGCGCCGACACAGCACCTGGTAGCGCACCTCGCTGTGGTCGACGGTGTCGCCGATGACGACCTGGGCACCCTCCCGGGCCACCTTGCCGTCGACGACCCGGGCGTTGAGCTGGCCCTCCCGGCCGCACCAGCACAACACCTCGACCTGGATGCGGGCGACCTCGTCGGCGAGTTCGAACAGCCGCCGGGCGGCCGGGAACAGTTCGGCCCGGAAGTCGCTGGCCAGCCCGAACGCGAACACGTCGACGTCGTAGCAGTCGACGAGCTCGGCCATCTGCTCGACGTGCTCGACGGTGTAGAAGCACGCCTCGTCGCAGATGAGGTAGTCGACGCGCTCGCCGTCGGCCCACCGGCCCCGGACCAGCGCCCGCAGGTCGAGTTCGTCGGTGACCTCGATCGCCTGGTGGGCCAGCCCGATCCGGGTGGTGATCTGCGGCCCCAGCGAGCGGTCGATGCGGGTCAGCACGATCCCGCGCCGGCCCTGCCGGGCGTGGTTGTAGTTCATCTGCAACGCCATCGTGGACTTGCCGCAGTCCATCGGCCCCCAGAAGAACTTCAGGGCGGCGCCGTGGCGCAGCCGGCCGTCGCCGGCGACCAGGCAGGCGGGGGACAGGGCGGAGTCGTCGACGGTCACGGTCGGGCAGCGTACCGGGAACGTGCCCGACCGATCATCACAGGACCCGGGGCGGGGTGTTGCCGGCCGCGATGATCGCCTTACGCATCGGCACCGCCAGCAGCAGCGCGAAGCCGACCACGAAGAAGATCAGCAGCGAGACCAGACCGACCCGGTAGCTGTTGGTGAGCTGGAACACCAGGCCGAACGCCAGCGGGCCGAGCCAGCTGGTGCCCTTGTCGCTGATCTCGTAGAAGCCGTAGTACTCGCCTTCCTTGCCGGCCGGGATGAGCTGGCTGAACAGCGACCGGCTCAGCGCCTGGCTGCCGCCCAGGACCAGACCGATCGCCGCGCCCAGGATCATGAACGGGATCGGCGCCTCGGCCGGCAGCCAGAACGCGGCCAGGATCACCCCGGTCCACAGGACGAGGCTCATCAGCACCGTCTTCCACGCCCCGATCCGCTTGGCGACCCCGCCGAGCAGCAGCGCGCCGCCGAACGCCAGGAACTGCACCAGCAGGATCGTCACGATCAGCGTCGTCTGGTCGAGCCGCAGCTCCTCGGTGCCGTACTGGCTGGCCAGGGCGATCACGGTCTGGATGCCGTCGTTGAAGACCAGGAACGCCAGCAGGAAGAACAGCGTCAACGGGTACGCCTTGAGGCCCTTGATGGTGTGGCCGAGCTGCTTGAAGCCGTCGAAGAGCACGTTGCCGCGTACGCCGCCGGCGGCCGCCTCCACCGACGGCCGTTCCCGCAGCCAGAAGAGCGGGACCAGGGTGAACGCCGACCACCAGACGCCGGCCGACACGATCGACCAGCGGGCCAGGTCCAGGGTGCGCTGCGGGTTGCCCTCCTCGCTGAACAGGGTCACCACGACCAGGTTCAGCATCAGCAGCAGGCCGCCGCCGAGGTAGCCGAGCGCCCAGCCCTTGCTGGAGATACCGTCCCGGTCGTCGGGGCCGCCGAGTTGCGGCAGGAACGAGTTGTAGACGACCACGGCCGCGCCGAAGCTGACGTTGGCGAACACGAACAGGGCGCCGCCGAGCAGGTAGCGGTCGCCGGTGACGAACACCATCGCGATCGTCGCCCCGGAGCCGAGGAAGGCGGCGACCGCCAGCAGCCGCTTCTTGTGCGCCGACCGGTCGGCGATCGCCCCGGTGATCGGCAGCACGAACACGGTCAGGAACACCGACAGCGACACCAGGTACGGGAAGTAGGCGCCGGCGGCGACCTTGATCCCGAGCGGGTAGACGTATCCGGTGCAGTCGGCGGCGCCCAGTTCGCAGCCGGCCGCGACCTCGGTGATGCTGGTCAGGAACGGGCCGAGGAAGACGGTGATGACGGTGGTCGAGAACGCCGACATCGCCCAGTCGTAGAAGTACCAGCCGGTCCGTTCGCGGCGGGTGCTGTGCGGCGGTTGCGGCGGCGTGGCGGTGTCGCCCGCGGCGGTGACGGTGTCGGCCATCGGAGTTTTCCCGGGGGTTCAGGCGGTCCAGTGGCCGCGGCGGAGATAGACGTCGCGCAACACGTCGACGTGATCGGTCATGATGCCATCCACGCCCAGATCCAGTAACCCGTCCATCTGGGCGGGTTCGTCGATCGTCCAGACATGCACGTGCAACCCCAGCCGGTGGGCGTACGCGACCAGCCGGCGGTCGACGACCGGGATCCGGCCGTACTGCACCGGCACCTGCGCGGCGACGACGGACGGCGGCAGCGTGATCCGCCGCCCGTGCAGCGACGCCAGCCGCAGCCGGGCGACCGACCGCATCCCGAGCGACGTCGCGACCGACGGGCCGGCCAGGGCACGCAGCCGGTTCAGCCGGGCGTCGCTGAACGAGGCGAGCAGTACCCGGTCGCCGGCGCCGGCCCGCCGTACGTCGGCGACCGCCGCCTCGGCCGCGGCGTCGGCCTTCACGTCGACGTTGAACCGGACCTGCGGCCAGGCGGCGAGTACGTCGTCCAGCCGCGGCACGACCGCCGCCCCGCCGACGCGTACCGTGTCCAGGTCCTTCCACCGCAGGTCGGCGACGCGGCCGCGGACCCCGGCGACCCGGTCCAGGGTCGGGTCGTGCAGGACGACGGCGACGCCGTCGGCGGTGGCGTGCACGTCGGTCTCGACGTACCGGTAGCCGAGGTCGATGGCCCGCGCGAACGCCTCGGCGGTGTTCTCGTCGCCGTGCGCGGCACCGCCACGGTGCGCGAACGCCAGCGGTCCGGGGGCGTCGAGGTACGGGTGGGGGTGCGGCACGGTGGGCAGTATGCCCGGCCCGGTTGGCCGGCGGGTGGACGGCACCCGGCGGGGCGTGGTCGGCGCGGTGTTCGCCGGTACGTCGGGTACGCGCACCGGTTCAGTATCGTGACCCGCATGCGGGTCCTCGGTGTCGACTTCGGCACGTCCAACACGGTGGCGATGGTGCGTGGTCCGGACGGCCGGGCGCGTCCGCTGCTGTTCGACGGTTCGCCGTTGCAGCCGTCGTGCGTCTACCTCGACCCCGAGGGCCGGATGCTGGTCGGTCGCGACGCCGAGCGGTCGGCCCGCATCGACCCGTCGCGCTACGAACCCAACCCGAAGCGCCGCGTCGACGACGGTGTGGTGCTGCTCGGCGACCAGGAGCTGCCGCTGCCGCAGGTGATCGCGGCGGTGCTGCGGCGGATCGCGGCCGAGGCGCAGCGCCAGCTCGGCGGCTCCTGCGACGAGCTGCGGATGACGCATCCGGCGCAGTGGGGCGAGCGGCGCCGGGCGGTGCTGGTCGACTCGGCGCGGGCGGCCGGCCTGCCCGCCCCCCGGCTGATCGCCGAGCCGGTCGCGGCCGCGTCGTACTACACGGCGGTGCTCGGTACGGCGGTCCCGGTCGGCCGGGCGCTGGGCATCTACGACCTCGGCGGCGGCACGTTCGACGCGACCGTCGTACGCCGTTCCCCGGCCGGATTCGAGGTGCTGGCCGAGCAGGGGCTCGGTGAACTCGGCGGCCTCGACTTCGACCAGGCGCTGGTGGAGCATCTGGGCCGCGGCTACTCCACCGACCACACGATGATGTGGAACTCGGTGATCAGCCCGGGTGACACCGGCCAGCGCCGGCAGCGCACGCTGCTCTACGACGACGTACGCGGGGCCAAGGAGATGCTGTCCCGCACCACCAGCGCCGACATCCACCTGCCGGCGCTGGACATCTCGGCGCACGTGACCCGCGAGGAGTTCGAGGCGCTGATCCGGCCGGCGCTGATGCGTACGGTGACCTGCCTCGCCCAGACGATCACGGCGGCCCGGCTGCGGCCGGCCGACCTGGTCGGGATCTTCCTGGTCGGCGGGTCGAGCCGGATTCCGCTGGCCGCACACCTGATCCACAGCGAGTTGGGGCTGCCGCCGACGACGCTGGAGCAGCCGGAGACGGTCGTCGCCGAGGGCGCGCTGTGTTTCGGCGTGCCGGGCGCCGCCGGCCAGGGGCACTCGGGGGTGCCGCGGGCCGTACCGGCGCGACCGGTGCCGGGTCCGCCGGCCCGGCCGGCCCCGGCGCGACCGGCGGCCGTGCCGCCGCGCGGGGGACCGGCGTACCCGCAGCAGCAGCAGCCCGTCCGACCGGTCTCCGCCGGGCCGGTCGGTCCGGGCCCGGCCCAGCCGGTCCGGCCGGGGCCGCAGCCGCCCCGGATGGCCCCGCGACCGCCGCAGCCGGCGCGCCCCGTCGCCCCGCCGCCGCAACCGGTGCCGACGCCCCGACCGCCGGTGATGGCGCCACGCCAGCCGGAGAAGTCCTGGTACGAGGAGCCGGCGAAGGTGTGGACGCTGGCCCTGGGCGTGATGGTGGTCATCGCCCTGGTGGTGCTGCTCGCCTCGACCGCCTGAGTTGGCCGGGCGTCCGGCCGACGGCCGGCGCGTCTACAGGCGGCTCAGGATGTCGCGCATCGCGGTGATCTCGGCCTGCTGCTCGGTGACGATCCGCTGCGCGAGGGCCTTGGCGTCGGCGTTGGCCCCCGTCGCGATCTCCTGCCTGGCCATGGTGATGGCACCCTGGTGGTGGGTGATCATCATGGTGAGGTACTGCTGGTCGAACTCGGTTCCCCTGGCGTCCGCCAGCTTCTGGATGTCGGCGTCGGACAGCATGCCCGGCATCGGGTGATCCGTGCCGGGCGGGGCCGTACCGTGGCCGGCGCCCGGCATCGGCGCCGGCCGGCCCCAGGCGGCCAGCCAACCGGTCATCGTGTCGATCTCCGCTTGCTGGTTGTCGCGGATCCGCTTCGCGAGCGCCTTGACGTCGGTGTTGTCGGCGCGGGTCTCGGCCAGCACCGACATCTCCACGGCCTGACGGTGGTGCGGGACCATCGTCTGGGCGAACATCACGTCGGCGTCGTTGAACGTCGTCGTGGTGCCCGCCGTGGCGCCGGCCGGCGCCGTCGGGGCCGCGCCCTGTTCGGTCGCGGAAGAGTATTTGCCGCCGCCGCCGCACCCGGCCAGCACGACGGCGGCGGTGACGGCGAGCCCGGCCAGGACGGCACGACGCGGTACGGCAGAAGGTGTCAACACAGGAGTGAGCCTTTCGGGCCGGTGGGCCGCGCGCGGCGGCCGGCAGCCGGGGATTCCCGGTTCACGGCACTCCATGCCGCCTACTCCGCCCCGTCATCAGCCGGCCGGCCGGCGGGCGCCGGGCCGCCGGCCCGTCCCGGCCGCCGCGCACCGACCCGGCCGGCGCGAGCGAGGGGCGTGCTCGCTGCGGGCCGGGCACATATAGCTGTCGCGGGCCACAGCGAATTCGGCGTATCCACGCCGAATTCGCTG
>NZ_JBFAKM010000028.1:98497-104528 GCF_040655695.1 Polymorphospora sp. NPDC050346 | reverse complement strand
GAGCACCGACACCGGCCCCCGCCGGGCCTGGTGCAGCGGCTTGCCCGGCTCCTCGTCCCGCCAGTCGTCGGCCGGCCGCACCCGCGCCGCAGTACGCCCCGGCGCCGCAGGCCGCGCCGCCGCCCCCGCCGCCGGCTCCCCCGGCGCCGCAGCCGCCCGCCCCGCAGCCGCCGGCACCCCCGGCCCCGCAGCCGCCCGCACCGCAGCAGCCGGGCGCCGCCCCGATCTCGATGGAGAAGACGCTGGGCCGCCCGGGTGCCCCGGTCAGCCTGTCCAAGGGCGAGCGGGTGTCGCTGCGCAAGGAGAACGGCGTCCAGCTCACCCTGGTGCGGATGGGCCTCGGCTGGGACCCGATCAAGCGGCGCGGCCTGTTCGGCAGCCGGGAGATCGACGTCGACCTCGACGCGTCGGCGATCCTGTTCGCCGACCAGCAGCCGGTCGACATCGCCTTCTACAACCAGCTGCGCAGCAAGGACGGGTCGATCGCGCACACCGGCGACAACCGCACCGGCGACGGTGACGGCGACGACGAGTCGATCATCGTGGACCTGGCCCGGGTGCCCGCCCACGTCACGACGGTGCTGTTCGTGGTGACGTCGTACCAGGGACACACCTTCGAGCAGGTCGAGGCGGCGTTCTGTCGGCTCGTCGACGAGACGACCCGCCAGGAGCTGGCCCGCTATACGCTCTCGGGCGGTGTCGGCACCACCGGCATGGTGATGGCCAAGGTCTACCGCGAGGGTGGCCTCTGGAAGATGATGGCCATCGGCGAGCCGGTCCAGGGCCGCCAGCCCCTGGAGCTGATCCCCATGCTGGGACGTTTCCTGTGACCGTGGCGGCCACCCGCTAGATCGCCACCGAGGAGAGAGTGATGGCACAGGTCCTCGTCAAGGGACAGAACGTTCCCCTGACCGTGGCCCGGCTCCGCGTGACCGTGGAGACTCCGGGGCCGGCCGACCTGTCGGCGTTGCTGCTCACCGACAGTGGCCGGGTACGCACCGACGCCGACTTCGTGTTCTACAACCAGCCGGACGGGCCGGGGGCGTCGTGCCGGCCCGCCGCCGGCGGCCGGCCGGCGTGCGTCGAGGTCGACCTGGCCGCCGTACCGGCCGAGGTGGGCAAGGTGCTGGTGGCGGTCAGTGTCGACGGCTCGGCGCCGGCGCTCGGCGCCGGCCCGGCACCGGTCGCCGGGATCGCCGGCGCCGACGGGGCGGTGATGGCGACGTTCGTCGTCACCGGCCTCGACACCGAACGGGCGGTCATCGCCTGGGAGATCTACCGCCGGGCCGGCGCCTGGAAGATCCGGGCCGTCGGCCAGGGCTACGCCGGCGGGCTGGCCGAGCTGGCGGCGGTGTGCGGCGTGGATGTGGACGAGGAGCCGGCGCCGGCGATGCCCGTACCCGCGACCACCGCCAGCCCGGTCGCGGCCGGCACCGGTGCGCCGGCGGGGCAACCACCCGCGCCGCCCGCCCAGCCACCGACGCCGTCCGCGCAACCACCCGCACCACCCGCCCAGCCACCGACGCCATCCGCGCGCCCGGCGGCGGTGCCCGCCCAGCCGGCACGGCCGTGGCCGACCGACCGGGCCAAGCCGCCGCAGCCGGCGCCGCAAGCGGCCGGCGGGCTGCCCCCGGAACGGCTCTACCAGCAGGTGTGGAGCATCTTCGAGGACGCCGCCCGCAGCACCTCGGCGCTGCGGTCGGCGACCGAATACGCCGAGCAGCGCCGCGACGACGAGGTCGGCCGGCTGCTCGACGACCCACGGGCCCGCAATTCACCGGAGACGGCCGCCGCCCGGGCGGCGGCCGACCGCCGGCACGACGAGCTGGTGGCCCGGGCGACCGCCGACCACCGGCGGGACGTGGCGCAGCTCGGCACCGAGCTGCGCCAGCTCGACGGTGTCCTCCCGCCGACGATGGCGCGCTGGGACAGTCCGGTCTGGCGGGGCTGGCAGCCGCCGACGGAGCTGGCGGTGGCGCTGCGGGTCGGTGAACTGCACCTGCCCGAAGACCCCGACCTGCGGATTCCGCTGTTGTTCCGGCTCCCGCTGGCAAGGCCACTGTGGATCGACGCGGCCGGCACCGACCGGTCGACGGCGACCGCGCTGGCCCGTTCGGTCATCGCCCGGCTGCTCGCCGCCCACCCGGCCGGCAGGCTCAGCGTCTCGGTCGCCGACCTGGCGGGTGGCGGTGCCGCCGTCCGTGGCCTGCGTGGCGACGCGCTGGCCGGACCACCGGCGACCACTCCGGGCGAACTGGCCGAACTGCTCGACAACCTGGTCTCCCGGGTCGACCTGATCCAGATGGCGATGCGTTCGGGCGAGACGGCGCTGCCGCCGGGGCTGGTCGACGGCGGCCGCCGGCTGCTGGTGCTGCACGACTTCCCGTACGGCTTCGACGAGCGGTCGATCGCGCAGATCCAGTACCTGATCAACGACGGCCCGGATGTCGGGGTGAACCTGCTGCTGGTCGCCGACCCCGCCGACTCGTCGACGCTCGGGCCGCTGGTGTCCGCGCTGTGGCGGTCGATGTCGCGGCTACCGGCCGTGCCCGACGACCACGTCGGCGACCCGTGGGTCGGGCTGTCGTGGACTTTCACCCCGGACCCGGTCGGATCGGGTACGGCGCTCGACGCCGTACTCGACCGCCTGGCCGGTGGACGGTGAACCGCCGCCCGGGGCCGGGACGACCGGCCGGGGGCGACGGTTCCCGACCCTGGTCGACGCCGGTCGATCCGGCGACACCGCCGGGCAGCGTGGCCGGCCCGGCCGGTTCGCCGCGACTTGCCGCACGGCGCTAACTTCATCAGGAACACCACGTCGTCGTAGCTGAGGGGATCACGTGTCTCAGGCATTCACGCGGGGTCAGAAGAGCCCATTGTCGGCACTGACCGCGGGAACCGACCTATACGTCGGTATCCAACTGGTCTCACCGGGCCTGACCTGGGACATTTCGTGTTTCGGGCTGGACGCCGCCGACAAGCTCTCCGACGACTCCTACTTCATCTTCTTCAACCAGCCGAAGTCGCCCGAGGGTGCGATCCAGAAGCTGGGCGAGCAGTCGGGTGACACCGACTCGTTCCGGGTGACCCTCGACCAGGTCCCCGACAAGATCCACAAGCTGTCGTTCTGCGCGGCGATCGAGGGCTCCGGCAGCGCCAGCCAGATCCAGTCCGGCTACCTGCGACTCGTCGCCGGCGGCCAGGAGGTGCTGCGCTACAGCTTCACCGGCGCCGACTTCGGCACCGAGCGGGCCATCATCATCACCGACCTCTACCGCAAGGGCGTCTGGCGGGTCGGCGCGGTCGGCCAGGGCTTCGCCGGCGGGCTCGCCGACCTGATCCGCTCCTACGGCGGCGAGGTCGACGACGAGCCGGCCGCGCCCCCGGCGGCCCCGCCGTCGTTCGCGCCGCCGCAGCAGCAGCCGTCGCCCGGCTTCGCCCCGCCGCCCCAGCAGGCGGCGCCGTCGTTCGCGCCGCCGCCGGTGCCACCGCAGCAGCAGCACGCCGCCCCGGCGCACACCGGCTTCACCCCGCCGCCGCCTCCGCCGCCCCCGCCCGGCTACGGCCAGCAGCCCGGGCAGAGCTTCCCGCCGCCGCAGCAGCCGGGCCACCCGCCCCAGCAGCCCGGCTTCCCGCCGCAGCAGCCCGGTTTTCCCCAGCAGCAGCAGCCGGGCTACCCGCCGCAGCAGGGCTTCCCACCCCAGCAGGGGCACCCGCAGCAGCAGCCCGGCTACCCGCAGGCGCCCGGCCAGTTCGGCTCCGGACTGCCGTCGCAGGCCCAGCCGGTGCAGCCCGGCGTCATGGTCAGCCTGCAGAAATACCGGGAGACGGCGACCACCGGCCGGTGGACCCAGCAGAACAAGAAGCTGGTCAAGGTGACGCTGGGCCCGGAGGCATACGCCCGGCGCGGCTCGATGGTCGCCTACCAGGGCGACATCGAGTTCGCCTACAAGGGTTCCGGCGGGCTCAAGGCGTTCTTCGAGAACGCCGCGACCGGGCAGGGCCTGAAGCTGATGACCTGCAAGGGCCAGGGCGAGGTGTTCCTCGCCGAGGACGCCGCCGACCTGCACATCGTCGAGTTGCAGGGCCACTCGCTGTGCGTCAACGCCAACAACGTGCTGGCCTTCGACGCCAGCCTCCAGACGCAGGTGCAGCGCATCGAGAGCCCCGGCATCCCCGGCGGCGGGATGTTCCACCTGGTGGTGTCCGGCCAGGGCACGGTCGTGGTGATGACCAAGGGCACGCCGCTGACCCTGCAGTGCCAGGGCCCGACCTTCGCCGACATGAACGCGGTCGTCGCCTGGACGGCGGGGATGCGGGTGTCGGTGTCCACCCAGGTACGGATCTCCCGCGAGATCTACCCGGGTGCCAGCGGCGAGTCGGTCGCGCTGCAGTTCATGGGCCTTCAGGGCCACTTTGTCGTAGTCCAGCCGTACGAGGTCTGAGGGGTTCGCCGTGCAGAGTCCGTTGCTCCAGCACTATGGGCAGACGCAGATCCGGGACCGGATGAGCACCCACGGCTACAAGATGGCCAAGGTGATGATGGCCCCCGGGCAGGACCTGATGGCCCGCGCCGGCTCGATGGTGGCGTACGAGGGTCTGATCGACTTCAACCCCAACCCGCCGCAGATGGGCCAGATGGCGCGCTCCTGGGCGACCGGTGAGGGCGTACCGCTGATGGTCGCGACCGGTCAGGGCGAGCTCTACCTGGCCGACTACGGCAAGGACGTGGTCGTCCTGCAACTGGCCGGCGAGGCGCTCAGCGTCAACGGCAAGAACATCCTCGCCTTCGACGCCTCCCTCCAGTGGGGCATCGAGCGGGTGAAGGGCGTCAGCATGCTGTCCGGCATGGGCATGTTCAACGTCGTGCTGCGCGGCCACGGCTGGGTGGCACTGACCAGCAAGGGCACCCCGGTGGTCCTCGACACCCGGGAGGCGCCGACCTTCGTCGACACCGACGCGCTGGTGGCCTTCACCGAGGGGCTCAGCGTCCAGCCGCGGCGCACCGCCCGGCTGGGCGGCCTCTTCGGGCGCGGCTCCGGCGAGGCGTTCCAGTTGGGGTTCTCCGGGCAGGGCTTCGTCATGGTCCAGCCGAGCGAGGACGAGCGCCCCAACTTCTCGGCCCGGGGCTGACGGTCAGCGGTAGCGGGATACGGCGAAGGAGAAGACGACATGTACCAGAGCAGCCTGCTGACCAACACCGAAGTCGGCGGCACCGACAAGTTCGTGCTCCAGAACACCAAGATGCTCAAGGCCAACCTCGGCCAGCAGAGCGGGATGACGGAGTTCTTCGCCCGCAAGGGCGCGATGATCGCCTACCAGGGCGGCGTCAACTTCGACGGGCACCACGAGCACTGGGGCGCCCACATCTCGCGCTACATGACCGGCGAGGGCCTCAACCTGATGAAGGTGTCCGGCTCCGGGAGCGTCTTCCTGGCCAACCAGGCGCAGGACATCCACATCCTCGACCTGACCGGTGACGGGCTGACCGTCGACGGCGAGAACGTGCTCGCGTTCGAGAAGCAGCTGCGGTGGGACGTGGTCCGCATCGAGTCCCAGGTGAACATCGCCAGCGCCGGCTCGTACAACATCGAACTGACCGGGCACGGCAAGGTCGCCGTCACGACCACCGGCGAACCGCTGGTGATGCGGGTGACGCCCAGCAACTACTACTTCGCCGACGCCGACGCGGTGATCGCCTGGTCGTCGAGCCTCCAGGTCAGCATGCAGGCGGCGGTCACCTCGTCGTCGGTGTGGCGCCCCCGGGGCAACACCGGCGAGAGCTGGCAGATGCAGTTCAGCGGCGAGGGCATGGTGGTCGTGCAGCCGGCGGAGCTGATGCCGCCGTACAACGCGCTCGCCGGCACCGACATGGCCGGCCGCTTCGGCATGGGCCAGGGTGGCATGGCCGGCAACAACTTCTTCGGCGGCCGCTGAGATCGGGGGCGGGGGGCGCTTCGCGCCGACGACAAGGCATACGACGATGCGACGGTGGCCCTCTGCCGCTTCCATGATTGAATAGTTAAGTTCA
>NZ_JBFAKM010000028.1:0-98487 GCF_040655695.1 Polymorphospora sp. NPDC050346 | reverse complement strand
AGACGGGCCTGTCCCTGCGCGAGGCCAAGGACATGGTCGACGCCCTCTGACCCGCCCCCGATCCCCCGCGATCTTGCAGTTGTCTCCCCCGTTCGCCGGATTTGTCGGGCGACAAGTGCAAGATCGCGGCTAGTGGCACCAGGGCCGGGTCAGAGGGCGTCGACCATGTCCTTGGCCTCGCGCAGGGACAGGCCCGTCTCGGCGCGGACCAGCTTGACCGCCTCGATCGGCCGGCCCTGACGCTTCAGGTCGGTGGCCCGGTCGACAACGGACCGGTCGGCGACCTCCGGCAACCGGGGCGGCTGGCCCGGCCAGCGCGCCGGCACCCGGCCCGCCCCGATCTGCTCGACCACCTGCTTCGCCTCGGCCAGGCCCATCGGGCGCCGCGTCCGCAGAACCTTGATCGCGTGGATCTTCCGGTTCCGGCCGAGCAACTCCAGGATCTCGGCGACCAGCGCCCGGTCGGTGGCGTCGAGACGGTCGAGACCTTCGATCCCCTCGGGTCCGGCCACGACACCGGCACCCTTGCCACCGGCCGGTCCGGCGCCGTACCGCGCCCGCTCGGCCAGGGCGCCGCCGACCAGGTCGGCACCGCGGCGGCGGGAGCGGGCGGCGACGAACACGATCACACAGATCACCAGTACGACCACGATCGCGCCAAGGGCCCCGAACCATTCCATGGCCCCACGCTACCGACGGGCCGCCAGCCCACCGCCAGCCTGCCGGCGCTCAACTGACGAGCTTGGTCGCCTCGGACAGCGGAGCGCCGAGCCGCTCGCAGAGCAGCCGTACGGCGTCGGCCTCACGGCCCCGCTTCTTAAGGGTGAACGCCCGGTCGACGATGTACGGGTCGAACTCCCAGTCGGCCCCGACGACCGGCGTCCGGACCGGCCACGTGGCCGGGTGCCGGCCCGCCCCGATCTCGTCGACCAGCCGCTTGGCGTCGGCGCCCGCCATGCCGGTGTGCCCGCGCAGCACACAGGTCGCCTGGCGCCGCTTGCCCCGATCGAGCAGTTCGGCGATCTCGGCGATCACCTCGGCCTCGGCCGGCATCTCCCGCACCGGCGGATCGTCCGACCAGGCCGGAGCGACCGGTTGCCGTGTCCGCAGCGCGCCGCCGACCAGGTCCTTGCGCCGGCCGGCCGCCCGGACCCGACCGATGACGGCGGCGGCCACGCCGAGGACACCCACCGCCCCGACGACACCCACTATCCCGACGGCCGCCGCCCAGTCCACCATGGATCCACGGTACGGCGTACGCCGTACCGATCCGGTCGGGACATCGGGTGATCAGGTCGGCCGATCGGCCAGGTCCGCGAGGGCGGCCGGCAACTCTCCGCTGTGGACGACGCCGAGCCGGCGGGTGGCCCGGGTCAGCGCCACGTAGAGGTCGCTGTCGCCACGGGGCGACTCGGCGGCGATCTCGGCCGGCTCGACGACGACGACCGAGTCGAACTCCAGCCCCTTGGCCTGCCGTACGGTCAGCACGACAACCCGGTTGACCAGGTCGGACCGGTCACCGACCGCCGCGTCCGGGACCGCCGAGGCGACCGCCCGCCCCAGCTCGGCCAGCCGCGCGGCGGGCACGATCACGCCGAGACGGCCGTCGGTGACGTCGTCCGCCTCCCGGGTCACCACGTCGGCGAGCCGGGCGGGCAGTTCACCCGGGGCGGTACGGCTGGCCCACGGTGGTACGCCGGTCTCGCGTACGGACCGGGGTGGGGTCAGCGTGGGGTCGATGTCGGCGAGCAGCCGCGCGGCGACCGACATGATCTCGGCCGGGGTGCGGTAGTTGACCTCGAGTTCGGCGAGCCGCCAGCGGTCCGCCACGTACGGCTCGAAGACCTGTGCCCACGACGAGGTGCCGCCGAGGTCGCCGGTCTGGGCGACGTCGCCGACGACGGTCATCGACCGGTTCGGCGTGCGGCGCATCAGCAGCCGCCAGGCCATCGGGGACAGTTCCTGGGCCTCGTCGACGACGATGTGCCCGAACGCCCACCGGCGGTCGGCGGCGGCGCGCTGGGCGGCGGTCAGCTGGTCGCCGTACTCGTGCCGGTCGGCGAGCAGGTCGGCGTCGAGCAGGTCGGTGGCGGCGAGCAGTTCGGGTTCGGCCTCGTCCTCGACGTCGATCGAACGGGAGCCCATCGCGATCTCCAGGGCGCCCTCGGCGTATTCGATCTGGCGTTGCCGTTCGCGTTCGGCGAGCACGGCCTCGACGGTGGCGTCCTCGCCGAGGAGTTCGGCGGCCTCGTCGAGCAGTGGCACGTCAGCCGGTGACCAGCCGCCGCGCGGGTCGCGGCGCAGCAGCTCCCGCTCGACGGCGGTGAGTTGCGGGGCGGCCGCGGCGAGGCGGGCGTCGGAGGCGAACAGGCCGGCGACGAGTTGCTGCGGGCTGAGGATCGGCCACAGCCAGTCGAGTGTGGCGAGCACCTCGGGTTCGCGACGCAGTTCGCGCCGGATCTCGGCGACGTCGGCCTCGTCGAGCAGGTTGTCGCCGCCGAGCGGGTCGGCGCCGATCTTCGCGGCGAGTTGGGCGGCGAGGGCGTGGATGATCTCGGTGTCGAATAGCGGCCGGGCGAGGTTGTGCAGCTTGCCGGAGCGGCGGGCGCGGGTCCGGGCGTCGGCGACGGTCGCCGGGTCGAGCCGCAGGGTGTCCTGCTCGACGTTGATCTCGATGGGCTCGTCGGGCAGCCGCTGCCGGTCGGCGACGGCCGCGGCGAGTACGTCGACCATCACCGGCCGCCCTTTGATCTCGGCCACCTCGGCGGGCTCGTCGCGGCGGGCGGTCACCCCGGGGAACAGGTCGCCGGGGGTGCGCAGCAGCACGCCGGTCTCCGCCAGCGACGGCAGCACCTGGGAGATGTAGTTGAGGAAGGTCGGGTTGGGCCCGACGACGAGTACGGCACGGGTGGAGAGTTCCCGGCGGTGGGTGTAGAGCAGGTAGGCGACCCGGTGCAGGGCGACGGCGGTCTTGCCGGTGCCGGGGCCGCCCTGGACGACGAGCAGGCCGGCGACGTCGGAACGGATGATCCGGTCCTGTTCGGCCTGGATCGTCTCGACGATGTCGCGCATCCGTCCGGTGCGGCCGGCGCCGAGCGCGGCGAACAGGGTCGCCTCGCCGGCCAGCCCGGTGCTGCCGGTGGGGTCGGCGGCGGTGAGGTCGAGCACCTCGTCGTCGAGGCGGACCACGGTGCGGTCGTTGGTGCGGATGTGCCGGCGGCGGGTCACGCCGTGCGGGGCGGCGGCGGTGGCGAGATAGAACGGCCGGGCGGCGTCCGACCGCCAGTCGAGCAGCAGCGGCCGGTGGCCGTGGGTCTCGTCGAATATCCCGATCCGGCCGACGTGCGCGGTGCGGTCGTCGTCGAAATCGAGCCGGCCGAAACAGAGCCCGTTTTCCACCGCGTCGATCTGCGCCACCTGCTCGCGGTACACCGCGGTGGCGCTGTCGCGCTGGGACCGGGCCTGGGGCGTACCACCGGTTTCACGCAAGGCCCTGGCCAGCCGTTTCGCGGCATGATCACGCATCGCGTCGAGCCGTCGGTAGAGCATCGACACGTGCGCCTGCTCGCGGTCGACCTCGTCGGTGCGCTGGTCGGCGGCGGCCCTGGACGAGATTGACAAATTGTCTCCCTGTTCGATAAAGTCCCAAAAGAATCGCATGTCACATGCGATTCTTTTGTTTTCCCGAACATAGGAGAATAGCGGGTGGCCGGCCATCGCCGCATCTCACCCGCCACATCTCACCCACCGTCGGGCCGCGCCGTGTCCGGCACCAGCCCGACGGCGGCCTCACCGGTCGTAGCGGTAGAGGTCGTACTGCTTCATCAGCCTGATCAGGTTCGTCGCGTACGTCGGCGAGGTGGCGTACCCGGCCTTGTGGATCTCGGCGGCGAACCGGTCCGGGTTGTCGCTGTACGCGAACGCGGGCCGGTACCGGCTGTTGTCCCTGAGGAAGCGGCCGTGGTCGGCGAACGAACCGGCCGCGTCGCGGTAGGCGCGGAAGCTGGCGGTGGTGCCGTAGCAGCGGGTGCCCTCGCACTCGGTGGTCGCGTACGACCGGCAGCCGACCGCGATCGGGCCCGGGGCGCCGAAGCACTTGATCCCGAAGTAGTTGTGGTCGCGGCGGGTCAGGCCGCTGCCGCCCCAGCCGGATTCCTGGATCGCCTGGGCGATGGTGACCGAGGCCGGCACCTTGTACTGGCGGAAGCCGGCCCGGGCCGGCTCGGCGATCCGCTGGATGAACCGGTTGCGGTCGGCGGTCGGTACGGTCGGCGGCGCCTGGCCGCACCACGGCAGGTTCGACGCGGCGGGGTTCCAGGCGACGTACGCGTCGGCGACGAACCGGCCACCGGCCAGCCGGTTCCAGGCGGAGCTGCGCCGTACCGCCCCGGTGACCGTCTGGCCCCAGGTCTGGCATTCCACGGTGAGCCGGCTGCCGTCGGCGACGGTGCCGACGTGGGCGTGACCGGTGCCGGCGCCGGCACGCAGGTTGAGCGGCCCGCCGCCGGTGCGCGCCGTGGCCACGGCCGCCCGGTTGCCGCCGCACCAGGCCACGGCGGGCCGCGACGGGGTCCAGCGGATGTAGGCGTCGGCGACGTACCGGCCGCTGGACAGCAGGTTCCAGTGCGCCGACCGGCCCTGGGTGCCGGTGACGAGTTCGCCGTACACCTGGCAGGTGACGGTGATCCGGGTGCCGTCGCGCAGCGTGCCGACGCGCCGGTCGGCGGTCGAGGCGCCGGCCCGGACGTTGAGCGAGCCGTCGACGCGTACGGTCGCGGCCGGTTCGGCGGCCCGGGCGACGGCCGGCACGGGGGCGGCGAGAGTGGCCGACAGGCCGGCGATGAGCACCGTGGTCGTGGTGGCGACGCGCACGTCGTCCCCTTTCGTACGGGCGACGGCGCGGCTACCGACACCTGACACGGCAGGCTATTTGTCGGTTTTGTGACAGGTGTGGAAATGGTGAACCAGACACCTGAAAGTGGTAGCTCAGCCCGCTTCTACGACGGGGAGCAGGATCGCCGACGGATGGGTCGGATCGTGGTGGATCTCGCGGTCGCCGGCCCGCAGCGTGACCGCCGTACCCAGCGGCTCGCCGGTGCCGGGGTTGCGGGCGTAGCGCGGATGCGCACCCCCACTGACCTGCACCCGCAGCCGGTGGCCGGCGGCGAACCGGTGCGCGACCGGCCACATCGCCACCGGCACGGCCACCACCCCGTCGGCCGACGTCGGGAAGCCTTCCGGCGCCACCCGGACCAGGCCGTCGCACACGTTCCGGGAGCGCCCGCGCCGGTCCACGTCGCACAGCCGGACGAAGACGTCGAAGTAGGGCAGTTCGCTGCGTACCCGGATCTCCGCCGCGACCGGGCCGACCACCTCGACCGGCGCGCGCAGCGGCGCACCGGTGTAGGTCAGCACGTCCGGGCGGGCCTCCAGGTCGCGGTTGTCGACCGTCCCGGCCCGCTGGGCGACGAGCAACGGGCCGCCCAGCGACGGCGTCGGATCGGCCGGGTCGTAGCGGAACCGGTCCGGGGCCGACGGCGGCGGCAGCGCCGGGTCCAGGCCGCCGCCGGGTTGCAGGTGCCAGGCCACCGGCACCGCCGGCGGCGGCCACCACGGCAGTTCACGCCAGCCCGCGCCGCCGCCGACGTGGACGCGTACCGGTGCCGTGCGCAGACCGACGGCGTCACCGGCCAGGTGCGCCCGCAGCCAGGCCACCCCCTCGCGTACGGACGCCGCGAGCAGCCCCGGGCTGCCATGCGTCCACGGCCCGACCGTCAGGTAGGGCCGCCGGCCCGCCGCCCGCAGCCGCGCGTAGTCGGCCAGTTGGGCCGGCAGGAAGATGTCGTGCCAGCCGGTGATCATGCCGACCGGGGCGGTGACCTCGGTGATCCGGGCGTCGAAGACCCGAGCCCGCCAGTACGCCGCCCGCGGCCGGTGGTGCCGCAGCCAGTCCTGGAAGAACGGCACCGCCGCGCCGGTGGCGATCCGGTCGGCCTCGGCCAGCGGCAGATGGGCCAGCCCGGCGACCAGCCCCGGCTGGCCGCGCTTCAGCTCGACCTGCCGGGCCAGCCACGGCACCCGCTGCGCCTCGATCAGTTCCACCCAGGTCAGCACGCTGTCGAGCGAGAAGGCCCCACCGGCGTACGTCGATTCGCGGCTGGTCGACGCGGCGACGACAGCGACCATCGCGCGCAGGTCGGGGCCGGCGTCCGGGGCCAGCGCCCACTGCACGAAGCCCTGGTAGCTGGCGCCGAACATGCCGAACCCGCCCGAGTACCAGCGCTGCCGGCGCAGCCAGTCGACGGTGTCCAGGCCGTCGGCGCGCTCGTCGGCGAACGGCTCGAACACCCCGCCGGAGCCGAACGTGCCCCGGCACGACTGGATCACCACGTGGAAGCCCTGCCCGGCCAGCAGGCGGCCGAGCACCCGCATCGGCAGGCCCCGCCCGTACGGGGTCCGGATCAGCACGGTGGGCGCGGCCGGCAGGTCGGGGGCGTAGTGGTCGGTCAGCAGCTTGACCCCGTCGCGGGCCCGGACCCGCAGGCCGGCCCGGCGGACCACCCGGCGGGTGCGCGCCGGGGGCAGTCGCAGGAGGCGGGCGGCGAGCCCGGCCGCCAGCGCGGCGAACATCAGTCCGGCGGCCGGCCGGCCGGGGCGGCCCGGTCCGCCGCGTCGCCCCCGGGTGCCGGGCCGGTGGGCCGACCGGCCCGTACGTCGTCGCGGTGCTGGCGCATCATCGCCGCCATGTCCCGCATGAACCGGTGCACGACCGTCAGCTCGTCGTCGGTGTAGCCGGACATCACGCCCTCGGTGCGCCAGCCGAGTGGGCGGAAGAAGTCCATGGCGACGCGGGCGCCCCGGTCGGCGTAGCGGAGGAAGACCTTGCGCCGGTCGACGGTGTCCCGGTCGCGGCGGATGTGGCCGGCGCGTTCCAGCCGGTCGATGAGGGCGGTGACCGAGCCGGACGACAGGTTGAGGTGCTCGCCCAGCCGGCCCGGGGTGATCGGGTTTTCCTCCCGCTCCGCGTCCATGATCGCGATGAGGGCCTGGAGGTCGGTGGCGCCGAGCCCGTGCAGGCTGGCGAAGGCGTGCCCGACGTGCTCGGAGTCGATGGTGAGCCGGCGCAGGTCGACGGCGATGTCGGCGGTGAGCGCTTCACGCCGCGTGTCACGCGGCCGGTACATGCCGTGCGTCACCGAGGTTGTCCGCCTTTCCGTGCCTTGCCTCACCTGATTTGCACTCTACCGGAGGCGTCGATAATCTCGATCGTCGAGATACTTGGTTGTCGGCAAGTACGTTTATCGGGAGATGTGGATGACACCGCGACAGGTCACCTCCGGCCGGACGGACACCGAAACCGACGTCGGCCCGGCCGACCCCGCCGGCGACCACCGGCCGACCAGGATCGGCGGCCGGATCGGCGCGATCGTCAGCGGCCGGTGGAGCGCCTGGATCGTGCTCCTCGTCGCGGCCGTGTTCTCCGCCGCCGTCATCCTCGGCGGCGGCCAGGCCTACGAGAGCACCGACCCGACGGCCGCACTGCCCGACACCGCCGAGTCCGTCCGGGTCGCCGAACTCCAGCGACAACTGCCCAGCGGCCAGCTCAACCCGGCTCTCGTCGTCTACTCCCGCGGCGGGCAGCCACTGACCGCCGACGACGAGGCCGCCATCGCCGCCGACGCCGCCGCGTTCGCCGGCGAGGCCACCGGCGGCCAGGTCTCCCCACCCGTCTACTCCCCCGACCGGGCGGCCGCCCTGCTCGCCGTACCACTGCCCGCCGACCTCGACACCGACACCACGATCGCCACCGTCGAACGGCTGCGCGCCACCGCCGTCGACGGCCTGCCCGCCGGCGCGACCGCGCAGGTCAGCGGCGGCGCCGGATTCACCGCCGACATCGCCTCCTCGTTCGACGGCGCCAACTTCCGGCTGCTGCTGGTCACCGTCGTCGTCGTCGCCCTACTGCTGATCGTCACCTACCGCAGCCCCTGGCTGTGGCTCGTCCCGCTGGCCGTCGTCGGCACCGCCGACGTGGTCACCAACGGCCTGATCGCCATGCTCAGCCGGGCGATCGAACTGCCGATCGACCCGTCGACCACCGGCATCGTCGACGTCCTCGTCTTCGGCGCCGGCACCAACTACGCCCTGCTGCTGATCGCCCGCTACCGCGAGGAGCTGCGCCGCGTCGACGACCGGCGCGAGGCGATGCGCCGCTCGCTGTCGTCGGCCGGACCGGCCATCGCCGCCAGCGCCACCACCGTCTGCCTGAGCCTGCTCACCCTGCTCACCGCCGTACTCGGCAACGACCGGGCGATCGGCGTCGCCGGCGCGGTCGGGCTCGCCGTCGCCGCCACGTACGGCCTGGTGGTGCTGCCCGCCGCGCTGTCCGTCTGCGGTCGTGGCCTCTTCTGGCCGTTCGTGCCCCGCGCCGGGCAGGCCGACCCCGCCCGCTCCGGCATCTGGGCCCGCGTCGGCGGCCTCGTCGCCCGCCGCCCGCGCGCCGTGCTCGCCGGCTCCCTGGCCGTGCTCGCCCTCCTCGCCCTCGGCCTCAGCGACGCCCGGCTCGGCCTCAGCCGCACCGAACAGTTCCGGGTCCAGGCCGAGTCGATCGACGGCCTCGACACCCTCGCCCGCCACTTCCCCGCCGGCTCCGCCGACCCGACCAGCGTCATCGGCAACGCCGGCAGCGAGCAGCCACTCCTCACCGCCGTCCAGGACACCCCCGGCGTCGCCAGCGCCCGCGTCGCCGAACGCACCGCCGACCTCGTCGCCATCGACGTCGTGCTGGAGGCCGAACCGGACAGCACCGCCAGCTTCGACACGATCCGCGACCTGCGCGAGCGCGTCGACGACGTACCCGACGCCGACGCGCTCGTCGGCGGCACCGTGGCCAGCAACCTCGACACCCGCGACGCCGCCATCCGCGACCTCAAGGTCGTCGTACCGCTGGTGCTCGTCGTCGTCCTGCTCGTCCTGATCGTGCTGCTGCGCTCACTGGTCGCCCCGCTGGTGCTGGTCACCACCGTCGTCGCGACCTACTTCGCGGCCCTGGGCGCCGGCAACTTCCTGTTCACCAACGTCCTCGACTACGCCGCCCTGGACACCTCGGTGCCCCTGCTGGCGTTCCTGTTCCTGGTCGCGCTCGGCGTCGACTACAACATCTTCCTCGCCACCCGCGCCCGCGAGGAGGCGTTCACCCTCGGCACCCGCAAGGGCATGCTGACCTCGCTGGCCGTCACCGGCGGTGTCATCACCAGCGCCGGCATCCTGCTCGCGGCCGTGTTCGCCGTGCTCGGCGTGCTGCCCCTGGTCACCCTCACCGAACTCGGGATCATCGTCGGCCTCGGCGTGCTGCTCGACACCCTGCTCGTCCGCACCCTGCTGGTGCCGGCCATCGCCGTCACCGTCGGCCGCCGCTTCTGGTGGCCGAGCGCCCTGGCCCGCGCCAAGACCGACTGACCGGTCCGGCCCGCCGCCGCGCCGGATCGTGACACCGGCGCGGCGGCGGGCGGCGGCTAGAACGCCAGGCACTCGCATCCGGTCGTCAACCACCGGACGTTCTCGACGTAGCGCGGGTTCGGGATCACCAGCCCGTCGGCGGTGTCGACCTTCCCGTAGCCGAAGTTGTACGCCGCCAACACCGCGTTGACCAGGCACGGCGCGGTATGGCTGGCGCACTCCCCGTCGTACGTCAGCGTGTAGTCGCCCCCGAAGTAGACGTCGCCGAAGTACTTGATCAGCCAGGCCAGGTAGTTCGCGCCCAGCGTCGCGTTGTCCCGGTAGTCGTCGACGTCGTAGTTCTTCTCGAACCGCATGTTGACGTACGCCGCGGTGTCCGGCATCACCTGCATCAGGCCGATCCCGCCGTCACACGCGATGATGTTGGACTGCCAGCCGCTCTCCTGCCACGCGACAGCCTTCACCAGGTTGACCGGCACCCGGATGCCCGGCGCCGACGTCGGCCAGTACGTCCGCCCCGCCGCCTCGGTCAGCGCCGCCTTCGCCTGGGCCCGGGTTGCCTGCGTGCCCACGTACTTCGGCTTGCAGCCGCTGGGAGCCGGCGCCGGTACGGCCGGCGGCAGCTTGGCCTCGACCGGCGGCTTGCGGGTCGGTTTCGGCCGGGCCGACGGGGTGACGCCCGGCGTCGGGCTGGCACTGGGCGTGGGGGCGGCACCGAACCCCTGCACATGCGGCGGTGGCGGGGTCGGCGACGGCGTGCCGGTGGCCTCGACCACCGGGGCCACCACGTCGGACATCCCGTCCCCGGCCAACCCGTCCCCGGCCAGGTCGCCACCGGCGTCGCCGCAACCGGCGACCGCCAGCACGGCTGCGACCAGCACCACCACTGTCCGGCGTGCCCGTGTCCGCATCGGACGTCCCCTCCCGTGTCGGTCCAGACCGGGCCCCGCCGACCGGCGGCCAGCCGCACGAGCGACGAGCCGCGCAGGTCGTGGCAGGTGGGGACCGGCGCGGGACGCACCATAACAGCGGTTGACCTTGGACGGGACCCGCCCGGGCAAACTGGACGCCGCCTCGGGCGCCCCGGTCAGACCAGGCCCGCAGCCCGTCGCGGCCGGTAGGTGCCCGCGTTCGCCCGACCGCCACCCGCCTCCGGACCGGCCTGCTCCAGGCCCGCGGCACCGACCGCCGGCCGGTCCCCGTCGGCCCGGCCACCGTCGACGACCGGCCCTGGGTCGCCCGCCGGCCACCCGTCCGCCACCGGCCCACCGGTGCCGGCCACCTCGGTGCCGGCTGATGCGATACCGGCCGCCCCGGTGCCGGCTGGTTCGGTGCCGGCTGGTTCGGTGCCGGTCAACCCGTGCGGCTTCGGCACGGCCCGGTCCCGGGTCGCCCAGGCGATCATGAACACCGCCGTCCACAGGACCCCGAGCAGCACCGACGTCACCGTCTCGCTCGCGGTGCTCCAGCCGACGTAGAGCCGGGCACCCGCGACCGTCACCACCCCGACCGCGGCCCCGGTCCACGCCGCCACCGCCACCGGCCAACGCGCCCGCCGCGACAGCAGCCACGCCAGCGTGCACAGGCTCGCCGACGCCACCGCGTTCTGGCCGGGCAGCAGCGCCGCCGGCAGCGGGCCGCCCGCCGACGACTCGTCCAGGATGGTCAGGTCGGCCACCAGCGCGACCAGGACCGGTGGCACGAACGCGCCGACCGTACCGACCACGCCGACCAGGTCGTCGCGCCAGGCCCGGGTGCGCCAGCCGTGTGCCAGCGCCAGCATCCCGACCACCGCGATCAGCAGCGATCCCCGCAACGCGCCGATCGCCGTGTGCGCCACCTCGACCGCGCCGTCGGTGCGCTGCCCGGCGAACCAGCCGGCGATCGCGGTGTCCACGGCGGACAGCCCGCTCCCGTCGACCACCGTCGACACCGCCCAGGCCAGCACCAGGCCGCCGCTGAACAGCAGCACCAGGCCGGCGGCAAGGTTGGCCACCAGTGCCCACCCGGCACCGACCCGCGCCGACAGCCCGGTGAACAGGGCGCCGTACCGGTGCACCGCCCACCGCAGCACCGGCAGCCGGCCGGCCCGCGCCAGCAGCGCGCGTACGGGATCGGGGTTGCGGCCCAGCCACCGGCCGGCGAGCACGATCGCGACGACCGAGACCAGCATCAGCAGCACCGCCGCGGTGGCGCGGCCCAGGTAGTGCGAGACCGCCGCGTACGACTCCCCCGCCAGATAGCCGACGACGATCGAGCCGCCGACCCAGCTCACCACCCCGAGAAGGTTCCACGGCGCGAACCGCCGGTAGCGCATGCCGGTGCTGCCGGCGAGCCGGGGCAGAAGCGTGCGGGCGAACGCCACCCACCGCGCCCCGGCGATGCCGCGGCCACCCATCCGGCCCAGCATCCGGTCGGCCCGGGCCCACCGCTCCTCGCCGACCCGGGCACCGAATCCGCCGGCCCGCAGCCGTGGCCCGTACCGCCGGCCGGCCCGGAACGCCAACGCGTCACCGACGGCCGCCGCGGTGATCATGATCAGTAGCGTCGGGCCGAGTCGCAGCGTCCCGGTGTACGCCAGGAACCCGACCAGCAGAAGCGTCCCCTCGGCCGGCACGAACAGGCCGAGGAGCAGCGCGGTCTCGCCCATCACGAGGGCCGCCGCGACCACGTAGATCAACCCGGGCGGCAGGTCGGCCAACCGCATCAACAGGTCATGCATGTCGCTCCCCCGCCACGAACGTCAGCATGCCAGCCGCCGGACGGCGACAGGCAGCGATTTGCGTGGAGATCCGGGCCACCTCAGGGTGACCCCGACGGGGGCCGGCGACGGGCGAGCGGGAGGATATGAGCATGCAGACCCGCTCCGACCTCCGCAACGTCGCCATTATCGCCCACGTCGACCATGGCAAGACAACCCTGGTCGACGCCATGTTGCGCCAGGCCGGTGCGTTCAGCGCCCGGGCCGAGATGGCCGACCGGGTCATGGACTCCATGGACCTGGAACGCGAAAAGGGCATCACCATCCTGGCCAAGAACACCGCGGTGCGTTACGTGCCCGCCGACGGCACCGGCCCTTTCACCATCAACATCATCGACACCCCCGGCCACGCCGACTTCGGCGGCGAGGTCGAACGCGGCCTGACCATGGTCGACGGCGTCGTCCTGCTCGTCGACGCCAGCGAGGGACCGCTGCCGCAGACCCGCTTCGTGCTGCGCAAGGCCCTCAAGGCCCGGATGCCGATCATCCTCGTGATCAACAAGGTCGACCGGCCGGACGCCCGGATCAAGGAGGTCGTCGACGACACCTACGAACTGTTCCTCGACCTCGACGCCGACGAGGAGCAGATCGACTTCCCGATCGTCTACGCCTGCGCCCGCGACGGCATCGCCTCGCTGACCCAGCCCGCCGACGGCTCCGTACCGACCGACAGCGACTCCCTCGAACCGCTGTTCCGCACCCTGCTCGACACCATTCCGCCGCCGGCGTACGACGAGACCGCGCCGCTCCAGGCCCACGTCACCAACCTCGACGCGTCGCCGTTCCTCGGCCGGCTCGCCCTGTGCCGGGTCCGGCAGGGCACCATCCGCAAGGGCCAGACCGTCGCCTGGTGCCGCACCGACGGCACCACCGAGCGGGTCCGCATCTCCGAACTGCTGATGACCGAGGGACTGGAACGCAAGCCCGCCGAAGAGGCCGGCCCCGGCGACATCATGGCCGTCGCCGGCATCCCCGAGATCATGATCGGCGAGACGCTCGCCGACGTCGACAACCCGGTCCCGCTGCCGCTGATCACCGTCGACGAGCCGGCCATCTCGATGACCATCGGCACCAACACCTCACCGATGGTCGGCCGGGTCAAGGGCGCCAAGGTCACCGCCCGCATGGTCAAGGACCGGCTCGACAAGGAACTCATCGGCAACGTGTCGCTGCGGGTCCTGCCGACCGACCGCCCGGACGCCTGGGAGGTCCAGGGCCGCGGCGAACTCGCCCTCGCCATCCTCGTCGAGCAGATGCGCCGCGAAACGTACGAACTGACCGTCGGCAAGCCGCAGGTCGTCACCCGGGAGATCGACGGAAAGACCTGCGAACCCGTCGAACGGCTCACCATCGACGCCCCCGACGAATACCTCGGCGCCATCACCCAGCTCCTCGCCACCCGCAAGGGCCGCATGGAGCAGCTCGTCAACCACGGCACCGGCTGGATCCGCATGGAATGGCTGGTCCCGGCCCGCGGCCTGATCGGCTTCCGCACCGAATTCCTCACCGACACCCGCGGCACCGGCATCCTGCACCACGTGTTCGAGTCCTACGAACCCTGGTTCGGCGAGCTGCGTACCCGCAACAACGGCTCCCTCGTCGCCGACCGCGCCGGCGCCGTCACCTCGTTCGCCATGCTCAACCTGCAGGAACGCGGCACCCTGTTCGTCGAACCGACCACCGAGGTGTACGAGGGCATGATCGTCGGGGAGAACTCCCGCTCCGACGACATGGACGTCAACATCACCAAGGAGAAGAAGCTCACCAACATGCGCTCGTCGACCGCCGACGAGACCGAGAAGGTGATCCCGCCGCGCAAGCTGTCCCTGGAACAGGCCCTGGAGTTCTGCCGCGAGGACGAGTGCGTCGAGGTCACCCCCGTCGCCGTCCGGCTGCGCAAGGTCGTCCTCGACCAGACCACCCGCGGCCGGGCCGCCGCCCGCCGCAAGCACGCCGGCTGACCAGCCCCGGAAACCGCCCCGCGACCGGCCCGTCGCGGGGCGGTGCCGGCGGTCGGCTCGGCTACCGTCACCGCGTGATCCCGCACGACCTCGACCAGCGCCTGGCCGCCACCCCGGGCACCGTCTCCGCCTACGTCGGCCGCCTCGGCACCCCACCGGCCTACACCCGGCAACCCGACGACACCCACTACGCCGCCAGCACCATGAAGATCGCCGTACTCGCCGCGCTGCACCGCGCCACCGAGGCCGGCACCGTCGACCCCGACCGGCCCGTCGACGTACGCAACGAGTTCGACTCGGCCCACCCGGGCGCGCCCCGGTTCGGATGCGCCCCCGACTACGACAACGACCCCGTGGTGTGGGCCCATCTCGACGGCACCGCCTCCCTGCGCTGGCTCGCCCGCCGGATGATCGTGCGATCCAGCAACCTCGCCACCAACATCGTCCTCGCCCACGTCGGCCTGCCCGGCCTCGCCGACGTCTGGCGCCTCGCCGGCGCCCGCCGCAGCGTCACCGAACGCGGCATCGAGGACTACGCCGCCCGCGACGCCGGCCTGACCAACCTGGTCACCGCCGCCGACCTCGCCGCCCTGCTCGCCACCATCGCCGCCGGCGCCACCCGCCCCGGCCCGCTGGCCGCCCCCGAACACTGCGCGCAGATGCTCGAGGTGCTCCGCGCCCAGGAACACCGCGACTGCCTGCCGGCCGGCCTGCCACCGGGCATACCGGTCGCGCACAAGAGCGGCTGGATCACCGGCGTACGCCACGACGCCGGCGTGGTCCTGCCCGCCGACGCCCCGCCGTACTCGGTCGTCGTCTGCACCACCGCCGACCCCGCCGCCGACGGCTTCGACCGGGCCACCCACGACGCCGCCGCCCGCCGCCTCATCGCCGACCTCTCCGCGGCGGCCTGGCAGGGCCGGCACGGCTGACCACGCCGCCGGTCCGCGCCCCGCACCGCCGCCGCCCGGTGGATAGGGTGCCCCGCATGACGATCGCCGCCGTACGCACCCACCACCTCTCGGCGCCGCTGCACACCCCGTTCGTGACCGCGCTGCGCCGCGCCACGACCGTCGACACGCTGATCGTGGAGATCGTCGACGCCGACGGCCGGTCCGGATTCGGCGAGGCGCCGCAGGTCTGGCAGGTCACCGGCGCGTCCATCGCCGGCGCCCAGGCGTGCGTCGAACAGGTCCTCGGCCCGGCCCTGACCGGACTCGACGCCGACGACCTGCTGGCCAACTGCGCCCGCACCCGCCGGGCGGTGGCCGGCAACGAGGCCGCCAAGTGCGCCGTCGACGTCGCCCTGCACGACCTGGCCGCCCGGCGGGCCGGGCTGCCGCTGGTCCGGCTGCTCGGCGGCACCGCGCTGCGGGTGCCGACCGACGTCACCCTCGCCGCCGGCGACCCCGACGCGCTGGCGGCGGCCGCCGCCGCCCGGACCGCCGAGGGGTTCACCGTGCTGAAGGTCAAGGTGGGCACCGACGCCGCCGGCGACCTGGCCCGGGTACGCGCCGTACGGGCGGCGGCCGGCCCGGCGGCCCGCGTCCGGCTGGACGCCAACCAGGGCTGGTCGCCCCGCGAGGCGGTACGCGTCATCCGGGGCGTCGAGGACGCCGGCCTCGACGTCGAACTCGTCGAGCAGCCGGTCGCCGGCCGCGACCTCGACGGGCTGGCGTGGGTCAGCGACCGGGTGGACACCCCGATCCTGGCCGACGAGGCGGTCTTCGACGTACGCGACCTGGTCGAGGTGATCCGGCGCCGGGCCGCCGACATGGTCAACGTCAAGCTGGCCAAGTGCGGCGGGCTGGCCCCGGCGCGTACGCTGCTGGATCTCGCGGCGGCCCACGGCATGGGCACGGTCGTCGGGTCGATGATGGAGGGACCGATCGGGCTCGGGGCGGCGGCGAGCCTGGTCGCGGCGTACGGTACGACCGTGGTGTCCGATCTGGACGCGGCGTGGTGGCTGGCGGCGTCACCGGTGCGCGGCGGTATTCGTTACGAGGGTGCGACCGTGGTCTTACCCGCCGGACCGGGGCTCGACGTGGGCCTGACCTGAAAGCAACATCCAGACCGTCGTTGTTCATTGCAAGATACTTTCGTATGGTCGGGTTCCGGGACGTTCGTCGATTCCCGGGCGGGGCGGGGTCGCGCAACCTGGAGGGGTGGCGGTGGGCATGACGCTCGAGGCAGGCCGGGAGGCGGTCGTACGGGTCGCCGTCGCCACACTCTGGGCGGGCCCGGAGGCCACCCGTGAGGTCGACGCGCCCGCACTGGGCGACCACACCGACATCCCCGGCTGGATCTCCGCGATGGACCGCGACCAGCAGGTCGGCGAGTGCGTCCTCAGCCAGCTCCTGCTCGGCGAGCGGGTCCTGGTCGAGGAGATACGCGCCGACGGCTGGGCCCGGGTCGTCGCCGTCGAGCAGCCGGCCGCCAAGCTCGACCCGCGCGGCTATCCCGGCTGGCTGCCGGCCACCCAACTGAGCCCGGCACCGGACGTGGACCCGCCCGGCCAGCCCCTCGTCGTCGACGCCACCACCACCAGCCTGCACACCGGCCCGGCCGGCGACCTGGTGCTCGACGGCGTCATCCTCGGCACCCGGCTGCTGCCGGCCGGCCCCGTCCGCGACGGCTGGCGCCCGGTGCACGCCCCCGGCCACCGGCAGCCACTGTGGACACCGGAGAGCCATCTCGTGCCGGTGTCGACCCGCCCGCCGACCGCGACCGAGGTGCTGGCGATGGCGTCCCGGCTGCGCGACGTCGTCTACATCTGGGGCGGCGTCTCGGCGTACGGGGTGGACTGCTCGGGCCTGGTGCACCTGGCCTGGCGCCGGTTCGGGGTACGGCTGCCACGCGACGCCGACGACCAGGCCGACGCCACCACTCCCCTGCGCCTGGGCGCGGAACTCCCCGGCGACCTCTACTTCTTCGCCCGGCCCGGCCGGCCGATCCACCACATCGGGATAGTGACGGCCGCCGCGGACGGCCCGGAGCGGCGCCGGATGCTGCACGCCTGCTACACCCAGCGGCGCGTCATCGAGGAGCCGCTCTCCGCCGACCGCGCCGCCACCCTGGTCGGCGCCCACCGCGTCTAGCCCGTCTTCCTCGCCAGACAGCTCTCCCCGGACCGGGCCGCTGGTTGCGCGCCGTACGCCACACCCGCTACGCCATCCTAGGAGGCTAACCCGCCCTTCCTTATCCGGGCGATCAGGGAGTTTGCACCACGCCCCACCGACGACACGCTCGATCCACTCCCTGATCACACGGATCAGGACCCGGGCGGCGGGGGTGGGCGCAGGCGTGGGAGGCTGCCGGGCATGGTGCTTGAGGTTGCCCTGATCGATGTGGTCGCCGGTCGCGAGGACGAGTTCGCCGCCGCGTACGCCAAGGGACACGAGGTGCTGGCCACGACCCCCGGTTGCCGGTCGGTGCGGATGACCCGCGGCATCGAGTCGCCGACCCGGTTCGTGCTGCTGGTCGAGTGGGACTCGGTCGCCGCCCACGAGGAGAACTTCCGGGCCAGCGAACGGTTCACGACCTGGCGTTCGCTGATCGGCCCCTACTTCGCCGGCCCGCCGGTGGTCGAACACTTCACCGACGTGCCCGCCTGAGTTGTCGTACGGCGGCGCTAGCCTCCACAGCGTCCGTCAACGACCCCGGGAGCGTGCATGTACCGCCAGGGTGATGTCCTCGTCCATCCCATCGAACCCGCCGACGTCCCGGCCGGCCTGGTGCCGGCCGGTCGCGACGCCCGCGGCCGGCTCGTGCTCGCCCGGGGTGAGGCGACCGGCCGTGCCCACGTGGTGAGTGGTTCCGGCGTCACGCTGTGGGCGTTGCCCGACCAGAGCGACCCCTCGGTCCTGCTCATCGAGGGTTACGGCCGGCTCAGCCACGAGGAGCACGGACCGATCGCCCTGCCGGCGGGTTCCTACCGGGTGATCCGGCAGCGGGAATACGTGCCGGGCGCGTGGCGGCCGGTGGCCGACTGATGGCGACCGAGACCATCTCCCCCGCCGACACGCTCACCGACGGGCCGGCGACCGCCGGGGACGCCGCCGCGGCGGCCCTGGCCGGCATCGCCGACCGTTGGCTGGAGCATGGCCTGTGCACCGTGCCGGCCGACCGTCCGGCGGCCGAGGCCGCGGTCCGGGAGGCATACGTCGCCGCCGGCCTGCCCGCCCCGCGCCACGTGGTCTGGCTGCCGTCGCCGTTCGCCGGCGCGCTGGCCGCCGCACTGCTCACCGCCCCCCGCCCCGACGCCGGCCCGACCGCCACCGGCCCGACCGGGTCCGGCCCGGGCACCCCGGCCCCCGACGGCGACACCGTGCCGACCACCCGCACCGCCACCACGATCGACCAGGTGCTGGCGGCGCTGCGTGCCCAGGGCTGCGTGCCCGGCGAGGTCGCGCCGGGCAGGGCGATCCGCGGCACCCTGCGCACCGCCCCGTGGGCGGCGGCCCGGACGGCGGCGACCGAGCGGCTCGGTCCGGCCGGCTGGGCCGCGCACTGGGCGGCCGGCGGGCAGCGCACCTGGAATCTGCTCGTCGACCGGGTCGTCACACCGCTGCGCACCCGGCTCGCCGAGGACCTGGTCGCCGACGTCCGCGACCCGTTGACCGAACGGGCGCGGTCCGCGCTCTTCGACGCCGTCTACGGGCTGCACGAGGCGGCCTGGCTGTCCGCCTTCGACGGCGACCCCCGCCTGCGCGGGCTGGCCAACGTCGCCACCTCGGCCGGCTGGTGGTGGCCCTACGAGCAGGTCGCGGTGCTGACCGAGCGGCCGGTGGTCACCGAGCGCGACAACGTCGGCCGGCTGCACCGTGGCGACGGGCCGGCCCTGGCCTATCCCGACGGCTACGGCCTGCACGTGTGGCGCGGCATGGCGATCCCGCCCGAGGTCGCGCAGGAGCTGCCCCGGCTGACCGTGCAGCGGATCAGGGCGGAGCAGAACGCCGAGGTCCGCCGGGTGATGCTGGAGCACTTCGGCTACGACCGCTACCTGCGGGAGAGCAACGCCCACGCGATGCACCGCGACGAGTGCGGCGTGCTGTGGCGGATCAACCTCAGCGACGACGAGCCGCTGGTCATGGTCGAGGTGGTCAACTCGACGGCCGAGCCCGACGGCACCTACCGGACCTACTGGCTGCGGGTCCCGCCGGACACCCGGACCGCGCGGGGCGGGGTCGCGTGGACGTTCGGCCTCACCGAGGAGGAATACGCGCCGCTGGCGCAGACCTGACCGACGGCCGGCTAGCCGCCCGCTTGCGGCGCGAGCCGGACAACCGTGCCGGTCTCCAGCGCGACCCAGACGGCGGCGTCGGGGCCGACGGCGATGCCGTGCGGCTCCGACGCCGGATCGGGCAGGTCGTGATGGTGGAAGTCCCCGTCGGCGCTGACGTGGCCGATCCGGTTGCCGGCCCATTCGGTGAACCAGCAGCCGCCCGCCGGGTCGGCGACGATCGCGTGCGGCTTCGCGTCGCGGTCCGGCAGCGCGAACTCGGCGACGGCACCGTCCGGGGTGATCCGGCCGATCTGGCCGGCCGCGATCTCGACGAACCAGAGGTTGCCGTCGGTGCCACGGGTGATGCCGACCGGTCCGGCGTCGGCGGTCGGCAGCCGGTGCAGGGTCACCGCGCCGGCCGGGTCGATGCGGCCGATCGCGTTCGCCTGGTTGAGCGTGAACCACATCGCGCCGTCCGGCCCGGCAGTGATCATCGACGGAAAGCCACCCGTGACGGGCAGGGGAAACTCGGTGATCAGGCCGTCGGTGGTGATCCGGCCGATCACGTCGGCGTTCATCCCGGTGAACCACAGCGCGCCGTCCGGGCCTGGCGCGATACCGAACGGCGCGGCCTCTGCCGACGGCACGGGAAACGACGCCGTGACGCCGTCGGTGGTGATCCGTCCGATATGGTGGTCGCGGGACCGGGTGAACCACAGTGCCCCGTCGGCTCCCGTCGTGATGATCGCCGGGCCGCTCGACGGCGTACCGACCGGGTGGCCGGCCACGGTTCCGTCGGCCGCGAGCCGGCCGATCCGGCCGGCGTGGACCAGGGTGAACCACGGCGCCGCGTCCGGCCCGACCGTGATGCCGTACGGGCCGGCGTCGGGTTCGGACACCACGAACCGGCTGATCGGTGGGCGGTGGGTCGGCATGCGGTCTCCTTCTTCCGGTACGGCCCGTCGGGCGCCTGGTCCGCAGCGGCCGACGCCGGCCCGCCGTCCAACCCGCGACGGGTACCGACCAGACTCCCGCCGCCGCCGTGGACCGGGCAACCGGTTTGCCCGGTCAGGAGGCGGCCAGCGCGCGGCGCGGCACCCCCCAGGTCACGCCGCGGACCGGGATGCGTTCCAGCACCCCGCCGGCGAAGACGTCGTAGAGCGGCAGGTTCTTCAGATGCACGTATCCGATGTGGCAGTCGCAGAGCCGGTTGGGGCAGGGGCGTGGCCGCAGCGCGGCGCGGTAGGAGCCGTCGTAGAGGTTGCCCAGCGGTTCGTCGACGAAGTGGCAGCGCCGCACCTGGCCGTCACCGCGTACGGAGATCACGGTCTCGCCGGCCCGGCAGGCCCGACCGGCCGACTCGTGTGGCCGGACGCTGTAGCCGAAGAGCGGGTCGATCGCGGTCCAGTCGGCCTCCTCGGCCGGCTCGTAGCGGTGGCCGTCGGCGGCGTTGACCCACAGGTAGACGTCGTCGGGCAGGGCCGCCCGCAGCGCCCGCGCCTCGGCCAGGTGTTCGGGCTGGCCGACGACGCCGACGGAGAAGCGCACGCCGAGGTCACGCAGGGTCGCGCACCTGTCGAGGAAGGCGTCCCGGCGCACCTGGCCCGGATGGTAGGTGGCCCACAGGGCCAGGGTGTCCCGGTCGGCGTCGGCGACCCAGTCGAGCCGGCAGGCCAGGTTGGTCTGGATCGCGACCCGGTCGACGTGCGGAAGGTGGGACAGCCGGGTCAGCGTCTGGCGGTACCAGGATCGGGTCAGGCCCTCGCCCCACGGGGTGAACAGCACCGAGATCCGGTCGCCGTCCGGGTTGCGGTCGACCCAGTCGGCGAACCGGGCCAGTGCCTCCCGGTCGGCCCGCAGCTCGGCGCGGCTGTCCCGGCGCTTGGCGAAGGGGCAGTAGGGGCAGTCGTAGTTGCAACTGGCCAGCGGCCCCCGGTAGAGGATCGACAGGTTCATCGCGGCACGTGCTCCGCCATCGCGGCGCGTACCGGGCCGGAGACCAGCCACGGGCCGATCGCGTCGGAGCGTTCCAGGCCGGCGTCGGTGAGCGCGAGCCGGCCGGCGTCGCGCCGTAGCCAGCCCCGCCCGGCGAGGAGATCGAGTTGCGGGAAGTCGTCGCCCGGGTCCGCGGCGAACCGGTCCCGGTAGGCGGCCGGGTCGAGGCCCTCGGCCCGCAGCAGCGACTTGACCAGCCAGCGGCGCCGTTTCTCGGTTCCGTCGAGCCGGAACCCGACCTCGGCGTGGTCGAAGTCGACGGCCGGGCGGCGCAGGTAGTCGTCGATGATCGCCCGGACCTGCCCGATGCCGACCGCGTAGTCGAACGAGTAGTGCAGGTCGGCGGTGTAGGAACGGGCGCCGCAGCCGAGGCCGACCATGCCGTCGTCCTGGCACGAGTAGTCCGGCGCGTCGTCGTCGGGCAGGTCGGCGCGGCGGAAGTGCCGCATCGACAGTTGTCGGTAGCCGGCGGCGCGCAGGTGGTCACGCCCCTGCCGGTACAGCGCCAGCCGCTGGGCGTCCCAGGGGTCCTCCCCCGCCGCCCCGGGCCCGCCGAAGTCCGGATCCGGGCCACCGACGGCCGGGTCCGGGCCGCCGGGTGCCGGACCGCCCGCCGCGGACAGCGGCAGGACCCGGCGACCGAGGCCGGTCAGCGGCCGTACGTAGAGCGGGTAGAGGAAGACCTCCTCGGGCCGCCAGGCGAGTGCGGCGTCCAGCGAGTAGGCCCACGTCCGGGCCGTCTGTCCGCCGATGCCGTAGATGAGGTCGAGGTTGAGCACCGGGATGTCGTGGGCCCGGATCGTGGCCAGGGCGCGTTCGACCTCGGCCCGCTTCTGGGGACGGCCGGCGGCGTGCGCCTCGGCGTCGAGGAAGCTCTGCACTCCGATGCTGACGCGGGTGGTGCCGCGCTCGGCCAGCACCGCGATCCGGTCGTCGGTGGCGGTGGCCGGCGACGTCTCGACCGCCGTGGGTACGGCGCCGAGCGGGGCGCCGAAGTCGGCGACGATGTCGAACATCTCGGTCAGTTCGCCGGCGGTGAGGTAGGTGGGGGTGCCGCCGCCGACCGCGAGCCGGGCGATCCCGGGCCGCCCGCCGAGCGCCTCGCGGACCCGGGTCGCCTGGCGACGCAACTGGTCGAGGTAGGCGCGGACCTGCTCGGCGGGTGGGTTGGCGCGGGTGAACAGGTTGCAGAAGCCGCACCGCATCTCGCAGAACGGCAGGTGCAGGTAGAGCATGAGGGCGTCGGTCGGCTCGGCCGACCACACGTCGCGCAGCGCCGGGCGGGGCCGCAGCGGCCGGTAGGCCGTCTTGTGCGGGTACGCGTAGAGGTACCCCTGGTACGGCGATCCGTCGATCATGGAACGACCCGCCCGTCGCCGGCCGGCGCTGCCGTTCCGGAAAGCTCCCACTGCCCCGGCTCGATGACGAACTCGGCGTACGGCACCGTCCACACCACCTCGTGGGCCACCCGGTGCCCGGTGTGGCCGTCCTCGCCGTACGCCGTCCCGTGGTCGGCGCAGATCAGCACCAGGCACGGCCGGCCGCGTGCGGTCGCCAGCGCGAAGAGCCGGCCGATGTGCCGGTCGACGTATTCCAGCGCGGCGGCGTGGCTGTCCCGGCTGTCGGCGGCGGCACCGGGCAGGTAGTGGCGGTTGGGCTGGTGCATCGCGGCGACGTTGACGAACAGGAACAGCGGCCGGTCGGCGGGGACCGCCGGCACGACCGTGGCGATCCGGTCGAGCTGTGCCTCGAGGCAGCCGGGCGCGGTCACCCCGAACTCCGGCTCCCAGTGCGATTCGGCGAACAGGCCGGGCAGCACCCGGCCGAGCGGCGAGCGGTGGTTGAAGAAGCCGACCCCGCCGACGCAGACCGTGTGGTAGCCGGCCGCGGCCAGCCCGCTCACCACCTCGGGGGCGTCGAAGACCCAGGTGTCGCCGCCGGTGGTCTCACTGCCGGGGAACGCGGCGGCGAACAGCCGCGGGTGTGGCCCCGGGGCGGTCGGGGTGGGCAGGAATCCGGCGAAGAACGCCTGGTGGGCGGCGTACGTGAAGCTGGCAGGGCTGTGCCGCCGCTGCCACCGCCCGCCGGGCAGGGCCCGGGCCAGGGCCGGGGTACGGCCGGCCGCCACCAGTTCGGCGGCGACGTCGTAGCGCAGCGTGTCGAGGGTGACGAAGAGCAGGTCGTGGCTGCCGACGAGGTCCTTCACGCCGCCACCCCGGAGCCGACCCGGCCGGCCGGAACCGCACCCGCCCCGCCGGCCGTGGCGCCCCGGACGGTGCGCGGGGCGGTGAACCGGCCGGTGCGCAGGGCGTGCAACTGCGCCGCCCAGGTGTCGCGGCCGGCGTCGTCGCGCAGGCCGGGCAGCAGGTCGCCGAAGGCGTTGACCTCGGCGACCGCGTGCCGCCGCCAGCCGACGCCGGGCAGCAGGTCGACCGCGACGTGCAGGCTCCCCGGGAAGCAACCGGCGGCGCGGGCGCAGGTGTCGAGCGCCGACCGGTAGGCGGCCGGCCCCATCGCCGCCCGCAGCGCCGCCAGGTCGCCGCGGGCGTTGCCGAGGTGCAGGTTGGTCAGCGGGCCACGGCTCGACCGCACCACCGTGTGGGTCGGCTCACCCGCCACCACGAGCACCCGCAGGTCGACGGCCCGGTCGCCGAGGCCGGCCTTGGGAAACCACCGTTCGACGTGCAGGCTGTCCGGGGCCAGCCGGTCGACGATCGCGGCGACGTCCCGTTCGGCCTGGTAGGTGCGGACCCGCAGTGAGTTGAACAGGCGCCCGCCGGTGGTCAGTTCGACCGAGGTCGTCGCCCTGATCCGGCCGCCGGCCAGTTCCAGTGCCAGCACCCCGGACGCCGACGAGCCGTGGGCCGGTTTGACGAACACCCGCGACCAGCCGGCCGCGCGCAGCGCCGCCCGTAGTTCGCCGTAGTCGCGCGGCGCCGCCGGCAGGGCGGCCGGCACCGGCACCCCGGCGGCGGCCAGCCGGGCGTGGCAGGCCCGCTTGTCGAACATGGTGCGGATCTCGTCCGGTGCGTTCAGCAGGGTCGCCCCGGCCGCCCGTGCGGCCGCGGCGAGGCGGTCGAGGGCGTCGCCCAGCCCCCGGTGCCAGGCGGCCAGGCCGGTGATCTCGCCGTGCTCGGCCGGCCGGGCGGCGCCGCGCAGCAGCCGGTCGACCTCGGCGTCCTCACCGGGCGAGTCGATCCGGACGACGGCTCCGGCCGGCAGCCGCACCGGGCCGGTGACGAGGCGCCGCCAGGGCAACACCTCCAGCCGGCCGGGCCAGCCGCCGGCCGCGGCGGCCCGGAAGCCGGTGACCCGGCGGTTGTCCGGGTTGCCGACCACGACCAGCACGGGCGGGAGTGTCATTCCGAGACGGCCACGTAACGGTCGCCCGGGCGGTCCTTCTGCTGGTCGGACAGGTCGACCTCGACGCCGGGCAGTTCCCCGGCCAGCCGCGCGCCGACCTCGTCGCTGATGTAGTGGCGGTGCAGGTCGAGACGCTTGAGGTGGGTCAGCGGCTGCCCGCTGAGCAGGGCGGCGACGCCGTCGTCGCCGAGCATGCCGAGCGACATGTCGAGGACCTCGAGCCGGGCGACGACCGGGGCACCGGCCACCGCGGCGGCGACCTGGTCGGCGATCTCGGCGTTGCGCAGCCCGAGATGGCGCAGCGCCGGCAGCCGGCCACCGGCCAGGATCGGGGCGAAGTCGTCGATGGTGGCGTCGCCGCCGTAGTTGTCGGTGCCGAGCCACAGCTCGAGGTGGGTCAGGCCGGGCAGGTCACACTCGGCGACCTGCCGGACGATCCGGCCGGGCAGGCCACCGGACTCGATCGCGAACTCGCGGAGCGCGGTGTGCCGCACCGGGGTGAGCTCCATGCCCTCGGTGCCGCGCACCCGCAGGATCTCCAGGTCGGGGAAGGCGGTGAACAGCGGGGTGACGTCAGCCTGCTGGATCCAGGAGATCTCCGACTCCTCCATGGTCAGCTCGGCGAGGAACAGCGCCCGCAGCGCGGTGAACCGGGGCGCGAACTCGACCAGCATGTCGACGGGCGCGCTCTCCTCGTACGCCTCGCCCCACTGGCCGATGATCAGGGCCCGCACCTGCGCCGGGGCGACGACGGCCAGGAACTTCTCGAACAGTTCCCGGAACTCGTCGGTGCTGGTCTCGTAGTCGCCCTCGACCCGCCAGGCGGTCGCGGCGGGGTCGGCCGTCGGGGCGGTCGACTCGGGGTCGAAAACGGTGACTGGAAGGCCGGCGAACTCGGTGATGTGCTGGTAGATGGCCACTACGAGGCTCCGGATGCGATCGGTTTGCGGGGGCGGGCCGAACCATAACAACCCTGTGCGACAACCGGGCCCGTTGACCCGCTGGAGGGCCACCCCATCCACGTACGGTGACGAACCGGGCACGGGGCCCGAATTCGCTGGTGGCCGGCACCCCAGGTGGGGTTTGCTCGGACCATGACACAGCCGGTAGCGCTCGTGACCGGGGTCAGCCGTCGGATCGGGATCGGCGCGGCCGTCGCCCGCCGGCTGGTCGCCGACGGCTGGCGGGTGGCCCTCACCGGCCTGCCCGGGTACGACGCGGAGCAGCCGTACGGCGGCGACCCGGACGGCGTGCCGGCGCTGCTCGCCGAACTCGGCGACCGGGCGGAACACGTCGAGGCCGACCTGTCCGACCCGGCGGCCCCGGCCGCCCTCGTCGCGCACGCCCGGGAGCGGCACGGCCGGCTGGACGCGCTGCTGGCGGTGCACGCCTACTCGACGCGTACGGCGCTCGGCGGGCTGGACGCGACGGAGATCGACCGGCACCTGGTGGTCAACGTACGCGCCACGATGCTGCTGGTGGAGGCGTTCGCCGCCGGCTTCCCCGACGGTGCCGAGGGTGGCCGGGTGGTGCTGTTCTCCAGCGGGCAGCGGCTCGGCCCGATGCCGGACGAGCTGGCGTACGCGGCGAGCAAGGCCGGCGTCGAGGTGCTGACCCGGCAGTTCGCGCGGCTGCTGGCACCCCGAGGGGTAACCGTCAACTGCGTCAACCCGGGACCGACTGACACCGGGTATGCGGGGCCGGCCGCCCACAAGGCGGTGGCCCGGCTCTTTCCCGGTGGCCGGTGGGGCACCCCGGACGACGCGGCCCGGTTGGTCGGCTGGCTGTGCTCGCCGGACGCCCGCTGGATCACCGGACAGGTGATCGACTCCGAGGGCGGCTTCGACCGCTACGTCTGACCTGCCGACCGCCGGCCGGCGCCGGCTACTTGACGCCGGCCACGTCCATCCCGCGCAGTTCCTTCTTCAGCTCGGCCACCTCGTCGCGGATCCGGGCCGCCAGCTCGAACTGCAGCTCCCGGGCGGCGGCCAGCATCTGGTCGTTGAGGTCCTGGATGAGCTGGGCCAGGTCGGCGCGGGCCATGCCCTCGCGCGACGGTCCGGTGGTCGCCCGGCCCCGCGAGCGGGTCTCCGGCACCGGCGCCTTGCCCCGCGACATCTGCCGGCCGCCGCCACCGATGATCGCCCCGCCCGGACCGTGCCCGGCGAGCGCGCCCTCGGTGTCGTCGGCCTCGCGGTAGATGTCGTCGAGGATGTCGTGGATCTTCTTGCGCAGCGGTGCCGGCGAGATGCCGTGCGCCTCGTTGTGGGCGATCTGCTTGGCCCGCCGGCGGCTGGTCTCGTCGATCGCCGCGGCCATCGACGGCGTCATCTTGTCGGCGTACATGTGCACCTGCCCGGACACGTTACGGGCGGCGCGGCCGATGGTCTGGATCAGAGACCGCCCGCTGCGCAGGAAGCCCTCCTTGTCGGCGTCGAGGATGGCGACGAGCGACACCTCGGGCAGGTCGAGCCCCTCCCGCAGCAGGTTGATGCCGACCAGCACGTCGTAGTCGCCCTTGCGCAGCTCGCGCAGCAGCTCGACCCGGCGCAGGGTGTCGACCTCGGAGTGCAGGTAGCGGACCCGGATGCCGTGCTCCAGCAGGTAGTCGGTGAGGTCCTCGGCCATCTTCTTGGTCAGGGTGGTGACCAGGACCCGCTCGTCGCGCTCGGTGCGCAGCCGGATCTCGTGCATCAGGTCGTCGATCTGCCCCTTGGTCGGCTTGACGACGACCTCGGGGTCGACCAGGCCGGTCGGGCGGATCACCTGCTCGACCACCTCGCCCTGCACCTGTTCCAGCTCCCACGGGCCGGGGGTGGCGGACAGGAACACCATCTGCCCCACCCGCTCCAGGAACTCGTCGAACCGCAGCGGCCGGTTGTCCTGCGCGCTGGGCAGCCGGAACCCGTGCTCGATCAGCACCCGCTTGCGGGACGCGTCGCCCTCGAACATGCCGCCGATCTGCGGGATGCTGACGTGCGACTCGTCGACGACGGTCAGGAAGTCGTCGGGGAAGTAGTCGAGCAGGCAGTGCGGCGGGCTGCCGGGCAGCCGGCCGTCGATGTGCATCGAGTAGTTCTCGATCCCGGAGCAGGAGCCGACCTGGCGCATCATCTCGACGTCGTACGTCGTGCGCATCCGCAGCCGCTGCGCCTCCAGCAGCTTGCCCTGGCGCTCCAGCTCGTCGAGGCGCTCGGCCAACTCCGCCTCGATGTCGTTGATCGCGCGTTCCATCCGCTCCGCCCCGGCGGTGTAGTGCGTCGCCGGGAAGATCAGCAGGTGGTCGACCTCGCGGACCACCTCACCGGTCAGCGGGTGGAGGTAGTAGAGCTTCTCCACCTCGTCGCCGAAGAACTCGATCCGGACCGCCAGCTCCTCGTAGGCCGGGATGATCTCCAGGGTGTCGCCGCGGACCCGGAACGTGCCCCTGGTGAACGCCAGGTCGTTGCGGGTGTACTGCACGTCGACCAGCCGGCGCAGCAGCTTGTCGCGCTCGATCTCCTGCCCGACGTGCACCCGGACCGCCCGGTCGAGGTATTCCTGCGGGGTGCCCAGGCCGTAGATCGCCGAGACGGTCGCCACCACCACCACGTCGCGACGGGTCAGCAGCGACATGGTCGCCGAGTGCCGCAGCCGCTCGACCTCCTCGTTGATCGAGGAGTCCTTCTCGATGTAGGTGTCGGTCTGCGCGATGTACGCCTCGGGCTGGTAGTAGTCGTAGTAGGAGACGAAGTATTCGACCGCGTTTCGCGGGAGCAGCTCGCGGAACTCCTTGGCGAGCTGGGCGCACAGGGTCTTGTTGGGTGCCAGCACCAGGGTCGGCCGCTGCAACCGCTCGATCAGCCAGGCGGTGGTCGCGCTCTTGCCGGTGCCGGTCGCGCCGAGCAGCACGGCATTGCGGTCACCCCGCCGCACCCGGCGCTCAAGATCATCAATTGCCGTCGGCTGGTCGCCGGACGGGATGAAGTCGCTGATCACCTCGAAGCGACCGTCGAGCCGTGGAATGTCGAGCGCCATGCCATCAAACGTACGCCCAGGGTCTGACAGCCCGCGGACCGGCAACGGTCAGTACACGATCAGCTTCGATATTCCCATTGTGTGGTAAAGGTCACCGGACTACCGTGCTAGGGGTAGGCCGCTCGCGGCGGTCGTCCGGGTCGACGATCGGGCCTCCACACCGGCCGATCGGACCCGGCGCGTGGTTGCAGCCCCGGCACATCGCCGGCGAGCGCACCGGACGCGGTCGCGCGCAAGCGCAGACCGGCCGCCGCGAGCAGCCCCTACGCCCGCCCGGGCGTCCCCATCCCGTTCGTGGGCGCACGTCACCTTCGCCCCGCCACCGGCGTTCAACCACGCGTGAGGTTCTCCCCCACCGGCGACCGCCGCCGGATCGTCGCCCTGGTCGCCCTCGGCTGCATCGCCATCGGATCCGCGGCCGGCCTGGCCACCGGCCTCGTTTCGTGCGCGCCGCCGGCCCAGCCGCAGGCCCGGCCGCTGTCGACGGCCGAGGCACAACGGCTGGCCACGATGCGGATGACCAACTTCCAGCAGGCCCGGGTCGGCGTACGCGCCACCATCGGCGACCCCGGGGCCGAGGTGCGCCTCATCGGCCGGGTCGACTGGACCCGCGCGCTGGCGTACCTGTCGGTGTCCGGGCCGGGCGCGGGCGAACGGCGCGGCCTGCTCCAGGCGATGCCCGGCGTCCTCGCCACCCGGTCGGCGGACCCCGCACCGGACGGCACCGCACCACCCGCCGGAACCGGCGCGGTCGGCACCGTCGGCCCCACCGGCACGGCGGGGAGTTCGGTCGCGGCCGCGCCGCCCGACGTACCGCCCACCGACGGCTGGCGGGTCGAGCGGTTCACCGCCGGCGGGCCGGAGGCCGCACCGGTCGAGTCGTTCCTGGCCCTGCTCTTCGCCATCGCCCACGACCGGGCCGACGCCGCCGACCTGATCGAGCACAGCGAGGCCCGCTGGCTGGGCCGGGACCGGGCCGGCGGGGCCACGGTCGACGTGCTGCTCGGCCCGGCGGTGCCGCCCCAGCCCAAGGCGACCCCGACCGCCACGGCCTCCCCCGCTACCACCCGGCCCCCGACGCCACCGGCCATCGGCCCGTCCGCCGCCGGCCCATCGCCCACCGGCCCCACGGGTACGGCCACCGCACCCGTCGGCAGCCGGACGGCCGACGGATCGGCGTCGGCCGGGGCGGACGCGTCCCGTACCGCCGGGGCGGCGACCACCGACCCGGCCGCTGGGCCGGCGTCGGCGCGACCGGCGGAGACATCGCTGGCGGCGATGGGCGGCGCGGTGCGCTACTGGCTCGACGGCGACGCGCGACTGCACCGGTTCGAGGCCCTGCTCGCCGGCAACCAGCCGGTCAACGCGCATCTCGACCGGGCCGACAGCGCCGGGATCACCGCGATCGACGCGCTCGGCGGCCGGCCGGTCGAGCCCCGGGCCGTCACCGGCGAGGAGGCCGACCTGCTGTCCCGGATGCGGCAGCGCAACCGGGCGCTCGGCGGCGGCAAGGTGACCTTCACCCTGCCGACCATGCCGACCGCGAACCTGCGCGGCACCGGACTGGTCGACTGGCGCAACACCGTCGCGTACGTCGCCGTCGGCGACCTCGACAAACCCGGCGAGACCGCACTGATCCGCGCCGACCGGACCGGCCCGGCGATCCGGGTCGCGCCGCAGCGGGTGACCGCCGACCGGCAGCCGCCGGTGCCGCCACCGACCGACCGGAGCTGGACCCACGTCGACTGGCGCCAGCGCGGCGACGCGCAGGGTGCGCTCGACGTCGACTTGCTGATCACGGAACTGCTGGCGCTCGGCACCGGGGCCCGCGACGACGTGGCCGCGCTGCGCCGGTCGGCGATCCGGCTGCGCGACGACCGGGTGGACGGCACCGCCGTCACCGTCTTCGAGGTCGGCCGCCCGGGACAGCCGGGCGCGCGGCCGGGGCAGGGCCGGCTGCGGTACTGGGTGGACTCCTCCGGCGCGCTGCGCCGGCTGGAGCTGCGGACCCGCACGGGCGCGTTCGCCCAGCTCGACGTCGATCCCGGCCGGGTCGCCTACGTACGCCCGGTGCCGCGCGCCTGACCGGCCCGACCGGCCGGCACCATCGCACCGGCCAGGTCGGTCCGGGCCGGCGCTGTTACGGCTGCCAGCCGGTCCGGTCGGCCCACCGCCGGGCGCGGTCGTAGGCGACGTCGAACCACGGCTCCTTCGCCTCGGCATACTCGTCGACGGTCGCGGAGCGCTCGGCGAGCCCCCGCTTCAGCGCCAGGTACTCGGCGCGTGTCGCCTCGTCGGCGCGCAGGAGGTCGCGCAGCAGCAGGGCGCACCGCCAGCCCGGCGAGCCGGTCACCCGTACGTGCAGGTTGACCGGCCGGCCGGGGTCGGCGTTGACGTGCAGCCGCTTGGTCCACCGCGCCGGGTCGAGATCCGGCGGTTTGGGCGAGTCATACCAGTCACCGGGCGGTCGGGGGAAGCCGCCGTCGGCGAGCCGGTCGGCGAGCGAGTCGGCCTCGGCCAGCGACGACACCGACAGTTGCAGGTCGACGACGTCCTTCGCGGCCAGCCCCGGCACCGCCGTCGAACCGACGTGGTCGATCCGGCGGTCGGGGTCGCCGACGAGGTGACGGATCCGGTCGGCGAGCCGCCAGGCCTGGTCCGGCCAGGACGGGTCGGGCCCGGCCAGCGTCACATCCGCCGGACGCGGCGCCCGCCGCCGGTGCCGGACGTTCGCCTCGTACGGCACCAGCCGCCGCCACAGCCGGTCCACCACCACGTGCAGGTCGGCGAGGTCCCCGTCGTTGCGGAGCACGACGTCGGCGGCCGCCCGCCGCCGCGCGTCGTCGGCCTGGGCCGCGATCCGGTCCAGCGCCTGCCGCTCGGTCATCCCCCGGTCGCGGACCAGCCGCCCGATCCGGATGTCGCGGTCGGTCTCCACGACCACCACCAGGTGGTACGTCGGCGCGAGGCCCCCCTCGACCAGCAGCGGTACGTCGTTGACCAGCACCGCGTCGGGTGCCGCCGCGGCGGCGAGTTCCCGGCTCCGGGCCCGTACGCGGGGATGGGTGATCTCCTCCAGCCGGCGGCGGGCGGCGGTGTCGCCGAAGACGAGGGCGCCCAGCGCCGGCCGGTCGAGGCTGCCGTCGGGGTGCAGCACCCCGGCGCCGAACGCCTCGACGATCTCCCGCAGCCCGTCGGTGCCGGGTGCGACGACCTCGCGGGCGATGACGTCGGAGTCGACGACGACGGCGCCGTGTTCCGCCAGCCGCCGCGCCACCGAGCTCTTGCCGGACCCGATCCCGCCGGTAAGCCCCACATTCAACACGGTCTCAAGTGAACCGGATGCGCTTCTCCCCCTGTCGCGAGGGTCCGCGCCCGCCCCCAGGATCCCCGTGATCAGGGAATTTGCGGCCGACGTGCCGACGACACCCGCGAATCGAACCCTGATCACGCGGATCTTGGGGGACGGGCGGGCGCAGCTGGGCCGGGTGGGGAAAGGCAGCGGCCCGGCCGCCAACCCCGAAGGGTCGGTCGGCCGGGCCGCTGTCGGTACGGGTTACTTGCCGCCGGCGAGCTTCTCGCGCAGGGCGGCGAGCGCCTCGTCGGTGGCGAGGGTGCCGGCCGGCTCCTCCGCCTGACGGGCCGGAGCCGGGGTGGACGACGAGGTCGCCCCGCCGCCGGCCGGAGCCGGGTTGGCGGCAGCCTCGGCGTCGGCGGCCCGGGAGGTCTGCACCTGCTTGGTGTGGGCCTCCCAGCGCTGACGCGCCTCGGCGTACTGCGTCTCCCAGGTCTCGCGCTGCTTGTCGAAGCCCTCGAGCCACTCCCCGGTCTCCGGGTCGAAGCCCTCGGGGTAGATGTAGTTGCCCTCGTTGTCGTACGTCGCGGCCATGCCGTAGAGGGTGGGGTCGAAGTGCTCCTCGCCCTCGACGAAGCCCTCGTTGGCCTGCTTCAGCGACAGCGAGATCCGGCGCCGCTCCAGGTCGATGTCGATGACCTTGACCATGACGTCGGAGCCCACCTGGACAACCTGCTCCGGGATCTCCACGTGGCGCTCGGCCAGCTCGGAGATGTGGACCAGGCCCTCGATGCCGTCGTCGACGCGGACGAACGCACCGAACGGAACGAGCTTGGTGACCTTACCCGGCACGATCTGCTGGATCGCGTGGGTGCGGGCGAACTGACGCCACGGGTCTTCCTGGGTGGCCTTCAGCGACAGCGAGACCCGCTCGCGGTCGAGGTCGACGTCGAGGACCTCGACCTCCACCTCCTGGCCGACCTCGACGACCTCGGACGGGTGGTCGATGTGCTTCCAGGACAGCTCGGAGACGTGCACCAGGCCGTCCACGCCGCCCAGGTCGACGAACGCGCCGAAGTTGACGATCGAGGACACGACGCCCTTGCGGACCTGGCCCTTCTGCAGCTTGTTGAGGAACTCGGTGCGAACCTCGGACTGCGTCTGCTCCAGCCACGCGCGACGGGACAGGACCACGTTGTTGCGGTTCTTGTCCAGCTCGATGATCTTCGCCTCGAGCTCGCGACCCACGTACGGCTGAAGGTCACGGACCCGCCGCATCTCGACCAGGGAGGCGGGCAGGAAGCCCCGCAGCCCGATGTCGAGGATGAGACCGCCCTTGACCACCTCGATGACGGAGCCCCGAACGACGCCGTCCTCGTCCTTGATCTTCTCGATGGTGCCCCAGGCACGCTCGTACTGCGCCCGCTTCTTCGAGAGGATCAGACGACCCTCCTTGTCCTCCTTCTGGAGGACCAGGGCCTCGATCTGGTCACCGACCGACACCACCTCAGCGGGGTCCACGTCGTGCTTGATCGACAACTCGCGCGAGGGGATGACGCCCTCGGTCTTGTAGCCGATGTCGAGCAGGACCTCGTCCCGATCGACCTTGACGACGGTGCCTTCGACAATGTCACCGTCGTTGAAGTACTTGATGGTCTCGTCGATCGCGGCGAGGAAGGCTTCCTCGGAACCGAGGTCGTCGACGGTGACCTTGGTGGCGCTCGAGGTGGCCTCGATGCTGCTCGTCATGTGGGCGGTTGCTCCGGTCGGATGTGTGTGTCACAGCAAGGCTGGTGTCGCAGTGACCTGTTTGCGCCAGCGGATCCGTCGACGCCACATTCGTCATGTCCGTCGACCGCGGACCTGCTCCCTGCCGAGGCACACGATCCGCGAGCGCATCGACTAGCCTACCGTGTGCATTACCACAGCATGCAAGCCCTCCCGGCACGAGTCGGGTCCCTCTTTTTCGCACCGCATTGCCACCCGGCCGATCACCCGGCCGATCTACCCGGACTTCCGACCGCATCCTGGGACGCGAACACACAATCATCTCACCTTCCGGCAAGGGCAGGAAACACCCCGACCGCCGCGCGCCGTCCCCGCCGCCGCGCACCCTAGGGTCTGCGATGTGACGGACGAGGAATCCAGGGTCACCCGGCGAACGGTGACCGACGCGGAGAGCCGGCGGGCCAACCGGGGCTGGTGGGACCAGGACGCCGACGACTACCAGGCCGAACACGGCCCGTTTCTCGGCGACGTCGACTTCGTGTGGTGCCCGGAGGGGCTGCGCGAGTCCGACGCCCGCCTGCTCGGCGACGTACGCGGCCGGCGGGTCCTCGAACTCGGCTGCGGTGCCGCCGCCGTGGCCCGCTGGCTGGTCGGCCAGGCCGCCGAGGTGGTCGCCACCGACCTGTCCGCCGGCATGCTGCGGCACGCCGCCGCCGGCGCCGACAGATCCGGGGTACGCGTACCGCTGGTCCAGTCCGACGCGATGGCGCTGCCGTTCCGCGACGGCTCGTTCGACGTCGTCTGCACCGCCTTCGGCGCCGTCCCGTTCGTCACCGACTCCGGGGCGGTCATGCGCGAGGTCCACCGGGTACTGCGTCCCGGCGGCCGCTGGGCCTTCTCCGTCACCCACCCAATGCGGTGGATCTTCCTCGACGATCCGGGTGAGGGCGGGCTGCGGGCGGTGCACTCGTACTTCGACCGCCGCCCGTACGTCGAACAGGACGAGTCCGGCACCCCGACGTACGTCGAACAGCACCGCACCCTCGGCGACCGGATCCGCGAGCTGGTCGCGGCGGGTTTCGTCGTACGCGACGTGGTGGAACCGGAGTGGCCGGCCGGGCACGAGGGCGTGTGGGGGCAGTGGAGCCCGCTGCGCGGCCGGCTCTTCCCCGGCACCGCCATCTTCGTCAGCGACAAGCCGGCGGCCACCGGCACGGCCTGACCCCGGCCACCGCGCCCACGGCCTGACCCCGGCCACCGTGCCCTGGCCGCCCGTCGGGCCGGCCCGTCCGGGCGGCCCGTTCGCCGCGGCCCGGGCCGGGTATCCGCAGGGGGCAGGCAGCACGGACACGGAGGTGAGACCGTTGGCCCGCGACCAGCAGATGAGCACCGCCGAACTCGCCGAACAGGCCCGGCACGCCGGGGTCACCGACGCCGACCGGATGGACCGGGACGAGTTGATGCACGCCATGCAGGCCCGGCCCGGCCGGTACGGCGGCGGACCGCCGCAGAAGGCGCGGTCGAGCGGCGGTCAGCAGGACCCGGCGACCCGGGGCGGCCGGCCGGGCAACCAGCGCTGACCCCAGGGCGGCGCGCGGCGGAGGACGGCCCGGTGGCCGGCTCCGCCGCGTTTCCACGAGCCCGCCCCGGGTACCCGGCCGGTATGGCGGAACGACGGGGAAAGCCCCGGGTCGGCGACCGGGTGACGTGGCGCAGCCACGGTGTGACGGTGCCCGGCACCGTGGAGGAGGAGATCGACGAGCGGACCGAGACGGCCGGCCGTACCGTCGACGCCTCGCCGGAGCATCCCCAGTTCCGGGTACGCAGCGACAAGTCCGGCCGCGACGCCGTACACCGGCCGGAGGCACTCGGCCGGGAGAAGCGCTAGCCGGGGCACCGGGCGGAGGAGGCCGGGATGCCGCACACCGACGAGGAGACCGACCGGGACTTCCGCGAGGCGGTCAACATGACGCCACGCGAACTGGAGGACTGGCTCGGCACCGACGCGTCGAAGGAGGCCGGGCAGCACAAGGGCGGCGCGGCCGAGACGACCGGGCACGAATCGGGCCGGCGGATCGTCGCCCTGCTGCGTACGAAGAAGCCCGACCTGACCGGCGACGACCGCAGCCACATGCGCAAGGTGGTCGGCTACGTGCACCGCCACCTCGCGCAACGCCCGGACGGCGACGTCACCGACACCCGCTGGCGACACTCACTGATGAACTGGGGGCACGACCCGCTGCGCTGAGCCCGTACGCCGGCCGCGCGCCGCGCGGCCGGCCCGGACGGTCAGTGGTCGGCGCTGTTCCAGTCGGTGCCGAACCCGACCGACACCTCCAGCGGCACCGACAGCGGGTAGGCGGCCCCCATCTCGGCCCGGACCAGGGTCTCCAGCCGCTCGCGTTCGCCGGTGGCGACCTCGAAGACCAGCTCGTCGTGGACCTGCAGCAGCATCCGCGACCGCAGGTCGGTGTCGCGCAGCGCCGCGTCGACCCGGAGCATGGCGACCTTGATGATGTCGGCGGCCGACCCCTGGATGGGGGCGTTGAGCGCCATCCGTTCGGCCATCTCGCGGCGCTGCCGGTTGTCGCTGACGAGGTCGGGCAGGTAGCGCCGGCGGCCGAGGATCGTCTCGGTGTAGCCCTCCTGCACCGCCCGCTTCACCACCGACTGGAGGTAGTCGCGCACGCCGCCGAACCGGGAGAAGTATTCCTCCATCAGCCCGCGCGCCTCCTCGGTCGAGATGCCGAGCTGCTGGGAGAGGCCGAAGGCGCTGAGGCCGTACGCGAGGCCGTAGTTCATCGCCTTGATCTTGCGCCGCTGGTCGGGAAGCACCTCGGCCAGCGGTACGCCGAACACCGACGAGGCCGTGGCGGCGTGGAAGTCGGCGCCGGAGTTGAACGCCTCGATCAGCGCCTCGTCCTTCGACAGGTGCGCCATGATCCGCATCTCGATCTGGCTGTAGTCGGCGGTGAGCAGCGACTCGGCGCCCTCCCCGACCACGAACGCCCGCCGGATCCGCCGGCCCTCCTCGGTGCGGATCGGGATGTTCTGGAGGTTGGGGTCGGTCGACGACAGCCGGCCGGTCGCGGCGACCGTCTGGTGGAACGTGGTGTGGATCCGGCCGTCGTCGGAGACCGACTTGAGCAGGCCGTCGACGGTCGACTTCAGCTTGGCCACGTCGCGGTGCCGCAGCAGGTGTTCCAGCACCGGGTGCGGGTTCTGCGCGAAGAGCCACTGCAGCGCGTCGGCGTCGGTGGTGTAGCCGGTCTTGATCCGCTTGGTCTTGGGCAGGCCCAGCTCGGTGAAGAGGATCTCCTGCAGCTGCTTGGGCGAGCCGAGGTTGAACTCGCGCCCGACCGCGGCGTAGGCCCCCTGGGCGGCCGCCTTCACCTCGGCCGCGAAGTGCGCCTCGAGGTTCGACAGGTAGTCGGTGTCGGCCGCGATCCCGGCCCGCTCCATCGCGGCCAGCACCTCGACCAGGGGCAGTTCGACCTCGGCCATCAGCCGGGCCGACGCCTCACCGTCCCGGTCGAGTTCCTCGTCGATCGCCTCGGCCAGGTCGAGGGTGGCCCGGGCCCGCAGCATCAGGTTCTGCTCGACCTCGCTGTCGTTGCCCAGCCCGTCCAGCGTGAGCTGCCCGTTCTGCGGGGTGTCGATCCGCAGCTCGCGGTGCAGGTAGCGCAGTGCCAGGTCGGTGAGGTCGTAGGACCGCTGGTCGGGGCGGGCCAGGTAGGCGGCCAGCGCGGTGTCGCGCCCGACGCCCCGCAACCGCCAGCCGTGCGCGGCGAACGCCAGCAGCGCGGGCTTGCTGTCGTGGATCACCTTGGGCCGCTCCGGGTCGGCCAGCCATGTCGCCACGGCGGCCTCGTCCTGCGCGTCGAGGGTCGCCGGGTCGAACCAGGCCGCCGGCCCGTCCGCGGTGGCCAGCGCCACCCCGGTCAGCGCGCCGGTGCCCCGGCCGAACGTGCCGGTGACCGCCACCCCGGTCGGCTCGCCGACCACGACGTGGTCGACCAGCCAGGCGCCGACCGCCCCCGGCGCCAGCTTCTCGCCGGCCAGGTCGAAGCCGGCCTCGGCCTCCGGCTCGACCGCCTCCAGGTACTGGTAGAGCCGGTCGCGCAGGACCCGGAACTGGAGGGTGTCGAACACCTGGTGGACCGCCTCGCGGTCCCAGCCCGCCCAGCGCGCGTCCTCGGGACGCAGCGGCAGCTCCAGGTCGGAGACCAGGCAGTTGATGTCGTAGTTGCGGATCACGTCGGCGAGCCGCTCGCGCAGGCTCTCGCCGGCCTTGCCCTTGATCTCGTCGGCCCGGGCGACGACGCCGTCGACCCCGCCGTACTGGTTGATCCACTTCGCGGCGGTCTTCGGGCCGACGCCGGGGATGCCGGGCAGGTTGTCGCTGGACTCGCCGACCAGGGCGGCCAGGTCGCGGTAGCGGTCCGGTCCCACGCCGTATTTCGCGGTGACCGCGGCGGGGTCCATCCTTGCCAGGTCGGAGACGCCCTTGCGCGGGTAGAGCACGGTGACCTGGTCGCCGACGAGCTGGAACGCGTCCCGGTCGCCGCTGCTGATCAGCACCCGCATGCCGGCGTCGCGGCCCTGGCAGGCCAGCGTCGCGAGCACGTCGTCGGCCTCGTAGCCGGGTTTCTCCACCACCGGGATACGCAGCGCGTCGAGGACCTCACGGACCAGGCTCACCTGCCCGGCGAAGTCGGCCGGGGTCTCCGAGCGGCCCGCCTTGTACTCGGCGTATTTCTCGGTGCGGAACGACCGCCGGGACACGTCGAACGCCACCACGATGTGGGTCGGCTTCTCGTCGCGCAGCAGGTTGATCAGCATCGAGGTGAAGCCGTAGACCGCGTTGGTGGGCTGCCCGGTCGTGGTGGAGAAGTTCTCCACCGGCAGGGCGAAGAACGCCCGGTAGGCCAGCGAGTGGCCGTCGAGCAACAGCAGTCGGGGCTGGTTGTCGGTCACGTCGGCCCACTCTAGTCCGGCCCCCCGACGGAAACCGCCCGCGACCCGGCCGGTCGCGCCGCCGGCCGGCCGACGGGCGCCGGCCCCGCCCGGCCCGCCACGGTACGGCGGGCCGGGCGGCCCGGTTCACAGCACCTTGGCCAGGAACGCCTTCGTACGGTCGTGCCGGGGGTTCGCGATCACCTCGCGCGGTACGCCGGACTCGACGACGACTCCGCCGTCCATGAAGACCAGCGAGTCGCCGACCTCCCGGGCGAAGCCGATCTCGTGGGTGACCACGATCATCGTCATCCCGTCGCGGGCCAGGTCCTTCATCACGTCCAGCACCTCGCCGACGAGCTCCGGGTCCAGCGCGCTGGTCGGCTCGTCGAAGAGCATCAGCTTCGGCCGCATCGCCAGCGCCCGGGCGATCGCCACCCGCTGCTGCTGGCCGCCGGAGAGCTGCCCCGGATAGCTGGCCGACTTGTCGGCCAGGCCGACCCGGGCCAGCAGCGCCTCGGCCCGCTCCCGGCCCTCGGCCTTCGACTCCCCGCGCACCCGCAGCGGCGCCTCCATGACGTTGGCCAGCACCGTCATGTGCGGGAAGAGGTTGAACCGCTGGAACACCATGCCGATGTCGCGCCGCTGGGCGGCCACCTCGCGGGACCGCAGCTCGTGCAACTTCCCGCCGCGCTCCCGGTAGCCGATCAGCTCGCCGTCGACCCAGATCCGGCCGGCGTTGATCTTCTCCAGGTGGTTGACGCAGCGCAGGAACGTCGACTTACCGGACCCGGACGGACCGAGTACGCAGCTCACCTCGCCGGTGCGCACGGTCAGGTCGATGCCGCGCAGCACCTCCAGGCTGCCGAACGACTTGTGCACCTGCTCGGCCCGGACCATCACCCCGGGCTCCGCCGTCTCCTTCACGACCTCGGCCACACCGCTCCGCTCGGTCACGCCGCCACCTCGCTCCGCTCGGCGGCGCCGTGCGACACCCTGTGCCTACCGGTTCCCTCGCTCCGCTCGGTCACGATGCCCCCGTCGTCCGGCCGGTGTTCTCGGCGCCGATGTTGCGCAGCCGCATCCGGGCCTTCTCCTTGCGCCCGTAGCCGCGGGAGAAGTGCCGCTCCAGGTAGTACTGGCCGACCAACAGGACGCTGGTCAGCAGCAGATACCACAGGCACGCCGCGACGTACATCGGGAAGACCTGGAAGGTACGCGTGCCGACCGCCTTGAGCTGGAAGAGCAGCTCGGTCGACACCGGTACGAACGCCACGAGCGAGGTGTCCTTGAGCATGCCGATCGTCTCGTTGCCGGTCGGCGGGATGATCACCCGCATCGCCTGCGGCAGCACGATCCGGCGCAGGATCTGCGACCGGGACATCCCCAGCGCCTCGGCCGCCTCGGTCTGGCCCGGGTCGACCGACTGGACACCGGCCCGGACGATCTCGGCCATGTACGCCGCCTCGGTCAGCCCGAGCGCCAGCATGCCGGCCACGAACCCGCTCAGGATGTCGACCGCGCTGAACCCGAACAGCCGGGCCTCGAAGTTCTCCACCCCGAACAGGGCGCCGATCTGCCGGTCGAACGGCAGGCCGAACTCCAGCCGCGACCACAGGATGCCCAGGTTGCCGAAGAGGAGCGCCAGCACCAGCCGGGGCACCGCCCGGAAGAACCAGGTGTAGACCCAGGCCACGCCGCGCAGGATCGGATTCTCCGACATCCGCATGATCGCGATCATGGTGCCGAGTACGACACCGATCAGCATCGAGGTCACGGTCAGCGCGATCGTGCCGCGCAGGCCGGCGATCACCGGCGGCCGGAACATGTTGTCGACCATGAACGACCACTGGAACGCCTCGTTGGTCACCAGCAGGTGCACGAACATCGACGTCAGCACGCCGATGACGACCACCGCGACCCAGCGCCCCGGATGCCGTACGGGCACGGCCTTGATCGGTTCAGGCCGTGCCCGTTCGGTTTCCATCTTGTCGAGCGACATCGCTACGCGTTGACCTCGGGGTTGTCGATGCCGCCGGCCTCGACACCCCAGTTCGCCAACGCCGCCTCGTACGACCCGTCGGCGATCAAGGCCTTCAGGGCGTCCCGCAGCACCTCGGCGAACGCCTGCTGGTCCTTGGTGACCGCGTAGCCGTACGGCGCCGACTCGTAGATGTCGCCGAGCAGCTCCAGCTGGCCGTTGGTCTGCTTCACCGCGTACGCCCCGACCGGCGAGTCGGCCAGCATGGCGTCGTTCTTGCCGCTGACCACGGCGGCGGTCGCGTCGCTCTGCGCCTGGTACTGGTCGATCGTGATCGCCGGCTTGCCGTCGGTGACGCACTTCTCCGACCGGGCGGTGATGTCGTCGAGCTGCACCGTGCCGGTCTGCACCGCGATTTTCTTGCCGCAGGCGTCGTCGGGGTTGATCCCGGCCGGGTTGCCCGTCTTCGTGGCCCACTGGGTGCCGGCCTCGAAGTAGCTGACCATCGTCACCGTCTGCAAGCGTTCGGGGTTGATCGTGAACGACGACACGCCGACCTCGTACTGGCCCGACGTCACGCCCGGCAGCAGCGCGTCGAACGGCGCCGACACGTACTCGGCCTTCAGGCCCAGCTTCGCGGCGACGGCGTTGAACAGGTCGACGTCGAAGCCGATCACCGTCGAGCCGTCGGTGTCGAGGTACTCCGCCGGCGGGTACGTCGAGTCGGTACCGACCTTGATCACGCCGTCGGCCTTGATGGCCTCCGGCACCCGGTCGGCCAGCGCCTGGTCGACCGAGGTCGACGGGGCCGGGCTCGTGCCCGAGGCACCGCCCTCGTTCTCCTGCTCGCCGCAGGCGGCCATCGACAGCGCCAACGCCAACGCGCCCGCCGAGGCGAGCACCGCCCGCCGCGCGTTACCGATCCTCATGTTTCCCGTTCCTCCCCATTCGTGCACCCCGGCAGCCGGTCAGGCAACGCCGAGGTACGCCTCCTTGACCGCCGGGTCGTGCAGCAGTTCCTGGCCGGTCCCGCTCTTGACGATCCGCCCGGTCTCCAGGACGTACGCCCGGTGCGCCCGGGACAGCGCCTGCTGGGCGTTCTGCTCCACCAGCAGGATCGTGGTGCCCTGCTCGTTGATCTCCGTGATGATCGTGAAGATCTGCTGGATCAGCATCGGCGCCAGACCCATCGACGGCTCGTCGAGGAGCAGCAGCTTGGGCCGGCTCATCAGCGCCCGGCCCACCGCCAGCATCTGCTGCTCACCGCCGGACAGCGTGCCGCCGGACTGCTTGCGCCGCTCGGCCAGCCGCGGGAACAGGTTCAGCACCCGGTCGAGGTCGGCGGCGATGCCGGCCTTGTCCTTGCGGGTGTAGGCGCCCATGTCCAGGTTTTCCAGCACCGACATGCCGGGGAAGATCCCCCGGCCCTCCGGCGCCTGGCACAGGCCCCGCTGCACGCGCAGGTCGGCCCGCAGCTTGGTGATGTCCTCACCGGCGAACTTGATGGAACCCGATGCCACCGGCCGGATGCCGGAGATCGCCCGCATCGTCGTCGACTTGCCGGCACCGTTCGCGCCGATCAGGGCGACGATCTCGCCCTCGTCGACGGTGAGGCTGATGCCGTGCAACGCCTGGATCCGCCCGTAGAGCAGGCTGACGTCCTCGATCTCAAGCAGCATCGTCCGGCACTCCAAGGTATGCGGCGATCACCTTCGGGTTCTCCCGCACCTCGGCGGGCAGCCCTTCGGCGATCTTCTTTCCGAACTCCAGCACCACGATGCGGTCGGTGACTCCCATGACCAGTCGCATGTCGTGCTCGATCAGCAGCACGGTGATGCCCCGGTCGCGGATCTGCCGGATCAGGTGGAGCAACTCCTCCTTCTCGGCCGGGTTGAAGCCGGCCGCCGGCTCGTCGAGGCACAGCAGCACCGGATCGGTCGCCAGCGCCCGGGCGATCTCCAGCCGCCGCTGCTCGCCGTACGACAGGTTGCGGGCCATCTCGTGCGTACGGCCCTCGATGCCGACGAACTTGAGCAGCTCGGCGGCCTTCTCCTGGCCCTCGCGCTCCTCTTTCCAGTGCCGGGGCAGCCGCAGCAGCGCCGAGATCACGCTGGTCTTGTGGTGCGCGTCCGCGCCGACCTGCACGTTCTCCAGCGCCGTCATCTCCGGGAAGAGCCGGATGTTCTGGAACGTACGGGCCATGCCCATCTTGGTGATCATGTGCCGCTTCTTGCCGGTCACCTTCTCGCCGCGGAACCGGATCTCGCCCTCGGTCGGGCGGTAGATGCCGGTCATCGCGTTGAAGCAGGTGGTCTTGCCGGCACCGTTCGGCCCGATCAGTCCGAGGATCTCCCCCTTGTAGAGGGTGAAGTCCACGTTGTTGAGCGCGACCACGCCACCGAAGCGCAGCGTGACGTTGTCGACCTCCAGCAGCGGCTCACGGCTGACCGGAGCCGCCGCGGCCTCCTCCTTGGCCAGCTCAGCCACCGACGATCACCTCCTTGCGGCGGTCCTTGAACTCGGCCGCTCTTCGTCGGTTCGGAATCAGGCCCTGCGGCCGGAAGATCATCATCACCACGAGGACCAGACCGAACGCCAGGAACCGGTACTCGTAGAGCTGCACACCGAGGATCTCGATGCCCCGGAACCGCTCGATCAGGTAAGCCACCAGGCCACCGCCGACGATCGCCCCGACGATGTTGCCGGAGCCGCCGAGGATCACCGCCGCCAGGATGATGATCGAGTTGAGCAGCTCGAAGCTCTGCGAGTTGATGAAGTTCTGTTTACCGGCGAACAGTGCACCGGCCAGACCGCCGATCGCCGCACCCACGGCGAACGCCCACAGCTTGAACTTGAACGTCGGCACACCCATGAGCTGCGCCGCGTCCTCGTCCTCCCGGATCGACACCCAGGCCCGGCCGACCCGGCTACGGGTCAGGTTCCGCACCCCGAGGACCACCAGGATGATCAGCGTGAGTACCAGCCAGTAGTAAGGTCGCGGGTCCAGCACACCGAAGATCGGCTTACCGTCCGGGTAGCTGCCCGGCGGGTGCGGAACCTGGTTCATGCCCCGCTGTCCCTTGAGGAACTCCGAACTGGTCGCCGCGATCCGGATCATCTCGGCGAAGCCGAGCGTCACGATCGCCAGGTAGTCACCGCGCAACCGCAGCGTCGGCGTACCCAGCAGCACACCGGAGATCATCGTGATACCGATCGCGAGCGGCAGCGCCGCCAGCCACGGCCACAACGTCTTCAGATCGCTGCCCGGCGAGGTCAGCACCGCCACCGTGTACGCACCGACGGCGTAGAAGCCGAAGTAGCCCAGGTCGAGCAGGCCGGTGAACCCGACCACGATGTTGAGTCCGACCGCGAGCAACACGTAGATCGAGACCGTGAAGAGCACCTGCCCGAAGTTGGACTCGGTGGTCGGGATCGGCCCGAGGTACTGGTAGAACTCCTTGTTCGGCAGGGCGTAGAAGAAGACGATGATCGCGCCGATCGCCGCCCACCGCACCCACTTCGGCGCGTTGTGCCAACGCTCGGCCATCGCAGCCTTGCCGTCGCGCACCTTGTTCACGAACGTTGTCATGCGCGTGCCCTCCCCAGTGACTCCCCGAGCAGACCGGTCGGCCGGAACATCAGCAGCACGACCAGCGCGGCGAAGGCCACGAAGTCTTTCCATTGCGAGCCGAACAGTTCGGCCGCGTAGTTCTCCACGAGGCCGAGCAGCAGACCGCCGACCAGCGCGCCGCGCAGGTTGCCGATACCGCCGAGCACCGCCGCGGTGAACGCCTTCAAGCCCAGCAGGAAGCCCACGCTGTAGGTGAGCACCCCGATCCGGATGTTGTAGAGCAGACCCGCCACACCGGCCATCGCGCCACCGGCGATGAACACCAGCATGATGACCCGGTCCTTGTTGACACCCATCAGCGCCGCCGTGTTCGGGTCCTGCGCGACCGCGCGGACACCCCGGCCGAGCCGGCTGCGGTTGATGAACGTGTCCAGCAGCACCATCATCACCAGTGCCGCGCCGACGGTCAGCAACTGCACCGGGGTGATCCCGACGCCGCCGATGGTGATCACCGGCGTGTTCGAGACGATCGTCGGCACACCCTGCGGCAGCCGCCGGGTGTAGACACCGAACGCCTCGGCGATCACGATCGACGCGCCGATCGCGGTGATCAGGAAGGCCAGCGGCGGGGCGTTGCGCTTCCGCAGCGGCCGGTAGGCCACCCGCTCCACCAGCGTCGCGGTCGCCGCCGACGCCAGCGCCGCCACCACCATCGCGACCAGCAGATAGAGCAAGATCGTCCCGAACCCGCTGATCACCGAGTTCTGGTCGAGTCCGAACGCACTCCAGGTCCACAGCGCGGCGAAGGCGCCGGCGATGAAGACCTCGGAGTGCGCGAAGTTGATAAGTCTGAGCACGCCGTATACCAGCGTGTATCCCAGCGCGACCAGGGCATAGATCGCACCCTGTGTCAAGCCGGTCGTCGTCAGTTCTCCGAAGTTGGAGAACAACCCGTCGAAGTTCAAGGGGGGTGCTCCATCAGGCTTGAAACGAAAGTCGGGTGCGGCCGGGAGCGCGCAAGCTCCCGGCCGCACCCGCGATCACTGCTGAGCCGCCGCAGACGCGGAGACCATCAGGACTTGGGGATCTCCTGGTCCGGCACGACCGCACCGTTGACAACCTTGAACGCCCAGACCTTGACCTGGGCCGGGTCCAGCTCACCGGTCTCGGTGAACTTGTAGGACGCCGCGACACCCTCACCGCTGTAGCCGCCGACGAACTCCAGCAGCCCCGGGCGGGTGGTCTTGCCGTCCTTGATACCGGCGAGCAGGATGTTCGCCGCGTCGTACGCCGTGTCGCTGTAGGTGCCCGGGTCGGTGCCGTTCAGCGCCTTGAAGTCGTTGACGAAGGTGCCACGGGCCTCGGCGGCCGGCGCGCACGGGCAGGTCAGGATCGTGCCCTCAGCCGCAGCCTGGCCGGCGGAGGTGATGTAGGCCGGGTCGTTGACGCCGTCACCGGCGACCAGGGTGGCGGTGATCCCGGCAGCGGTGAGCTGCTTACGGATCAGGCCGGCCTCCTGGTAGTAGCCGCCGTAGAACACGGCCGTCGCGGCCGACGAGCGGACCTTGGCGATGACCGCCGAGAAGTCGACCTGCTTGCCCTCGCCCTGGACCTTGTCCTCGCCGACGATCGCGGTGCCGAGAACCTTCTTGACCTCGTCGGCCAGACCCGCGCCGTAGGCCGACTGGTCGTCGATGACGTAGACCTTGTCGGACTTCAGCACGTTCTTGATGTAGTTGCCGGCGGCGGGGCCCTGGCTCAGGTCGTTGCCGACCGCCCGGAAGAAGGTCTTCCAGCCCTGCTCGGCCAGGCTCGGCCGGGTCGCGGACGGGGTGATGGTGACCAGACCGGCCTCGGAGAAGAGCGGACCAGCGGCCTCCGACTCACCCGAGTAGGCCGGGCCGACGATGCCGAGGATCTTCTCGTCGTCGATGGCGCGCTGCGCCAGCGCCGGCGCCTGGTCGGGGCTGCCCTGCGAGTCCAGCGGGACCAGCTCGACGGTGCAGTCCGGGTTGGCCTTGTTGTACTGGTCAACAGCGAGCTTCACGCCGTTGTTCTCGTTGATGCCGAGCGCCGCCGAACTGCCGGTCAGCGCACCGAAGAATGCGATCTTGTTGCCGCAGGCGTCGCCGCCGGCCTCCGTGCCGCCATCGCCGCTGCTACAAGCTGCGGCACCAGCGACGAGAGCCATCATGGCCACGCCACCGACCACCCGCGCGAGCTTCTGCCTCAAGGCCCGAACCCCTTCTCCATCCGACGGCTCGATCCACCCGCCGTCGATTGGCTCTTGCGGCATGGAGGGAGCCCGACCGTTAACCCGGTCTGGGGCGGGACGTTATCCCACTACACGGGCGGCCCGTAAGGTCTAGCGAGTGGCGTTGACCTAACCGTTACGTGCAGTGCTCAGATCGATGTTACGCGTGTAATACGCACCCGGACTTCCAGGGCGTATGACGCCCATACGCAGGGCCGACAGCCGTCCCGCCGTCACACCGCCGGCGCCACCCACAGCCGCCCCTCCCGACCGTCGTCGACGACCAGCACCACCCGCCCACCGGCCGCCGCCACCCCTGCCGACCGGTCACCGCCGGCCGGCAGGTCGTCCGGCCCCGACAACACCCGCCACGAATCCCCCGCGTCCGGCGACACCCACAACCCGTGCCGGCCACCGTCCCACGTCACCACCACCAGCCCCGCCGCCAGCGGCGCCACCGCCTGCACCGCCCCACCCGCCCCACCCGCGCCGAACCGGCCCACCGCCCGCCACCGCCCCCAGCGGTCGTCCTCCGCCCGCCACGCCCCGAACGACGCCCCACGCACCCCGACCACCACCGGCCCGGCCGCCGTCACCACCACCCGCTGCGGACGCTCCCGCGCCCCGTCGCCCGGCAACCCGACCCGGGTCCACGCCACCGCGTCCGGCGAAACCCACACCACCGCCGCGTCCGCCCCCGCCGTCACCGCCCCGGCCAGCACCCAGCCCGCCGGCCCGGCCGCCACGTCGTACGCCCAGGTGACCCCCCGGTCGTCCGACGCCAGCCCAGGCAACCCGGCCCGCAACTCGAACCCGGCCGCGTCGGGCGAACTCCACACCGCCGCGCCCGACACCCGGTTGCCGGCGATCAGCCAACCACCGGCACCACCGGCGATCCGGCCGACATTGCGGGCCTCGGCACCGCCGTACAACTCGAACGGCGCCGGCACCTCGACCAGCGAACCGTCCGGAACCTGCCGCCAGGTGACCACCCGCGGGTTGCCGTGCACCCCGCCGCTGCGCGCCCCCACCACCGCGACCACACCGTCGCGGCACCCGACCGAATACAGCACCGCCCGCTGGCCGTAGAAGCTCTCGGCGGCCACCCCGACCGGCGACCACGTGCTCGTGTCGGCACTGACCCAGGCCGCCGGCCGGGTCTCGCCGTCCGCCGCCTCCACCGCGCCGACGACGTACCAGCGGTCGCCGCAGGCTGTCACGTCCCGGACGACGACCCGGCCGGGCGTCCCGTCCGGCACCGGCAACGTCCCGCGCTGCCAGCGGACCGGCACCGGCCCGTCGTCGTCGGACGAGCCGCCACACGCGCCGGCGCAGACCAGCACCCCGGCGAGCAGAGCCGCCACCAACCGCCGGCGACTCCCCCGTGGAGCCGGCCGGCGGCCCATCCGGATCAGCTCGCGCCGGTCGTCTCGCCGGCCCCGGCCGCCGGTGTCTGCCCGGTGCCCTCGGCGAGAATCCGCTCGGCGACCTCGCGCATCGTCATCCGGTGGTCCATCGCGGTGCGCTGGATCCACTTGAACGACTGCGGCTCGGTCATCCCGTACGTGGTCATCAACGCGCCCTTGGCCCGCTCCACGACCTTGCGGGTCTCCAGCCGGTCGGTGAGGCCGGCGACCTCCGACTCCAGCGCCGCGATCTCGGAGTAACGCGACAGCGCCACCTCGATCGCCGGCACCAGGTCGCTCTTCTGGAACGGCTTCACCAGGTAGGCCATCGCACCGGCCGCCCGCGCCCGCTCCACCAGGTCACGCTGGCTGAACGCGGTCAGGATGATCACCGGGGCGATCCGCCCGCCGGCGATCCGCTCCGCGGCGGCCAGCCCGTCCATGATCGGCATCTTGATGTCGAGGATGACGAGGTCGGGCTTGAGTTCCTCGGCCATGCGCACGGCCGCCTCGCCGTCGCCGGCCTCGCCGACCACGTCGTAGCCCTCCTCGACGAGCATCTCGGCCAGATCGAGCCGGATCAGCGCCTCGTCCTCGGCGATCAGCACCCGCCTGCGCTCGGCACCCGCCTGCGTCTCGGCCACGAAGCCCTACCCCCACGATCGTCAAATCCAACGCTGCCTCAATGCTGCCGCATCAGCGTAGTCGGGTACAGTGAGTCGCACCCGCCGGGATGGCGGATGCCGGGATGGAGGAATCGGCAGACTCGGATGCCTCAAAAGCATCTGCCCGAAAGGGCGTGCGGGTTCAAGTCCCGCTCCCGGCACCAAAATACCGCACACATGTTCGATAGTGAACAGCGTGCATCCACCCGAACTACGCGCTCGTGCCCGACAGGCGTTTCTGGCAGGCCGAACCGTGACAGACACGGCAAGAGCGTTTGGGCTGCCCTACTCCACCGTCTGGCACTGGTGTGTCGACCGCCCCGATCGAGCCATCCGCGGCACAGCCCTACGTTGCTTCCGCTGCCTGCCTGACGACAACCCCCAGCCAGACCTCGGTTCCTACTCCTATTTGCTGGGCCTCTATCTCGGCGACGGGCACCTGGTCGCATCCGCGCGGGTTCCGGTCCTGAGCATCGCCTGCACGGAGACGTACCCCAGACTGATCGATCTGTGCGAGCAGGCAATGTTGGCCGTACTCGCCAACCGGGTCCAGCGGGTACCGAAGAAGGGCAGGGGCTACGTCGCGGTCCAGAGCTACGGGAAGCACTGGCCGTGTCTGCTGCCCCAGCACGGCCCGGGACCGAAGCATCTGCGTCCGATCGTGCTCGCCGGGTGGCAGCGCCGGGTCGTCGCGGAACGGCCGGGCGACTTCCTGCGCGGCCTCTTCCACTCCGACGGCTGCCGGATCGACAACCGGGTACGCCGGGCGGGTCGCGAGTACTCCTATCCGCGATACCTGTTCACGAACCGGTCGGCGGACATCCTGGGCCTCTGCCGCTGGGCACTGGACCTGCTCGGGATCGCCTGGCGGATGAACCGGCCGGACTCGCTGTCGGTGGCCCGCCGGGACGCGGTCGCCGCTCTCGACCGGCATGTCGGGCCGAAGTCCTGACGGGTGTCGCGGGCGCGCCGGGCCAACGTCCCTGACATCTGTGAATAATCCTCTCCTATCGGACTGCCCAGCGTTAGCTTCGCGGTAGACGCAGAGGGGGAAACCATGTCCGAGGGAATCGGCTTCTGGGAAGCGTTCTGGCTACTGATCATCTTCATACCGCTGCTGCTGGTCTGGGGCTTCGCGATCGTCGACATCTTCCGGCGTACGGACGTGTCCGGCCTGGCGAAGGCGTGCTGGATGGTCGCCGTGGTGCTGATGCCGTTCGTCGGCACCCTGCTCTACCTGCTCTTCCGGCCGGCCCGGGAGACCGCGGCGGCCGCCGGCCCGGCACCGGAGCGGCCGGTGCGGCAGCCCGACCACGGCCCGCAGTACACGGCGCAGAACCGCGCCGAGCAGTTGCGGCTGCTGGCCGACCTGCACGACCGGGGCAAGCTCAGCGATCCGGAGTTCTCGGCGGAGAAGGCGCGGCTGGCGGCCGTACCGGTGCCGGGCGCGGAGTCGAAGGGTCCGCTGCTGACCCGGCCGACCATCACCACCACCCGGATGGCGGCCCCGGAGCTGTCGAAGGAGGGCATGCCGGCCGGGACGCCGGCCAACGGCAGCGCGCCGGCCGAGCCGCCGATGGCGGACAGCGCCAAGGCGTGACGGTCCGCGTGATCAGGAATCTGGTCCCGCGTGTCGCCGGCGTGTCGCCCGCGCCCGTCCCTGATCACGGTGATCAGGGACGGGCGCGGCGGGGCCGGAAGCGGGCGCGGCGGGGCCGGGGACGGGCGCGGCGGGAAACCACCGCGCCGGTTCCGGAAGAAACCGGGTGCCGGACGGGTTGGCAAGGCGTGTGAACGACGTACCTCTCGACGTACCCCTGTCTGTCCTTGACGTTGCCCCGGTCGCGGCCGGGGCGGGCGCCGGTGAGGCGCTGCGGCACACGACCGAGCTGGCCCGGCGCACCGAGGCGCTCGGTTTCCGCCGGTTCTGGGTGGCGGAGCACCACAACATGCCGGCGATCGCGAGTTCGGCGCCGGCGGTGCTGATCGCGCATCTGGCGGCGGCGACGTCGTCGATCCGGGTGGGTTCGGGTGGGGTGATGCTGCCGAACCATCCGCCGCTGGTGGTGGCCGAGCAGTTCGGCACGCTGGAGGCGTTGCATCCGGGGCGGGTCGATCTCGGGATCGGGCGGGCGCCGGGGACCGACCAGGTGACGGCGCTGGCGTTGCGGCGGACGATGGAGGGGTTGTCGGCGGAGGCGTTCCCGCAGGAGTTGGAGGACCTGATCGCCTATTTCGACGGCGAGCGGCGGCGGGGCACGAGTGCGACGCCGGGTGGTGGTGACATGCCGGCGATCTGGTTGTTGGGGTCGAGCGGGTTCAGTGCGCGGCTGGCCGGGTTGATGGGGTTGCCGTTCTCGTTCGCGCACCATTTCAGCGCGGCGAACACGGAGCCGGCGTTGGCGTTGTACCGGGACAGTTTCCGGCCGTCGCGGTGGTTGGAGAAGCCGTACGCGATGGTGGCGGTGAACACGATCTGCGCGGATTCCGACGAGCGGGCGCAGTGGTTGGCGGGGCCGAGCGGGTTGTCGTTCCTGCGGTTGCGGGCGGGGCGGCCGGAGCCGCTGGTGTCGCCGGAGGAGGCGGCGGCGTATCCGTACTCGGATCTGGAGCGGGACTTCGCGCTGGAGCGGCAGCGGGGTCAGGCGGTGGGTTCGCCGGAGACGGTGCGGCGGCAGTTGGCGGATCTGTTGGCGCGTACGGCCGCCGACGAGTTGATGTTGACGACGATGGTGTACGACATCGGGGACCGGGTGCGGTCGTTCGAGTTGGTCGCCGAGAAGGTCGTGGGTGGGTTGCGCCGGGAGGGGTGAGTCCGGGGTGGCCGGTGGGGTGGAGCGAAACATGATCTTCATCTGGGTGACACCGGCTGGTCCCGGTCGCGGCCTAGTCTCGTATCCGGTGGTGGTTCGACGCGCGTGGTCGTGACCGGTTCGGGTGTGCTGGCCGCATGGTGTGCCTGGGTGCATGGTGTGTGCCGGCCGGATCGGTGGCCGCGTGTCGTCGCGGTGTGTATGTGCCGCGCCGTGCCGGTGGGGGTTTGTTCGCTTCCACCGGCGCGGACGGCCCCGGGCCTTGATCGGGGCACCCGGATTTTGATCGACTTCAGTCATGACCACTCACATGGACGCCGAGGAGTTCCGGCGTAACGGGCATGCGGTGATCGACTGGATCGCCGACTACTGGGCGTCGCTGGAGCGGCGCCCGGTGCTGTCCCTGGATCAGCCCGGCGCGGTCGCCGGCCGGTTGCCGTCCGCCGCGCCGGAGCGCGGTGAGGACTTCGACCGGATTCTGGCCGATCTGGACGCGGTGGTCATGCCGGGGGTGACGCACTGGCAGCATCCCGGCTTCTTCGGCTATTTCCCGGCCAACGTCTCGGGGCCGAGCGTGCTCGGCGACCTGGTGAGTTCGGGGCTCGGGGTGCAGGGGATGTTGTGGGCGACCGGGCCGGCGTGCACCGAGGTGGAGACGGTGATGCTGGACTGGCTGGCGGATCTGCTGGATCTGCCGGCGCGGTTCCGGTCGTCGGGGACCGGTGGCGGGGTGATCCAGGATTCGGCTTCGTCGGCGACGCTGGTCGCGACGCTGGCGGCGCTGCACCGGGCGAGCAAGGGGCGGTGGCGCGGCGACGGCGTGGAGGGCCGCTACACCGTCTACACGTCGACGCAGGGTCATTCGTCGATCGAGAAGGCGGCCCGGATCGCCGGGATCGGGGACGGCAACGTGCGGCCGGTCGAGGTCGACGACCGTACGTTGGCGATGGATCCGGCGGCGTTGCGGTCGATGCTCGACGCCGACATCGCGGCGGGGGCCCGGCCGGCGCTGGTGGTGGCGACGATCGGTACGACGTCGACGACGGCGGTCGACCCGATTCCGGCGATCGGGGCGATCTGCCGGGAGTACGGGGTGTGGCTGCACGTCGACGCGGCGTACGCGGGGGCGTCGGCGGTCTGCCCGGAGTTGCGGTGGACGCACGCGGGGTTGGAGTACGCGGACTCGTACTGTTTCGACCCGCACAAGTGGTTGTTGACCGGTTTCGACTGCGACGCGTTCTGGGTGGCCGACCGGGCGGAGCTGGTCGAGGCGCTGACGGTGTTGCCGGAATACCTGCGCAACGCGGCCTCGGAGTCCGGTGCGGTGCTCGACTACCGGGACTGGCAGGTGCCGTTGGGGCGGCGGTTCCGGGCGCTGAAGCTGTGGTTCGTGCTGCGCTGGTACGGGGCGGAGGGGTTGCGGGAGCACATCCGGGGCGGGGTCGAGATGGCGGCCGGCTTCGCCGGGCGGGTACGCGCCGACGACCGGTTCGAGGTGGTGGCGCCGCATCCGTTCTCGTTGGTGTGTTTCCGGCTGCGGGACGCGGACGGGGTGGACGGTGACGCGGCGAGCGCGGCGCTGCTGGCCCGGGTGAACGCGGGTGGCCGGATCTATCTGACGCACACCCGGGTGCGGGGTGCGTACGCGCTGCGGCTGGCGGTGGGTGCGCCGCAGACGCGGGCGTCGCACGTCGAGGAGGCGTGGCGGTTGATCAGTGCGGAGGCGGCGGCGGTGCTGGCCGGCTGAGTGGCGGGTGGCCCCGCCCGGCCGGGCGGGGCCGCGGCGTCTCGTGCGGGCCGGCCGGTCGCGGCGGGTGATGCGCGCCGGCCGGCCGGTCGCGGCGTCTCGTGCGGGCCGGCCGCGGGGTCGGTCAGGTCCAGGCGCGCGGGTCGGCGACGAGGTCGCGGATCCGTTCGGGCAGTTTGCCGGTGGCCACGTCGACGATGGTGACCGTCTCCAGGATCTCCCGTTCGCTGGCGCGCAGCGCGATCCAGACCTCCTGGAGGGCGCTGGCCGCGCCCCGGTAGCCGAGTTCCTCGGGGCGCTGCCCGCGTACGTGGGCGAGGGGCCCGTCGATCACCCGGATCACGTCGGCGAGGGTGATCTCGGCGCCGGGCCGGGCCAGCCAGTAGCCGCCTTCGGGACCGCGCTGGGCGTGCACGATGCCGCCGCGGCGAAGCTGCAGCAAAATGCTCTCCAGGAACTTCGGCGGGATCTCCTGGGCCCGGGCGATCTGTTCGGCGGTCACCGGCGCTCCGGGTCGCCCGGAGGCGGGGTCGGCGGCGGCGGCGAGTTCGGCGGTCGCGCGCAGCGCATAGTCGACCCGGGCGGAGAGACGCATGGCGTCACCCTACTTGCGGTGGTCGTCCCTGCTCACGGCGGACCAGCCCTTCCTGTACGGCGCTGGCGATGTGTCGGCCGTCGGGGCCGAACATGCGGCCGGTGGCGAGGCCGCGGCCGCCGGACGCCGATGGGCTGGCACAGTCGTAGAGGAACCATTCGTCGGCGCGGAACGGCCGGTGGAACCACAGGGCGTGGTCGAGGCTGGCGCCGGCGACACCGCCCGGGCCCCAGACCTCGCCGTGGGTCGACAGGACCGCGTCGAGCAGGGTCAGGTCGGAGGCGTACGTCAGCGCGCAGGCGTGCAGGAGCGGGTCGTCGGGGAGCTTGGCGTCGATCCGCATCCAGACCCGCTGGTTGGGTTCGGCGGGCCGGTCGCCGGGGCGTACCCAGCCGGGTTCGCCGACGTAGCGGACGTCGATCGGGCGGGGGATCTGGCCCCAGATGCCGAGCCGTTCGGGATAGCGGGCGAGTCGCTCGGTCATCGTGGGGACCTCGTCGGGCCCGGGTACGTCGGGCGGCAGCGGGGTCTGGTGGTCGAGGCCCTCTTCGGGGTGCTGGAACGACGCCGACATGAAGAAGATCGTCTTGCCGTGTTGGACGGCGACGGACCGGCGTACGGAGAAGGACCGGCCGTCGCGGATGTTCTCGACCTGGTATTCGATCGGCTCGGTGGGGTCACCGGGACGGACGAAGTAGCCGTGCAGGGAGTGCACGTGGCGGCTCGGGTCGACGGTGCGCCCGGCGGCGACGAGGGCCTGGCCGGCGACCTGCCCGCCGTAGACCCGTAGCGGGCCTACGGGCGGGCTCGTCCCGAGGAAGGTGGTGTCGCCGAGCCGCCTGAGGTCGAGCAGTTCGAGCAGTTGCTCGACGGCGGCGGCGCCGGTGACGGGACTACCGGGGGTCACTGGAGGGCCCGGGCCGCCGCCGCGTCGACGAGTGAGCCGAGCTGGTGCACCCGCAGGGTGTTGGTGGAGCCGGGGGTGCCGGGCGGGCTGCCGGCGACGATGACGACGTAGTCGCCGGGGTTGGCCCGGCCGAGGCCGAGCAGGGCCTGGTCGACCTGGCGGAACATGTCGTCGGTGTGCTGGACGAACGGCATGAGGAACGTCTCCACGCCCCAGGAGAGGGCGAGCTGGTCGCGTACCTCGGGGACCGGGGTGAAGGCGAGCAGCGGCAGTTCGCAGTGCAGCCGGGAGAGGCGGCGTACGGTGTCGCCGGTCTGGGAGAAGGCGACCAGCGCCTTGGCCCCGATGTTGCGGGCGATCTGCGAGGCGGCGACGGTGAGCGCGCCGCCGTGGGTGCGCGGGTCGTGCTGGAGGCGTGGGACACCGATCGAGCCGGACTCGGTGGTGTGGACGATCTTGGCCATGGTGCTGACGGTCAGGACCGGATATTTGCCGACGCTGGTCTCGCCGGACAGCATCACGGCGTCGGCGCCGTCGAGTACGGCGTTGGCGACGTCGGACGCCTCGGCGCGGGTCGGGCGCGAGTTCTCGATCATCGAGTCGAGCATCTGGGTGGCGACGATGACCGGCTTGGCGTTCTCCCGGCTCAGCTGCACGGCCCGCTTCTGGACCAGGGGAACCTGGTCGAGCGGGAGTTCGACGCCGAGGTCGCCGCGGGCGACCATGACGCCGTCGAAGGCGTCGACGATCGACTCGAGGTGGGTGACCGCCTCCGGCTTCTCGACCTTGGCGAGCACCGGCCGGCGGATGCCGACCTCATCCATGATGCCGTGGACGAGCTTGATGTCCTCGGGTGAGCGGACGAACGACAGCGCGATCATGTCGGCGCCGAGCCCGAGCGCGAAGCGCAGGTCCTCGGTGTCCTTGTCAGACAGCGCCGGCACGCTGACGGCGACGTTGGGCAGCGAGACGCCCTTGTTGTTGGAGACCGGGCCGCCCTCGACGACCAGGCAGCGGATGTCGTTGCCGGCGACGGAGGTGACCTCGACGCCGACCTTGCCGTCGTCGATGAGCAGCCGGTCGCCGGCGCGGACCTCCTGCGGAAGCTTGCGGTAGGTGCACGAGACCCGGTCGGCGGTGCCGAGGATGTCGTCGCTGGTGATCACGACCGAGTCGCCGGTGCGCCATTCGTGCGGCCCGTCGGCGAACCGGCCGAGGCGGATCTTGGGCCCCTGGAGGTCGGCGAGGACGGCGACGGCCCGGCCGGCGGCGCGGGCGGCCTGGCGCACCAGCTGGTAGACCTGCTCGTGGTCGGTGTGGCTGCCATGGCTGAAGTTGAGCCGGGCCACGTCCATGCCCGCTTCGACCAGGCCGCGGATGCGTTCCGGCGACGAAGTGGCAGGGCCAAGAGTGCAGACGATCTTTGCACGGCGTGTCACGCCCATCAGGCTAGTCTCTCCCCCGGACCGGCCCCACGACCGGCCCTTGTCGGATATCCGAACACCTATCCAACACCGGATGGTGCACACGTGACCGGATGTCGCCACTCCGGTCGGAATCGGCACTGCCCGGCGTCGTCACCGGCGCTCCCGCGACCCGGTGGTGTCGGCCAGCGGCACCCTGGTCGACGGCGGAACTGTCGGCGGGTGACGGCGCCACCGGGACACACCGCCCTCGGGCACCATCGCCGTCGGCACGGCACTGGTCGGGGCGGCGGCCGCCGGTACGGCGGTGCCGTCGGTCCGGTGCCGGCGGGCATCGGTGACCGCACCGGAAAGCCTACTCCTCGACGTCACCGCGGTGTCGGCCACCACACCCCCCGGGAGAAACCGCCCCTACGGTGCGGTTCCACCCCGGTGCCGACCGGTCGACGCCGGGCCGCCCGCCCGGCACGGCGGCCGGACCGACGTGGTCACCGCCGAACCGGTGCCGGTCCGGCGGGTCCGCCGCCCGGGTCGCGGTCAGCCGCCGAAGACGGTACGCAGTGCGACGACGTACCCGCAGTAGGCGAGGACGGGCAGAACGAGGCAGAGGGCGAATCCGACGAGGACGTACCGGGACGGGGTCTCGTCGACGCCGGGTGGCCGGCCCCAGCGACCGAGCACGAAATAGCCGGCGAAGAACGCCAGCACCGGCAGCCCGGCGCAGGTCCAGGCGTAGAGGGTGAACGTGCCGACCGCGCCGAGCCCGGCACCGATCTCCAGCAGGAACATCGGCACGAGGCTGAGCAGGGCACAGCCCGCGTAGACGGCGGCGGCCCGGGCGAACGGCGACCACGACGGCAGCAGCGGCGGCCGCCGGGCGATCTGCTCGCCGGTGCGCGCGGCGGCGTCGGCGATGTCGGCGGCCTGCCGGGCGGACTCCAGTTCCGCGTCCGGGTCGGCTCCGGCGACGACACCGTCGGCACCCAGCGGCGGGCGGGGCCCCGGTACCGGCGCGGCCGGCAGCGCCGGGTAGCCGGCCGGCGGTGGCGGCTGCCCGGGCTTCGTCAGCTCCGGCCGGCCGGCCGGATACCGCGGCGCGGCGGCCGGTCCCGGTCCGGCGGGGTCCGGTCCCGCACCGGCCGGGTAGCCGGTCGCGGCGACCGGATACCGCGGGTGACCGCCCGCCGGGGCGCCCGGCCCGGCACCGCCGGCCGGCCCCGCCGGCACCGAGTCGGGCCGGCCGGTCGCCCGGCCGAGGTGGCGCAGCCGCTGCTCCTGTGCGTCGAGCCGGTGGCCGAGCTGGTCGGCGGCGGCCCGGGTCGCGGCCCGCCGGGCGGTATCGGCGGCGGCGTCGCGCTCCCCGGCCCGGCGCAGCTCCGACAGGTGACGGGCCAGTGCGGCGTACTCCTCGAAGGTCGACACCTACCGCTCCTCGTCCAGCTCGTGTCCGGGCCGTACGAACGGCACGATCAGCCGGGTCCGCTGGTCGTGCCGGTCGACCAGCAGGGCCCGGTTGGGTCGCGGCGCGTACGACAGGTCGGGCACGCCGAGATAGAGCCCGAGTTCCCCGCCGGGCACGTTCAGCGCCACCAGGCAGGCGACGTCGTCACGGTTCTGCGCGCCGCCGATGTCCTCGGACAGCCGGCGCAGGCCGCGCCACCAGCCGAACAGGTGCACCCCGTGGGCGGGGCCGCGGCGCAGCACCGCCTGCAGGTCGTCGAGCCCGGACCGGAACGTGTCGTCGCGCAGCCCGAGCACGCCGCTGGCGCCGTCCATGCCGAACACCACGACGAACGTGCGGCCGGTCGCCGGTCCGGCCGGCTCCGCCAGGGTACGTAGCTCGTCGCGCAGCCCGTTCGCGTCGATCCGGGTCACCGGGTGCCCGGCGCCGGCCAGCTCGTCGGCGCAGCGGTCGGCGACCTCGTCGGCGGCGGCGACCAGCGCGGCCAGCAGGAACCGGGCCGTACCCGGCTCGTGCTGGCGGGCGACGCTGACCGCCGCGGCGTGCAGGACCGCGGCGCCGACCGCCGACGTGCCCACGACGCCGAGGTGCCGGCCGGGGCTGGTGTCGACCGCGAAGCAGGCCGCGGTCAGGTCGACGTCGACGGTGCGGCCGACCAGCGCCAGCGGGCGGCGGCCGCCGGGCTGGAGGCCGCGGAACGTGGGATCGTCCTCGACGTGGGCGGCGTCGTAGCCGCGGAAGACGGCCGGCGGTCGCGATCCGGCCGGCCGGGCCTCCCAGAGTTCGTGGCGCAGCCGGGTGACGGCACCGGTGCCGGCGTGCGCGTCGGGGAAGCGGACGACGGTGTTGGCGCCGGCCAGGCCGGCGGAGGCGTTGACGACCGCGGAGCCGACCGGCAGGGTGCCGGCGGCCTCGTTGAGCTGGTGCAGCACCCCGTTGCCGCCGGGCAGCGCCACCCGCAGCGGGAACTGCCCGAAAATGGAGTCGATCTTTCCGTAGAGGGCTTCGATGCCGGACATGCTCTGGCTGGCCAGCACCAGGTGGATGCCGTACGAGCGGCCCTTGCGGGCCAGTTCCTCGAGCAGGGCGACCGCTTCGCGGGCCACCGCGTCGTTGCCGGCGAAGAGGACGTGGAACTCGTCGACGACGGCGACGACGCGCGGCGCCGACCGGTCGCGGGGCAGGTCGGCGAGCTTGGTGACGCCGTGGCGTTTCAGTGCCGCGGCCCGCCGGTTGAGTTCGCGGCGCAGTTCGCGCAGCACGGCGACGCCGTACTCGCGGTCCGACTCGATCCCGACGGCGCGGGCGTGCGGGATCCACGACGGGTCGCGGTCGGTGGGTACGAACTCGGTGAAGCTGACGCCTTCCTTGAAGTCGAGCAGGTAGAGGGAGAGCTGGTCCGGGCCGTAGCGGGCGGCGAGCCCGTAGAGGACGTCGAGCAGGAAGACGGTCTTGCCGGAGCCGGTACGGCCGCCGACGAGCCAGTGCGGGGTGGCGTCGTCGAAGGCCAGGGTCACCGGCTGGCGGCCGGACCGGCCGACGACCGTACGCAGCCCGGTCAGCGACGACTCCGTCCAGCGGCGGGGCGGCAGCAGGTCGGTGAAGTCCGTCGTGGAGTGTTGCCGGGTGGCGGCGGCCAGGTGCTCGGCGAGTGCGCGTACCGAGCCGGCGGGCGGGTCGCCGTCGAGGGTGACCGGCGCGGCCAGCCCGGAGCCGTCGGCGCTGAACGCCCGGCCGGGCGGGTCGCCGACCCGGGCGGCGGAGTCGTCGAGCCGGACCAGGGTGGTCGCGCCGAGCGGCGGCGGCGCGTCACCGGCCGGCGGGTAGCCGGCGAGCAGTACGCAGACCGCGGCGGCCGGACCGGCGTGGGTCAGTGCCGCCAGCCGGGCCAGTTCCCGGCCGGGCGGCAGGTTGGCCGCGACGACCAGCAGCAGTTCGCCGCGGGCGCCGGCCGCTTCGGTGGCCGGGTCGCCGCCGTGGTCGTGCTGGGCGGCCCGGGCGTGCCGTTCGGCGGCGTCGAGCAGGTCGCCGACCTCGGCCTCGGTGGTCGCGGGCGGGGCGAGCACGCCGGCGTCGACCAGTGGCCGCAGCGGCAGGAACGTCGCGCCGAGGGCGGCGGTGTCCAGCGCGGCCACCCGTACGGTGCCGGGGGCGGCGGTGGCGACCAGCCGCAGGGTGAGGGCCCGCAGCAGCCCACCGACGCGGGGGTCGCGGCCATCGGTGTCGATGGCGAGGTGGTGGCCGCCGGCGAGCGGGACGACGGCGGGGAACGGGCCGTCCGGGGTGGTCGCCTCGCCGAGCCGGACCGGGACCGGGGCGGTGGTGAGGTCGGCGGCGCCCGGGGTCGGGTTGGCCAGCGTGGTGCCGACCCGGGCGAGCCGGCCGACGGTGTCGGCCGCGGCGGCGGTGTCGCCCGGCCGGCCGGGGGCGGCCAGCGCCGCCCGGGCCCGGTCGAGGTGTTCCCGGGCCTTCCGGTGGGCCGCGACCGCCTGCTCGTACGTGGTCGCGAGCCTGCCCACCCGTACCCCCACCCATGATCACGGCTGCGTAGTCACGAGCACACTAACCGAAGCACCGTACCGGCCAAAGGTCCCGCGCCCGCTCCCCCACGCCGCTGGACCGCCGTGATCCGCGTGATCAGGGACTTTGACCCGCGACGCGCCGAAGACACGCCCGCCCCGGTCCCTGATCACGCGGATCAGGGGCGGGGCGGGCGGGAGAGGCGACGGTCGGAGGATCTAGCCGGGGGTCAGGGCTCTGGTGGTGGGGGTCACCGGGGCGGGCAGGGGGGTGGGGGCGCCCAGGTGGTCGTGGATGGCGGCGGCGGCCGCCCGGCCCTCGGCGATCGCCCAGACGATCAGGGAGGCGCCGCGGTGCATGTCACCGGCGACGAAGACCCCGTCGGCCGCCTGCCAGGTCGCGTCGGTGTCGACGGCACCACGGGCGTTGCGCGCCACACCGAACTGCGAAAGCAGCGGCTGCGGCTCGGTGCCCTCGAAGCCGATCGCCAGCAGCACCAGGTCGGCGGGGAGTTCCCGCTCCGACCCGGGGACCGCGGTCACGACCCGGCGGCCGTCCCGCCGCTCGACGGTGACCTGGGCGATCCGGACCGCGCGGACCGCGCCGGTGCCGTCGTCGACGAACTCCTGGACCGCCACCTCGAAGATCCGCTCGCCGCCCTCCTCGTGGGCGGCGTACTCGCGCAGGATCCACGGCCAGGTCGGCCACGGGTCGCGGGCCTCGTCGCGGCCCGCCGGCGGCAGCGGGTACTGGTCGAGCTGGTAGACGGACTTCGCGCCCTGCCGGTGGGCGACGCCGAGACAGTCGGCGGCGGTGTCGCCACCGCCGATGATCACGACGTGCCGGCCGGCGGCGTCGATCGGCGCGGTCGCCTCCTTTCCGGCGACGACGCGGTTGGCGGCGACGAGGTGCTCCATCGCCTGGTGTACGCCGCGCAGCGCCCGCCCCGGCGTCTCCGGGGTGTCCCGGCCGGCGAGGGCGCCGCAGGCGAGCAGCACCGCGTCGTGTTCGGCACGCAACCCGTCGGCGGTGACGTCGACGCCGACGTTCACGCCGGTGCGGAAGACGACACCCTCGGCGGCCAGCTGGGCCAGCCGCCGGTCGATGTGCTCCTTCTCCAGCTTGAAGTCGGGGATGCCGTACCGCAGCAGGCCGCCGATCTCGTCGTCGCGCTCGTACACGGTCACCCGGTGACCGGACCGGGCGAGCTGCTGCGCGGCGGCGAGACCGGCCGGGCCGGAGCCGACGACGGCGACCGACCGGCCGGTGGGCGCCGGGGCCGGCTGCGCGGCGACCAGGTCGAGGTCGAAGGCCCGGTTGACGATCTCGACCTCGACCTGCTTGATGGTGACCGGTTCGCCGCCGGCGATGCCGAGCACGCAGGCCGCCTCGCACGGCGCCGGACACAGCCGCCCGGTGAACTCCGGGAAGTTGTTGGTGGCGTGCAGCGACTCGATCGCGCTCGCCCAGCTCCCGGTACGGACCAGGTCGTTCCAGTCCGGGATGCGGTTGCCGAGCGGGCAGCCGTCGTGGCAGAACGGGATGCCGCAGTCCATGCAGCGGGTCGCCTGCTCGGTGATCAGCTCGTCCGAGGCGGACGGGTAGACCTCCCGCCAGTCGGAGATGCGGACCGGCACCGGACGCCGGGCGGGCATCCGCCGGCCGTAGCGCAGGAATCCGTTCGGGTCAGGCACGGGCCACCTCCATGACGGCCTGGTCGACGTCACGGCCGGCGGCTTCGGCGGTCCGGATCGCTTCGATCACACGCTTGTAGTCACGCGGTACGACGGCGGTGAACTCCTCGACCGCCTCCGTCCAGCGCTTGAGCAGGGCCTCGGCGACCGCCGAGCCGGTCTCGGTGCGGTGCCGTTCGACGAGTTCGCGCAACACGACCTGTTCGGCGTCGGTCAGCGGGGTCAGCTCGACCAGTTCCGGGTTGACCCGGCGCGGGTCGAGCCGCCAGACGTACGCGGCCCCGCCGGACATGCCGGCGGCGAAGTTGCGCCCGGTCGGGCCGAGCACCACGACGGTGCCGCCGGTCATGTACTCGCAGCCGTGGTCGCCGACCCCCTCGACGACCGCGACGCCGCCGGAGTTGCGTACGGCGAACCGCTCGCCGACCCGGCCGCGCAGGAAGATCTCGCCGCCGGTGGCGCCGTACAGGATGGTGTTGCCGGCGATGATCTGGTCCTCGGCGACGAACGGGGCGCCGGCGTCGGGGCGGATGACGATCCGGCCGCCGGACAGGCCCTTGCCGACGTAGTCGTTGGCGTCGCCGCGCAGCCGCAGTGTGACGCCGCGCGGCAGGAAGGCGCCGAACGACTGGCCGGCGGTGCCGTCGAGGGTGAACTCGATGGTGTCCTCGGGCAGGCCGGCGCCGCCGAAGCGGCGGGTGACCTCGCCGCCGAGCATCGCGCCGACGCTGCGGTGCTCGTTGCGTACGGCGACCGTGGCCCGCACCGGGGTGCCGGCGGACAGGGCCGGGGCGGCCAGGGCGAGCAGTTCGTTGTCGAGCGCCTTCTCCAGGCCGTGGTCCTGGGCGCGGACCCCGCGCCGCGCCGCGTCCTGCGGGACGTCCGGCAGGTGCAGCACCGGCGACAGGTCCAGGCCCTGCGCCTTCCAGTGGTCGACGGCACGCAGCACGTCGAGGACCTCGGTGCGGCCGATCGCCTCCTCGACCGAGCGGAAGCCGAGGTCGGCGAGGATGGTGCGGACCTCCTCGGCGAGGAACAGGAAGAAGTTCTCCACGAACTCGGGCTTGCCGGTGAAGCGGTCGCGCAGCACCGGGTTCTGGGTCGCGATGCCGACCGGGCAGGTGTCGAGGTGGCAGACCCGCATCATGACGCAGCCGGCGACGATCAGCGGGGCGGTGGCGAAGCCGAACTCCTCGGCGCCGAGCAGGGCGGCGACGACGACGTCACGACCGGTCTTCAGCTGCCCGTCGACCTGCACCGTCACCCGGTCGCGCAGCTTGTTGACCAGCAGCGTCTGCTGGGTCTCGGCCAGGCCCAGCTCCCACGGGGTGCCGGCGTGCTTGAGCGAGTTGAGCGGTGACGCGCCGGTGCCGCCGTCGTGGCCGGAGATCAGGATGACGTCGGCCTTGAGCTTGGCGACGCCGGCGGCGATGGTGCCGACGCCGACCTCGGAGACCAGCTTGACGTGCACCCGGGCGGCCGGGTTGACGCACTTGAGGTCGTGGACGAGCTGCGCCAGGTCCTCGATCGAGTAGATGTCGTGGTGCGGCGGCGGCGAGATCAGGCCGACGCCCGGGGTGGCGTGCCGGGTCTTGGCGATCCACGGCCACACCTTGTTGCCCGGAAGCTGGCCGCCCTCGCCGGGCTTGGCCCCCTGCGCCATCTTGATCTGCAGGTCGTCTGCGTTGACCAGGTATTCGCTGGTGACGCCGAAGCGGCCGCTGGCGATCTGCTTGACCGCGGAGCGGCGCTCCGGGTCATGCAGCCGCTCGACGTCCTCGCCGCCCTCGCCGGTGTTGGACTTGCCGCCCAGCCGGTTCATCGCCACGGCCAGGGTCTCGTGCGCCTCGGCCGAGATCGAGCCGTACGACATCGCGCCGGTGGCGAACCGCTTGACGATCTCGCTGGCCGGCTCGACCTCGTCGAGCGGCACCGGCGGGCGCAGCCCGTCGCGGAAGGTGAACAGGCCGCGCAGTGAGCCGGCCCGGCCGGCCAGTTCGTCGACCTTGGCGGTGTAGGTCTTGAAGACCTCGTACTGGCGGCTGCGGGTGGCGTGCTGGAGCAGGAACACCGTCTCGGGGTTGAACAGGTGCAGTTCGCCCTCGCGGCGCCACTGGTATTCGCCGCCGACGTCGAGGCGGCGGTGCGTGTCGTCGGCCCCGGCGGCACCGCCGGCCGGGTAGGCGGTCGCGTGCCGGGCGGCGATCTCGGCGTGGATGCCGTCGAGGTCGACGCCGCCGATCCGGCTCGGTGTGCCGGCGAAGTAGCGCCGGACCAGGGTGTTCTCCAGGCCGACGGCCTCGAAGACCTGGGCGCCGCAGTACGACGACACCGTGGAGATGCCCATCTTGGACATGATCTTCAGGACGCCCTTGCCGAGCGCCTTGACGTAGTTGCGGACCGCCTTGGTCGGGGCGACGCCGGGCAGCGCGCCGGTGGCGATCAGGTCCTCGACCGACTCGAACGCCAGGTAGGGGTTGACCGCGGCGGCGCCGTAGCCGATGAGGACGGCCGCGTGGTGCACCTCGCGGCAGTCGCCGGTCTCGACGATCAGCGCCACCTGGGTGCGGGTCTGCTCGCGTACGAGGTGCTGGTGCACGGCCGCGGTGAGCAGCAGCGACGGGATCGGGGCCAGCTCGGCGGTGGAGTCGCGGTCGGAGAGCACGAGGATGCGTACGCCGTCCTCGATCGCCTCGGAGACGTGCCGGCAGATCTCGGTCAGCCGGGCCTTGATGCCGGCGGCGCCGTCACGCAGCCGGTAGAGCCCGGAGACCCGGACCGCCTTGAAGCCCGGCAGGTCGCCGTCGTCGTCGATGGACAGCAGCTTGGCCAGCTCGTCGTTGTCGATGACCGGGTACGGCAGCACGATCTGCCGGCAGCTCGCCGGGCCGGGGGCGAGCAGGTTGGCCTCCGGGCCGATGGTCGCCTGCAGGCTGGTGACCAGCTCCTCGCGGATGGCGTCCAGCGGCGGGTTGGTGACCTGGGCGAAAAGCTGGTGGAAGTAGTCGTAGAGCAGCCGCGGCCGGGTGGACAGCGGCGCGATCGGGGTGTCGGTGCCCATCGAGCCCAGCGGTTCGGCGCCGCTGCGGGCCATCGGGGCGAGCAGGATCTTCAGCTCCTCCTCGGTGTAGCCGAAGATCTGCTGGCGGCGCCGTACCGAGTCGTGGGTGTAGACGGTGTGCTCGCGCTCGGGCAGGTCGGCGAGGTCGATCAGGCCGGCGTGCAGCCACTGGTCGTACGGCTGCGCGGCGGCCAACTCGGCCTTGATCTCGTCGTCCTGCACGATCCGGCCGGCGACGGTGTCGACCAGGAACATCCGGCCGGGCTGCAGCCGGCCCTTGGCGACCACGGTCGTCGGGTCGAGGTCGAGCACGCCGGCCTCGCTGCCGAGCACGACGAGCCCGTCACTGGTCCGCCACCAGCGCCCCGGACGCAGCCCGTTGCGGTCGAGCACGGCGCCGACGAGCGACCCGTCGGTGAACGCGACCGAGGCCGGGCCGTCCCACGGCTCCATGAGGCTGGCGTGGAAGCGGTAGAAGGCGCGCCGGGCCGGATCCAGGTCCGGGTCGTTCTCCCACGCCTCCGGGATCATCATCAGCACCGCGTGCGGCAGGCTGCGGCCGGCCAGGTGCAGCAGTTCGAGGACCTCGTCGAAGTTGGCCGAGTCGGAGGCGTCCGGGGTGCAGACCGGGAACAGCCGCCGGATGTTGCCGGGGATGTTCGGGCTGGCCAGCAGCGCCTCGCGGGCGTTCATCCAGTTCTTGTTGCCACGGATCGTGTTGATCTCGCCGTTGTGGGCGATGAACCGGTAGGGGTGCGCCAGCGGCCAGGACGGGAACGTGTTCGTGGAGAACCGGGAGTGCACCAGGGCGATCGCGCTGGCGACCCGCCCGTCGGTCAGGTCGGGGAAGAACGCCGGCAGCTGGTCCGGGGTGAGCATGCCCTTGTAGACCATGGTGCGCGCGGACAGCGACGGGAAGTAGACCGGGATGCCCCGCTCGGCGGTCTCCCGCTCGGCCCGCTTGCGTACGCAGAACGCGACCCGGTCCAGGTCGATGCCGGTCAGTGCCGAGCCGGCCGGGCCGGCGGGCGAGTCGGTGAGCCGTTCGGCGGCCAGGAACACCTGCCGGATCCGGGGCCGGGCCGCGAGGGCGGTCTCACCCAGGTCGTCCGGGTTGACCGGTACGTCCCGCCAGCCGAGGATCTCCGCGCCCTCGACCAGGGCGTACTTGTTGAGGATCGTGGCGGCCCGGGCCGCGGCCTCGTCGTCGTCGGGCAGGAAGGCCAGGCCGGTCGCGTACTGCCCGGCCGGCGGCAGCGGGAAGTCGACGACGTCCCGCAGGAACTCGTCGGGAACCTGGAGCATGATGCCGGCACCGTCGCCCGTGTTGTGCTCCGCGCCACGGGCGCCCCGGTGGTCGAGCCGACAGAGCGCGGAGAGGCCCTTGGCGACCACGGCGTGCGACCGGCGGCCGTTCAGGTCGGCGACGAACGCGACCCCGCAGGCGTCGTGTTCGAACGTCGGGTCGTACAGCCCCTGGGCGGGTCCACCGGGGCGGATCGGCCGGCTCTGAGGGTGCGAAGAAGCCACCGGGCCTCCTGTCGTCAGTCACGTTGGTTCACGGTCGGGACGACGTCGGCCCTGGGCGGATATTTGAGTCTACGTTAGGGGGCACCGGACTCCACCAGGGCCGGATTGATCACACTTCCAGGATCTGGGACAGGTAGTCTCGCGCGGTGACCCACCTGGAAGCCGAACTTTTCGACCGGTTGGAACGCTTCTACGACGCCGTACCCCGGGACGTGGCCCGTACCGAGGATTTCGGGGGTCTGGTGCTGTTCGTCCGCGACGGTGCGGGATGGCCGTTCTACGCCCGGCCGCGGCCCGGCGCCTCCGACCCGCCGTCCGCCGCCGACATTACCTCCGCCCGGGCACGGCAGCGCGACCTCGGCCTGCCCGAGGCGTTCGAATGGGTGCACGATCACGATCCCGACCTGCTGGCGGTGGCCCGCTCGGCGGGGCTGTCGGTGCTGGAGGCGCCGCTGATGGTGCTCGACCCGGCGGCGCTGCCGGACCCGGCCACGCTGTCGGACGTACCCGTACGGCTGCTGGACGTCGAGGCGGCCGGCTTCGCCGACGACCTCGCGTCGTCGGCGGCGGTCGCCGCGGTCGGATTCGGTACGCCCGGCGTGGCGGCCGGCCCGGCCGGTGCCGCCGAACGGGACGCCGCCCGGCAGCGGCCGACGGACGAGGCGGTCGCCGAGGCCCGAACCCGGATCATCGCCGGACGGCGCGCGTACGCCGTCGCAGGTACGCCGTCGACCGGCCCGCTCGCCACCGGCATGTACCAGCGGGTCGGCGACGTCGCCGAGATCGCCGGGGTGGCGACGCTGCCGGCCGCGAGGCGCCGTGGGCTGGCCGCCGCGGTCACCGCGACGCTCGCCCGGCAGGCCCTGGGCAGCGGCGCCGGCCTGGTGTTCCTCTCGGCGGGCAGCGAGGACGTGGCCCGGGTCTACCTCCGGGCCGGCTTCCGCCGGATCGGCACCGCCTGCATCGCCGAGCCGGCAGCGGTCGCGGCGGTCTGACCCGCGCGCCTGGGCACGTTACGCCGGGCGCCGCCGGGCGCGTGGCGTCGATCAAGGACTAGTTGCGCGAATCGTGCACACTTTGTCCCGATACATCCCCTAGATTGACGGGACGGCCGGGTGCGCCGGCGGGACGGCCGGAGGCACCGATGGGACGGCGGCCGGGCTGTGCGAAGGGGCGGTCAGGAGGGTGTCGAGGGCGGCGGAGCCGCCGTACCCGTACGCCGTCCGGAATCCGTCGGCGCCCAGGGTGGCCCGCAGCGCCCGCGCGGTCGCCGACACCCCGGCCTGTTCGCAGGCGGGGACCGGCGCGCCGATCTCGGCCCGGATCCGGCCCGCCGCCCCGAGCAGCCGGACGCCGCGTACCGGGACCCCGCCGAGCCGGGCCACCTCGGCCAGCGCCTCGACCACGCTCGCCGTACGCCACCGGTCGCCGACCTGCCGGTGGGCGGCCAGGCTCAGCGTCAGGTGTGCGGCGGCCACGTCGGTGCGGCCGGCCCGCAACTCCACCAGTCCGCGCAGGTTGTGTGCCCAGCCCAGCCCCTCGGGGAAGCCGAGCGCCGCGTAGCGCTCCAGGGCGGCGTCGAGCAGGGCCGCCGCCCGGTCGCCGTCGTCGCGGTAGTACGCGACCGCGCCGAGGTTCATCAGCGCGGTCGCCACCGCCTCCGGGTCGCCGAGCCGGCCGTACCAGCGCAGGCTGGCCCACAGCCGGGAGTCGGCCCGGTCCAGGTCGCCGGAGAGCCAGGCGGTGAAGCCCCGCAACTGGGTGGCCTGCGCCTCGCCCCACTCGTCGCCGCAGGCGGCGTACCGGGCGGAGGCGGCGGCGAGGTGTGCGGCGGAGAGCGCGTACTGGGCGCGTTCCCGGGCCACCGACCCGAGCGTCAGTTCGATCCGGGCGGCGGCCCGCTCGTCACCGGCGCGCTGGCAGGCGGCGAGCGCCGCCCGGGCGTGCCCGGCCGCCGCCGGGTAGTCGCAGAGCAGCATCGCCAACATCGCCGCGGCGCTGCCGGCCCGGGCCCGCAGCGCGGCCGGCGCGTCCGGGTGCCGGTCGAGTCCGGCGGCGAGCCACGCGTGCCCCTCCCGGTAGTGGCCCTCCAGCCGGCAGTACATCCCCAGGGCGGCGGCCAGCCGCAGGTCGCCGTACGGTTCGGCGTCCGATCCGGGGCCGGCGAGCCAGGTCATCGCGGCCCGCAGGTTGGCCGTCTCGCCGCGCAGCCGGTGCAGCCACCGGTGCTGGTCCGCCCCGCGCAGCCGCCCGTCGGCCGCCTCGGCGAGGGCCAGGAAGTGCCGCGCGTGCGCCAGCCGGGCCGCCGGTTCGTCGCCGTCGCGCGCGAGCCGGTCCTGCGCGTGCCGGCGGATCGGCACCAGCATCCGGTACCGGACGGGGGCCGGGGCCGTACCCGGTCCGGCCGGTGCGGAACCGGCCGGCGCCGGCCCGGCCGTGGCCTGGCCGGCGGCGAGCCGGGCCAGGTCGGGACCGGCCAGCGCACCCGGTGCCGGCCGGTCCGGGCCGTCCGTGGGTACGGCCTCGACCAGCGACGCCTCGACCAGGGCCGGCAGCGCGGCGGCCCCGCCCGGGCCGGCGACCGCCGCGACGGCGTCCGCAGCGAAGCCGCCGGCGAAGACCGCCAGCCGGTCGAACAGGGTACGCGCCGCCGCGTCGAGTTGATCCACACTGGACCCGATGGCCGCCGCCACGGTGCGGTGCCGGGCCGGCGCGGTCGGGTCGGTGCTGCGCAGCAGCCGGGGGTCGGCCCGCAGCCGCTCGACGATCTGCGGGACGCCGAGCACCGTCGTACGCGCCGCCGCCAGCTCGATCGCCAGCGGCAGCCCGTCGAGTTCGGCGCACAGGCGGGCCACCGCGTCGGCGCTCGACTCCGGAACCGGGCGGCCGGAGCGGGCCCGGGCCCGGTCGAGGAACAGCCGGGTCGCCGGGTGCGCCGCCAGGCCGGCCAGGGTGTGCCCGCCGACCGCAGCCGGGGTGGCCAGCGGCGGCACCGGCACGGCGGCCTCGGCCGGCAGCCGGAGCGCGATCCGGCTGGTCGCCAGCACCCGCAGCCGGGCGCAGTGGGTGAGCAGGTGGTCGACCAGTTCGGCGCAGCCGGCGACCAGGTGCTCGCAGTTGTCGAGCACGATCAGGGCGTCGGTGTCGCCGATCTCGTCGGCCAGGGTCGCCGGCACGCCGCTGCCGGCGACGTCGCGTACGCCGAGGGCCGCGGCGACCGCGGCCGGCACCAGCGCGGACGCCTCCACCGCGCTCAGGTCCACGAACCGCACCGACGCCGACGGGCGTACGCCGGTGACCCGCTGCGCGGCGGCCAGCGCGAGCCGGGTCTTACCGGCCCCGCCGGGGCCGGTGAGCGTCACCAGGCGGTGGGTGGCGAGCCGGCCGACGACCGTGCCGAGCAGTTCGTCGCGGCCGAGCAGGCTGGTCAGCGGCACCGGCAGCCGGCCCGGCCGGGCATGCGGCCCGGGGTCGGCGGCCGGCCGGGCTACGACGGCCTCGATCGGCGTCGCCCACCGCTGCGCGAGGTCACCGCGCCGGGCCGCCGCGGCCAACTCCGGCAACTGCCCGCCCGGCTCCACCCCGAGATGTTCCAGGTAGGTCCGGCGGGCCCGGTCGTACACCGCCTCCGCCGCCCGGCGCCCGTCCGCCAACGCGGCCGCCACCAGCAGCAGTTCCCACAGCCGCGGCCGCAGCGGGTGCGCGGCAACCGCACGGTCGAGGTCGGTGGCGGTGCCGGCGGCGGTACGGACGGCGGCCGCCGCCGCGGCCACGGCGGCGGTACCGGCGGTGGGCCCGCCAGCGGCGGCGATCGCCGCGGCGGCCAGCCGCAGCACGCACTCCGCGTGGTCCTCGTACACCGCCAGCCGGCGCCGGGCCGGCGCACCGGCGGTTCCGGCCGGGGCCGGGCCGGTCGCCGCGGGCGCGGGCCGGCGGCGCAGCGCGGCGGCGAGCAGCGGTACGGCGCCGGACAGGTCGCCGGCGGCCATCCTGGCCCGCCCACCGGCGGCCAGCACGTCGAACCCGCCGGCCACACCGGTGCCCCGGTCGAACAGGTCCGTGGCGGCGTCCGCGGTCTCCCGTCCGGCCTGAGGAGCTACGCCGGTCGGGGCCGCGTTCCCGGCACCGTGGGGCCGATCGGGATCAACGCGCCGCACGTGGGAGCCCTCTCTCTCGCCTCCGGGTAGTCTGCGCCGGCACCGCGACCCCGGTCAGCCTCCGTTCGGTCCGCGCGACCGGCGAACGGGCGATCCCTCGATCCGCTCGGCGGTCGCCCCGCTGGCCGGGTCGACGGCGACCGCCGGCGGCTGGCGGCCGTCGATATCCGTGGACAGGATGCCGGCCGGCTGCCACGGTGACCGCCATGACCGAGCGGAGCGAGGGCATCGACTGGCTCAGGAGTAGTCATGTGCCGGCTGAGCGAAGCGGGGCTGGCACATGACCGAGCGCAGCGAGGGCATCGACTGGCTCAGGAGTAGTCATGTGCCGGCTGAGCGAAGCGGGGCTGGCACATGACCGAGCGGAGCGAGGGCCGGCACATGACCGATGCGGAGCGACGGGTCTGGGGGCGGCTGCCGGACGGCGCCCGCGACGCCCTGACGGCCCGGCTCGCGCCGGCGGACCTGCGGACGGCGCTGCTCGACGTGGCCCGTACCCGGGCGGCGGCCGTCCGGCCGGCGGACCTGCTGCGGCGGTGGCGCGACGACCGCTTCGTACGCCCCGCCGACAGCGACCCGAGGGTGCTGGCCGAGGTCGAGGCCCGGCTGTGGCGGCTGCTGCCCGCCGAGTTCGCCGGGGTGGAGCTGTCGCCGGTCGTACCGTTGGGCACCTGTTCGGCGGTCGCCCCGGTGAGCCAGGACCGGATCGTCTCCACGATGCGGGCGACCGAGGTGGTCAGCGACGCGACGAACGCGCTGGCCGTCGAGGCCGCCGTCCGGCGCCGCCGGCAGCCGGCGGCCGGCGAGGCGCACCTGGCGGCCAGCCACCGCCACCTGCGGGCCCAGCCCTTCGGGCCGGGGATGTCGGCGCACTTCCGGCTCTTCGCGCTGGTGTCCAGCGCCCGCGACACCGGCTCCGGCAGGACCGAGGCCCGGCTGCTCGTCCGCCACCTCTCGTACTGGCAGCGGGTGCTCGACGCGCTGCCCGCCACCCCGCGACTGCGGTACACGGTGCTGGACGACCCCGTCGTGGCCGAACGGGTCGCCGACACGGTGGGGCCCGCCCTGGCCACGGCCGGCGGCGTCGCCCTCGTCGAGGAGCCCGGGCGGGAGCGCGGCCGCGGCTACTACGTGGCCGCCGCGCTGCGGCTGACCGCCGGCGACGGGTCGGAAGCCGTCGAGTTGGGCGACGGCGGCTTCACCGGGTGGACGGCGCTGCTCACCGGTGACGCCAAGGAACGCTGCCTGGTCTCCTGCCTGTCGACCGAACGGCTCGCCGCCCTCGCCGGCGCCCCGCGCTGACCGGCCTCAGTCCGGTGGCTGCCAGCCCGTCGCGGCGGCCGCCGCCCGTCCCATCAGGCGGGGGCTGATGGTGCCGAGGGCGGCGTCCCGGGCGCGCAGGGCCAGCCGGCCCCGGGTACGCAGCACCGCCGACATCCGCCGGGTCTGCCGTACGACGGTGACCGTGCGGGTGTGGCGCAGCCGCTGGTAGGTCGACAGGGCGGCCCGGGCGCCGGGACCGGGCAGCGCCGAACGCAGCACCGCGGCGAGGGTGGCGGCGTCCTCGAACGCCAGGCAGGCGCCCTGGCCGAGGTGGTGCGGCATGCCGTGCGCGGCGTCGCCGAGCAGCGCGAAGCCGCCGGTGCCGACCGGGAACGCGTACGTCTTCGGCAGCGGCCGCAGTTCGCGTACCTCCTGCTGCACCAGGTCGTCGGGTTCGGTCGCGGCGAGCAGTTCGCCGACCGGTGCGGGCCAGCCGGCGAGCCAGCGGCGCAGCAGGGTGAGCTGGGTGGCCGGGGACTCCGGCCGGGGAGCGCCGGCCGCGGTGGCGATCCAGTAGATGCCGCCGCGGGTCGAGCCGCCGGACGAGCCGCGCTCGCCGAGCGAGGCGGCCACGAACCGGTAGCCGGCGCCGAGGAACTCGCCGCCGACCGGCCCGTCGGCGGGGAGCCGCGGTGCCCGGTACCAGGGGATGACGGCCCGCCAGGCGGCGCAGCCGGAGCTGACGACGGCCGCTTCCGGAGCCAGCCGGCGGCGTAGCGTGCTGTCGATCCCGTCCGCGGCGACGACCAGGTCGGCCTCGAACGTCTGCCGGCCGTCGTCGACCGCCGGCCGCTCGCCGGCGGCGGAGCGCAGCGCCCGTACGGCGACTCCGGTGCGGATGTCGACCCGGTCGCCGAGCCCGGCGACGAGGGCGTCGTGCAGGTCCTCCCGGTGCACGACGACGGCCCGCCCGGCGCCGGGCGGCGGGGCGGGCTTGCGTGGCTGCACCAGCCACTGCCCGTCGGGGCGGCGTACGCCCAGGTCGGGCAGGGGTGTGGCGATGGCGTCGAGGCCCGCGCCGAGCCCGAGCGCGTGCAGCGCCCGGATCCCGTTCGGCCACAGCACCATCGCGGTGTGGTCGGCCCGCAGGCGGTCGGCGCGTTCGAGCAGGGTCACCTGCCAGCCGGAGCGGGCCAGCGCGCCCGCCGTGGCGAGCCCGCCGATGCCCGCGCCGACGACGACAGCCGTACGCATGGTCGCCGTGCCTCCCCGCGCCGGGTCAGCGGTCGTCGCCGCGGGCGGTGGCCTCGCCGGTGGTGCCTGTGCCGCCGGTCGCCGGCTTTCCGACGTCGACTCCGGCGGGCTCGTCGCGCGCCGGTTCGTCGCGCGTCGGCTCGTCGTCCGCGGTCGCGGTCGCGGTGTCGCCGTCGAGGTCGTCGTGCCGGCCGTCCGGTCCGGCGGGGCGCTCGTCGGCCCCGGCGGGCGGGTCGTCGTCGGGGACCTGACCGGTTTCCAGGTAGGTGGCGTACTGCTGCTCGGTCACCACCCGGTAGCCGTCCGGCGCCGGGTTGTCGGGACGGTTGGTGCCGGAGACGTCGACCTGGGAGACGTCGCCGCGCGGCCCGTCGGCTCCGGCCGGCGGCTCCCACCGGCCACCGATCGGCACCAGGAACTCCTGGGGGCCGCGTACGCGCAGGAAGTAGACCAGCGCGGCGGCGAAGACGAGGGCGGCGGTCCAGACGTTGAGCCGGACGCCGAGGATCTCGTTGGCCTCGTCGGTCCGCATCATCTCGATCCAGAACCGGCCGGCGGTGTAGCCCATCACGTACAGCGCGAAGGCCCGGCCGCGGCCGAGCTTCCAGCGCCGGTCGGCGAGCAGCACCAGGCCGGCGACGGCGACGTTCCACAGCGCCTCGTACGCGAACGTCGGGTGGTAGAGCCCGGGTTCGAGCACCGGGTTGCCCTCGGGGTCGAGCAGCGCGTGGCCGGGGCGTTCCGGGTCCATCCGGTGCACCTGCAGGCCCCACGGCAGCGTCGTCGGCCCGCCGTAGAGTTCGTTGTTGAACCAGTTGCCGAACCGGCCGACGGCCTGCGCCAGCGGCAGCCCGGGGGCGAGCGCGTCGGCGATCACGGTCAGCGGGATGCCGATCTGGCGGCCGCCGAGCCAGGCGCCGACCGCGCCACCGGCGACCGCGCCCCAGATGCCGAGGCCGCCCTGCCAGATGTAGAGGGCCGAGAGCGGGTCGCCGCCCTCGCCGAAGTATGCCTCGGGCGAGGTGATCACGTGGTAGATCCGGGCGCCGACGATGCCGAACGGCACCGCCCAGACGGCGATGTCGAGCACCGCCCACGGCGGGGCGCCCCGGCTACGCAGCCGGTATTCGGTCACGACGCAGGCGACGACGATGCCGAGCACGATGCACAGCGCGTAGGCCCGGATCGGCAGCGGTCCGATCTGCCAGACCGCCGTGGAGGGGCTGGGCAGGGCCGCGAGGTAGTCCTGGCCGGACCATGAAGTCGCCTGGACCGGGAGCGAAGCGAGGGTCACGGGTGCACAGGCTACCGTCGTACGCCGGCGGACGGCACCCCGGTCCGGCTGCGGGTTTGCCGCCGCCGGCCGACGACCGGCGGCGGAGCCGCTAGCGGCGGCGGACGCCTTCGGCGAGTTCGGCGCTCAGGGTCCGCAGCGCGGCCAGTCCGGTGGCCTCGTCGGGGGTGTCGAGCAGGCAGCGGACCAGGGCGCTGCCGACGATGACGCCGTCGGCGTAGGAGCCCACCTGGGCGGCCTGCGCGCCGGTGCCGACGCCGAGCCCGACACCGACGGCCAGGTCGGTGACCGCGCGGACCCGGCCGACCAGGGTCGGCGCCGCCGACGAGGTCTGTTCCCGGGCCCCGGTGACACCCATGACCGCGGTCGCGTAGACGAACCCCCGGCAGTGTCCGACCGTCATCGCGATCCGCGCGTCGGTCGACGACGGCGACACCAGGAAGGTGCGGTCGATCTGGTGGGTGTCGGAGGCCGCCAGCCACTCGTCGGCCTCGTCGGGGATCAGGTCCGGGGTGATCAGGCCGGTGCCGCCGGCGGCGGCCAGGTCGCGGGCGAACGCGTCGACGCCGTATTTCTCGATCGGGTTCCAGTAGGTCATCGTCACGACCGGGGCGCCGGTCGCGGCGACCGCCTCGATGATCCGCAGGGCGTCCCTGGTGCGTACGCCGCCGGCCAGGGCGATGTCGCTGGCCCGCTGGATGACCGGCCCGTCCATGACCGGGTCGGAGTAAGGGATCTCGACCTCGATCACGTCGACGCCGGCCTCGACCATCGCGGTCATCGCCGCGATGCTGCCGTCGACGGTCGGGAAGCCGGCCGGCATGCAGCCGATCAGCAGCGCCCGGCCCTCGGCGCGGGCCTTCTCGAACGCCACCGAGATGCTCTGCCCGCTCATGCCTGCTCCCCGTCGAGGATGCCGAAGTAGGCGCCGGCGGTGTGGACGTCCTTGTCGCCGCGGCCGGACAGGTTGACCACAATGGTCGGCTCCCGGCCGAGTTCGGCGGCGAGCCGGGGGGCGATCTGCAGGGCGCCGGCCAGTGCGTGGGCGCTCTCGATCGCGGGGATGATCCCCTCGGTGCGGCACAGCAGCTGGAACGCCGCCATCGCGTCGGCGTCGGTCACCGGCAGGTAACTGGCCCGCCCGGCGTCGTGCAGCCAGGCGTGCTCGGGGCCGACGCCGGGGTAGTCGAGCCCGGCCGAGATCGAGTGCGACTCGACGGTCTGCCCGTCCTCGTCCTGCAGCACGTAGGTGCGGGCGCCGTGCAGCACCCCCGACGAGCCGCCGGTGATCGAGGCGGCGTGCCGGCCGGTGGCGACGCCGTCGCCGCCGGCCTCGAAGCCGTAGAGGCGCACGTCGGTGTCGGGGACGAAGGCGTGGAAGATGCCGATGGCGTTGGAGCCGCCACCGACGCAGGCGGCCACGGCGTCGGGCAGCGCGCCGGTCAGCGCCAGGCACTGCTCGCGGGCCTCGGTGCCGATCCCGCCGACGAAGTCGCGGACGATCTCGGGGAACGGGTGCGGGCCGGCGGCGGTGCCGAGCAGGTAGTGCGTGCTGTCCACGCTGGACACCCAGTCGCGCAGCGCCTCGTTGAGGGCGTCCTTGAGCGTGCGCGACCCGTTGGTCACCGGCACCACGGTGGCGCCGAGCATCCGCATCCGGGCCACGTTGAGCGCCTGCCGCTCGGTGTCGACCTCGCCCATGTAGACGACGCACTCCAGGTCGAGCAGGGCGGCCGCGGTCGCGCTGGCCACGCCGTGCTGCCCGGCGCCGGTCTCGGCGATCACCCGGCGCTTGCCCATCCGCCGGGTCAGCAGCGCCTGGCCGAGCACGTTGCGGACCTTGTGGGCGCCGGTGTGGTTGAGGTCTTCCCGCTTGAGCAGGATCTGCGCCCCGGCCCGCTCGGACAGCCGCCGGGCCAGGTAGAGGGGCGACGGCGTGTTGGCGTAGTCCCGCATCAACGCGGCCAGCTCCGCCTGGAAGGCTTCGTCGCCCTGCGCCTTGCGGTAGGCCGCCTCCAGCTCGTCGAGCGCGGCGACGAGCGCCTCCGGGACGAACCGGCCGCCATAGCGCCCGAAGTGGCCACGCGGGTCGGGCAGCGCCGCGGTGTCGGCGGCGGTCACCGGACCGGCCTCGGGGTCGCCGGGTGGTTGCCGGCGTTGACCAGTTCGGCGACCGCGTCCCGCGGGCTCTTCTTGGTGACCAGCCCCTCCCCGACCAGTACGGCGTCGGCGCCGGCCGACGCGTAGCGGATCAGGTCGTGCGGGCCACGTACGCCGGACTCGGCGATCTTGACGACGTTGCTCGGCAGGCCGGGGGCGATCCGCTCGAAGACCGACCGGTCGACCTCCAGGGTGCGCAGGTCGCGGGCGTTGACGCCGATCACCTGGGCGCCGGCCTCCAGGGCCCGGTCGGCCTCTTCCTCGGTGTGCACCTCGACCAGGGCGGTCATGCCCAGCGACTCGATCCGCTCCAGCAGCCCGACCAGCACGTTCTGCTCCAGCGCGGAGACCATCAGCAGCACCAGGTCGGCGCCGTTGGCCCGGGCCTCGTGCACCTGGTAGCTGGAGATGATGAAGTCCTTGCGCAGGATCGGCACGTCGACGGCGGCCCGTACGGCGACCAGGTCCTCCAGCGACCCGCCGAACCAGCGCCCCTCGGTGAGCACGCTGATGCAGCGGGCGCCGCCGGCCGCGTAGTCACCGGCGAGGTCCGCCGGGTCGGGAATGTCGGCCAGCGGTCCCTTGGACGGCGACGCGCGCTTGACCTCGGCGATCACCCCGACGCCGGGGCGGCGCAGGGCGGCGTACGCATCGCGCGGCGGCGGTGCCGCGGCGGCCAGCTCGCGGACCCGCTCCAGCGGGAGCAGTTGCTGGCGTCGCTCGACGTCCTCCCGCACCCCGGCAAGGATTTCGTCGAGCACGTTCTTGGAGGCCGCCGGCCCGGCGCCGCCATCTTCCGCGTGGGCATGCTCAGCACTCACCTACGGACTCCCCTCTCCGGGTGTCATGGGCCGATGCTAGGTGGCGCCACGCCGTGAACACCGTCCGGGGTATGGCGTGCCTCACCCGATGGGCTGGTGCATAATGCCCGGCCTGTGAAGACAAGATCACGCTGAGTATCCAGCTCCCCACCGAGACGCACCCCAAGATTAGAACACAAGTTTCAATCGACCGCAGTCCACCTACCGGGACCGCGTGATGCCGGTCCGGCCGGGGTGGCCGGGACCACGTTGTGACGTCGGTCAAGACGACGGGCGGCCGGGCCCGGAATCGGCGATCCTGGACAAGGCCGCACGGCGGTACGCGAACCAGGCGGCCGGGCACCGACCCCGCCCCGGCCCCGGTCACCCGAACCGTTGACGCGCAGGTCACCCGGGCGAAACACGCCCCGGGCAGCATCGGTTTCGGGCAGGCTGGCGCACTGGCGACCCGAAACACTCCCGGCGAAGACGTCCCACTGCGGAGATGAAGATGAACACTGCCGAGCGAGGCACCCCGATCGGTCTGCTCTCGATCCCCCGGGCCGTGCTGTCGATCGCGACCGGGGTGGTCGACACCGTCGAGCGGGCCGTCGTCGGCGAGGCCCGGATCCGCACCGCCCGGGGCAACGCCTGGGCCGCCATCTGCGCCGACCGGGAGCGGGCCAGCCAGCGGGCCGAGATCCAGCGCCTGGTGGCGACCCTGAACGCGGCCGACCACACCACCGCGTCCGACCGCACCACCGCTTCCGACCGCGCCACCGCTTCCGACCGCACCACGGTCCCCGGCCACGACAACGTCCCGGTCGGCGAGCCGGTCGAGCCGGCCACCGTCCTGGCCCGCTGACCGGCGGATTCCGCGCCCGACAGCCCGGCGCGCCCGCACGCCGTCCTGATCGTCTGCGGCTCAGGCGGTCGACACGCCGGGCGGGGTACGTCCCACCCACAGACGATCGAGACGGTCAGTTGACCGTCGGGTCCTCGCCCCGGTCGAGGGCATCCCAGGCGGCCGCCGTACCCGCGCCACCGACCCGCCCGTCGGCGCCACGGGCCGGGGCCGCCCGGCGCGCGGCACCGGTCGAACGGTCGTAGCGGGCCCCCATCGCCGGCCAGCGGTGCCCGCCGGCCGCGGTCGACGCCCCACCGGCGGCGACCAGCAGGCCCCCGGCCAGGCAGAGCAGCGGCCAGCCGGGACCGACGTCGACGTCGCTCAGGCCGACCAGCCCGTAGCCGCCGCCGGCGGCGATCCCGAGCCCGATCAGCGTCAGCAGCACGCCGACGAGCCGGCGTACGGCACCCCGGGTGGCCAGCACCGCACCGGCCCCGGCGAGCGCGACCAGGGCCAGCGCCGTCACCCAGGGCAGCAGGTCGCCGCCGGTCGACGTGGTCCGGGTCGGCGGCAACGGCGCGGCCCGCGGGGTCAGCTCGACCGCCCAGGTACGGGTCACCGCGTAGCTGGCCAGGCCGGCGCCGGCCAGCCCGAGCAGCACCGCGACCGTCAGTGCCCGGCGGCCGGTGCCGGCCGGGGCGCCCCCGGCGTCGGCGTCGCCCTCGGGCCGGTCGCCGGTCACCGCGCCGGCCGCAGGGTCTCCGCCGCCGCGATCGCGGCCAGCACGGCCGCCGCCTTGCTGCGGGTCTCCTGCTCCTCGGCGGCCGGGTCGGAGTCGGCGACGATGCCGGCGCCGGCCTGCACGTAGGCCCGGCCGCGCCGGATCAGCGCGGTGCGGATGGCGATCGCCATGTCCATGTCGCCGCCGAACCCGAAGTAGCCGACCGTGCCGCCGTACACCCCGCGCCGGGTCGGCTCCAACTCCTCGATGATCTCCATGGCGCGTACCTTCGGCGCGCCGGAGAGGGTGCCGGCCGGGAACGTCGCGGCCAGCGCGTCGAACGCCGTCCGGTCCGGGCGCAACTGCCCGACCACGGTCGACACGATGTGCATGACATGGCTGTAGCGCTCGATCGTGGCGAACTCCGGCACCTCCACGGTGCCCGGCACGCACACCCGGCCGAGGTCGTTGCGGCCGAGGTCGACCAGCATCACGTGCTCGGCGCGTTCCTTCGGGTCGGCGATCAGTTCGGCGGCCAGCGCCGCGTCGTGCTGCGGGGTGCCGCCGCGCGGGCGGGTGCCGGCGATCGGGTGCAGCAGCACCCGCCGGTTGCCGCCGGTCACCTTCAGGTGCACCTCCGGCGACGAGCCGACGATGTCGAAGTCGTCGAAGCGCAGCAGGTACATGTAGGGGCTGGGGTTGGTGGTGCGCAGCACCCGGTAGACGTCGAGCGGGTCGGCGGTGGTCTCGCGCTCGAACCGCTGGGAGACCACGATCTGGAAGCACTCGCCGGCCCGGATCGCCTCCTTCGCCTCCTCGACGGCCTTCGGGTAGGCCCCGTCGGCGGTCCGGCAGACCACGTCGCCGATCGGCGGCGCGTCGACCGTGGAGATCATCGGTGGGATCGGCCGGGACAGCGCGGTGGTCATCGCGTCCAGCCGGCCGACGGCGTGGTGGTAGGCGGCGGCGACCTGCCGGTGCCAGTCGGGGGCGTCCGGGTCGTCGGGCAGCACCGCGTTCGCGACCAGGATCGCCGAGCCCTCGTGGTGGTCGAGGACGACGAGGTCGGTGGCGAGCATCATGCCGAGTTCGGGCACCCCGAGGTCGTCGTCGGCCCGCGCCGGCAGCCGCTCGAAGCGGCGGACGAGGTCGTAGCCGAGATAGCCGACCATGCCGCCGGTCAGCGGCGGCAGGCCGCTGTCGGCGTCGAGGTCGGCGCTGCCGGCCAGCGCCGCCACCGTCTCGCGCAGCACCCGCACCGGGTCGCCGCCGGTCGGCAGCCCGGCCGGCGGGGTGCCCAGCCAGACCGCCTCGCCGTCCCGCTCGACCAGGGTGGCGCTGCTGCGGACGCCGATGAACGAGTAGCGCGACCAGGTCGCCCCGGCGGCGCCCTGTTCGGCGGACTCGAGCAGGAACGTGCCGGGCCCGCCGGCCAGCTTGCGGTAGACGCCGACCGGGGTCTCCCCGTCGGCGAGCAGCCGGCGGATCACCGGCACCACCCGGCGGGCGCGGGCCCGTAGTGCGAAGGTCGCCTCGTCGGGGCTCACCGCTCCGGTCGTCATCGGTCGTCCTCCGGCCCGGTCGTCGGCTTGCCCTGCGCTGCGGGCAGGTCCTGCAAGGAGGTCGGCTTGCCCTGTACTACGGGCAGGTCCTGGAAAAAACACGTCGGGTTGCCGGTGTGGCAGGCGGCGCCGACCTGCTCGACGCTCACCAGCACCGCGTCGCCGTCGCAGTCGAGGGCCACCGAGCGGACGTACTGGTGGTGGCCGGAGGTGGCGCCCTTGACCCAGTATTCCGACCGGCTGCGCGACCAGTAGGTGGCCCGGCCGGTGGTCAGCGTGCGGTGCAGCGCCTCGTCGTCCATCCACGCCACCATCAGGACCTCGCCGGTGGCGTGCTCGCGGACGACCGCGGCGATCAGGCCGTCGGCGTTGCGGCGCAGCCGGGCGGCGACCGCCGGGTCGAGGTCCGACGGCCGGACGGCGCCGGCCGCCGCCGGGGTCGCCGTGGCCGGGGGCGGCGCGGTGGGCGACCGGTCCGGGTTCAGTTCAGGTACGGGCACAGTCCCCGATTCTCCAGCACGGGTCCCGGCTCCGCCGACCCCGCCCCACGACACCGCCCCGGCCGGCGGCACCGGGTTCCGCCGGGGCCGTCCGGCGGGGCCGGTCAGCCGCCGGTGCGGTGCCGTCAGTGGCCGACGTACCGCATCGCCGCCTCGGGGTAGCGCTGCCCGGCGACCGCGCCGGCCGGCACCGCCGAGTCCAGTTCGGCGACCTGCCCGGCGGTCAGCCGCACGTCGGCGGCGGCGGCGTTCTCGTCCAGGTAGCGGACCCGCTTGGTGCCCGGGATCGGCAGGATGTCGTCGCCGCGGGCGAGCAGCCAGGCCAGCGCCGCCTGTGCCGGGGTGCAGCCGATGTCGGCGGCGACGGCCCGGACCCGGTCGACGAGGGCGAGGTTGGCGGCGAAGTTCTCCTCGGCGAACCGTGGTGCGCCGGCCCGCCAGTCGCCGCTGACCTGCTCGCGGGAGGTGATCCCGCCGGTGAGCCAGCCCCGGCCGACCGGCGAGTACGCGACCAGGGCGACGCCGAGTTCCCGGCAGGTCGCCAGCATCTCGCCCTCGACGTCCCGGGTGAACAGGGAGTATTCCATCTGCACGGCGGCGACCGGGTGCACGGCGTGCGCCGCCCGCAGCGTCGCCGGGCTGACCTCCGACAGGCCGACGAGGCGTACCTTGCCGGCCGAGACCAGGTCGGCGAGCGCGCCCATGGTGTCCTCGATCGGGGTCGCCGGGTCACGCCGGTGCAGGTAGTACAGGTCGATGGTGTCGATGCCGAGCCGGGCCAGCGAGGCGTCGCACGCCTCCCGGGCCCACTGCGGGCTGCTGTCGACGTAGGCGCCGGGCTGGCCGGTGGCTCCCCCACCGGTGGACCGGTTGCCGAACTTGGTGGCGAGGAACACCTCGTCGCGGCGGGCCCGCACGACCGGGCCGAGCAGTTCCTCGTTGGCGCCCCAGCCGTACATGTCGGCGGTGTCCAGGTGGTTGACGCCCAGGTCGAGGGCGCGGTTCAGGGTACGGGTCGACTCGGCGTCGTCGGGCTGGCCGTAGGCGAAGCTCATGCCCATGCAGCCGAGCCCGATCGCGGAGACCTCCGGGCCGGTGGCGCCCAGGCGGCGGCGGATCATGCCTCGCACCCGGCCGACGCCCCGTCGTAGAAACCGATCTTGTAGTTGAGCACGGTGAGGTCCTCCTCGAGTTCGGCCATCCGGGCGAGTACCCGGTCCCGGTGCGCTTTCAACAGGGCGAGCCGGGCCGCGTTGGTCCGGTCCCCCTGCCGGGCGAGTTCGGCGTAGCGCCGCATGTCGCGCACGGGCATGCCGGTACGGCGCAGCCGGGTCAGCAGGACCAGCCAGTCGACGTCACGTTCGGTGTAGCGACGCCGGCCGGCGGTGTCCCGCCCGACCGGGGCGACCAGCCCCTCCTGCTCGTACCAGCGCAGCGTGTAGGTGGTCAGGCCGACCCGCTCGGCCGCCTCGCCGACGGTGAGCGTCCGTTCGGTCAGTTGGGTGTCCACGTACCCAGCCTGGCAGTTCGAGCGCACTCGAAGTCAAGCCCGCCGCGCCCGGGTCCCCGGCGGATCGCCGGGGGCCCGGGCGACGGTCACCGTACGGCGCCGACCAGCGCATCCGTCCGGGCCGGCGGGGTGGGCTCCGGCCGGCCGCCCCGGCGCCGGCGACCCCGGCGCGACTCCACCATCGTGTAGAGCGTCGGGACCAGGAGCAGGGTCAGCGCGGTCGAGCTGACCAGGCCGCCGATGACGACCACGGCCAGCGGCTGGGAGATGAACCCGCCGTGGTCGGTGACGCCCAGCGCCATCGGCGTCAGCGCGAAGATGGTCGCCAGGGCCGTCATCACGATCGGCCGCAGCCGGCGACGGCCGCCCTCGACCACCGCCTCGGTGATCTCCATGCCCTGCTCCCGGTACTGGTTGACCAGGTCGATCAGCACGATCGCGTTGGTCACCACGATGCCGATCAGCATGAGCATGCCGATCAGCGCGGCCAGGCCCAGCGGGGTTCCGGTGACCAGCAGCAGCAGGATCGCGCCGGTGGCCGCGAACGGCACGGAGACCAGCAGCACCAGGGTCTGCCGGATGCTGCGGAACGTCGCCAGCAGGATGACGAAGACCAGCGCGACCGCGGCCGCCATCGCCAGCCCGAGCTGGCGGAACGCCTCGTCCTGGTCGGCGGTGACCCCGCCGAGCGCCCAGTCCGCGCCGCCGGGCAGCGCCACCCCGGAGAGTGCCGCGCGGACCGCCGTGGTGGCCGCGCCGGTGTCGTCGCCGACCGGTGCGGCGGTGACCGTGACGGTAGCCACCCCGTCGACCCGGGTCCGGGTGGTCGCGGCGTCGGCCAGGGTGACGGTGGCGACCCGGTCCAGCCGGACCGGTCCGGCCGCGGTCGGCAGCGTCAGCCGGTTCAGGTCGGCGACGGTCGTCGGGGCCGCGGCCACCGGCTGGACCACGACGTCGTGCCGGGTGCCGTCGAGGGTCACCGTGCTCACCGTGCTGCCGGTCACCGCCCGGCCCACCGCCAGCGCGAGCAGCTGGTCGGTCAGCCCGTGGCGGGCCGCCTCCGGCCGGGCCACGATGCCGATCTGCGGCGCGGCCCGCGCGAGGTCGCTGGTCACGTTGCGGACCTCGGCGACGCCACGCAGCGCGGCCAGCACGGATTCGGTGGCCGTCCGCAGCGCCGCCTCGTCGCCGGCGGTGACGGTGACCTGGACACCGGTGTCGGTGCCGCCGCCGGCGCCGACGGTCAGCTCGCCGGCCGTCGCGCCGAGGCCGGCCAGCCGTCGCGTGAGGTCCGCCTCGACCCGGGCCGGGTCCGCGTCGCCGGCCAGGTTGAGCAGGTACGTGGCGGTGTCGGCGCCGGTCGTGCTGAACGCCGCGCCGAACCCGTCGCCGCTGCCGATGGTGAGCTGGTACGACTCGACGCCGTCGAGCCCGCCGACCACCCGCTCGACCTCCCGGGCGGCGGCGTCGGTCGCCGTCAGGCTGCTGCCGGGGGCGAGCCGCTGGGTCACGGTCAGGGTGTCGGTGTCCGAGTCGCCGATGAAGCTCGTCTTCAGCGCCCCGCCGAGGGCGACGGTGAGGACCAGGACCACCCCGCCCAGGGCGAGGACCCGGCCGCGGTGGGCGAGCGCCCAGCGGATCGTCGGCACGTACCGGGCCTGCATCGCGCCCTGCCGTTCGGCCTCCTCGGCCTCGTGCCGGAACCGCCCCGGGTCGGCGCCGACCGCCGGCGGGCGCAGGAACCAGTACGCGAGGACCGGGATGATGGTCAGCGACACCACCAGCGAGGCGAGCATGGCGACCGCGACGGTGATCGAGAACGGGGTGAACAGTTCCCCGACGACGCCGCTGACCGCGACGATCGGCAGGAACACGGCGACGGTGGTCAGCGTCGACGAGGTGATCGCGCCGGCCACCTCGCGTACGCCGGTGACGACCGCCTCGCGCTTCGCGGTGCCGTACCCGAGGTGGCGTTTGATGTTCTCCAGCACCACGATGGAGTCGTCGACGACCCGGCCGACGGCGATGGTCAGGCCGCCGAGGGTGAGCACGTTCAGCGACAGCTCCTGTTGCCACAGCACGACGAGGGCGACCACCAGCGAGAGTGGGATCGACACGGCGGTGACCACGGTCGACCGGACCGACCGCAGGAAGAACATGATCACCAGGACGGCCATCGCCATGCCGAGCAGTCCCTCGGTCAGCAGGCCCTTGATGCTGTTCTGGACCGCCGGCCCGAAGTCGGAGACGATCTCCAGCTCGCTGCCGTCGCCGAGGGCGGCGCGCAGGTCGTCGAGCTTCTCCCGGACCTGGGTGGAGATGTACGACGAGCTGCCGCCCTGGTCCATGGTGAGCGAGATGCCGAGGCTCGGCTCCCCGTTGGTCCGGGTCAGCGAGGTCGCGGCGGCGTCGGCCAGTTCGACCGTGGCGACGTCGCCGAGCCGTACGGCGGTCCCGCCGGCGGCGGGCGCGACCCGCAGGTCCTCGATCTGGGCGAGCGTGGTCAGCGGGCCGCCGACCTGCACGCTGATCACCGTCCGGTCGCCGGCGAGCACGCCGGCCGGCTGGGTACGGCCGACCGCGGCCAGTGCCGCGCCGACCGCCTCCGGGGTCAGGCCGGCCCCGGCCAGCTCCGCCGGGTCCGGGATGACACTGACCACCTGGGCACGTTCGCCCGTGACGGTGACCTCGTTGACGCCGTCGATGCCGGACAGTTCCGGCACCAGCCGCAGCCGGACCCGTTCGGCGAGCACCTGCTGGTCGACGGCGGTCGAGGTGGCGGCCAGGGTCAGCGTCGGCAGGTCGGAGGTGCTGATCGCGAACACCTGCGGTACGACGCCGGCCGGCAGCAGGCCGGCGGCCCGGCCCACGGCGGTGCTGACCCGGGCCTGGGCGGCGACGAGATCGGTGCCGTAGTCGAAGGAGAGCACCACCGTCGCGGCCCCCTGCCGGGAGACCGACGTGGTGTTACGCACCCCGTCGAGGTCACGCAGGGTCGCCTCCAGCGGCTCGACCACCTGCTGTTCGATCACGACCGGGGACGAGCCCGGATCGGCGGCGACAACGCCGAGGAGCGGAAGGTTCAGGTCCGGCAGCACCTGCTGCTTCAGTGACGGGATGGCGAACGCGCCGATCGCCAGGACCATGAGGGAGATCAGCGCCGCCAGCTTCCGGTTGGCGAGGCTGATCGAGGACAGCCAGGACATGGGTCTCTTCTCTGTGATTGGCCACCGCCGGGCCGCCGCGTCCGGATGCGGACGCCGGCGCCGGGCCTCCGGCCGGCGGTGTCGCGCCCGCCGTGGGCGCCGCGCCGATGCCGTCGAGTCTGCCCAGCGGACCGGCCGGCGTCGTCGTCCCGCCGACGCCACTCGCGGCTACTCCCACGGGAGTAACCGCCGGCCCGGACTCGTCCGGCGCGCCGGCGCCGGCCCTCGGCTATTCGCCGGCCCGGACCAGGCCGCTCTCGTAGGCGATGACCACCAACTGGGTCCGGTCCCGCACCCCGAGCTTGGTCATCGTCCGGCCGACGTGACTCTTGACGGTCAGCGGACTCAGGTAGAGCCGGGCCGCGATGTCCGCGTTGGACAGTCCGGCGGCGACCAGGACCAGCACCTCCCGCTCGCGCGGGGTCAGCTCGGCCAGCCGCTCGTGCTGGTGCGTGGTCAGGGCCCGGGGCTGGGCCCGGAACCGGGCGATCAGCCCGCGGGTGGCGGTGGGCGACAGCAGGCAGTCGCCGGCCGCGACAACCCGGATCGCGGTCAGCAGGTCCTCCGGGGAGACGCCCTTGCCGAGGAAGCCGCTGGCGCCGGCCCAGAGCGCCTCCGCGACGTACTCGTCGACCTCGAACGTGGTCAGGATCAGCACCCGTACCCCGGTCAGGTCCTCGGCCTCGGCGATCTCCCGGGTGGCGGCCAGGCCGTCGACGCCGGGCATCCGGATGTCCATCACCACCACGTCGGCCCGGCCGGCGCGGGCCCGTTCCACCGCCTCCCGGCCGTCGGCGGCCTCGCCGACCACGGTCATGCCCGGGGTGGCGTCGATCAGCATCCGGAAGGTCGCGCGCAGCAGGGCCTGGTCGTCGGCGAGCACCACCCGGATCGTCACCGGGCCACCGCCGGGCCGGCCGGCGCGGCCACGGCGGCACCGCGCAGCACGAGTTCGACGGCCACCTCGAACCCGCCGGCCGGACGGGGGCCGGCCCGGAACGTGCCGCCGACCGCGTCGACCCGCTCCCGCATCCCGATCAGACCGTGGCCGGCGCGGGCCGACCCGTCCGGACGGGACCGGGCCGGGCCGTCGTCGCGGATGGTGATCCGCACCCGGTCCGGCTCGTAGCGCAGGTCCACCTCGGCCCGGCCGGTCCGGGCGTGCTTGTGCACGTTCGTCAGGGCTTCCTGGGTGATCCGGTAGGCGGACAGTTCGACCAGCGGCGGCAGCGGGACCACCTGCCCCGACCGCCGTACGTCCACGGTCAGGCCGGCCCGGGCGAACGAGGCGACCAGGTCGTCGAGCCCGGCCAGGCCCGGCACCGGTTCGCGGGGGGCGGCCGGATCGCCGGACTGGCGCAGCAGCCCGACCGTGGCCCGCAGCTCGTCGAGCGCGACCCCGGAGGTGTCCCGGATGTGCCCGAGCGCCTCCCGGGCCAGCGCCGGGTGCCGGTCCATCAGGTGTACGGCGACGCCGGCCTGGGCGTTGACCAGGGCGATGTGGTGGGCGACGACGTCGTGCAGTTCCCGGGCGATGCGGATCCGCTCGGCCACCACCCGCCGCTGCGCCTCCTCCTCGCGGGTGCGTTCGGCCCGTTCGGCGCGGTCGCGCATCGCGTCGACGTACGCCCGCCGGTTGCGTACCGCGTCGCCGACGGACGTACCCAACGCCGTCCAGATCAGCAGGCCGAACAGGTCCACGGGTGGCACGGCACCGCCGGCGTCGACGAGCGCGCCGATCGCCGTCAGCACGGTGGCGGCCGTACCGCCGAGCCACGCGGTCCGCCGGTCGGTGCGTACCGAGACGGTGTAGACGGTGACCAGGACGGCGATCATGGGGCCCTCGCCGCCGCCGACGGCCGCGGCCAGGGATGCCGCCGCGAGAGCCGGCAACGGCCAGCGGCGCCGGACGGCGACGGCGGCACCGGCGACCAGCAGGCAGCCGAGCCGGACAGCGTCGCGGCCGGTGCCCCCGCCCGGCTCGCCCAGCAACGGCAGCGTGACGGCCAGGACCGTGAGCGCGAACAGGACATCGGTCGGAAGGGGACGGCGGCGGGCCTGCTCCCGGATCCAACCGAAGATCGTCATCGGGCCAGGATATGGACCGGTCGGTGGACGGTCATCCTCCCAGGAGACCAACCCGGGGGCGTCCCGACGCACTAGCCTGGACGTGCCTCATCGAGGAGGGGCCATGGACAGCGCGATCGAGGTCACCGGTCTGGTGGTCGAGCGTGGTGGGCGGCGGGTGCTCGACGGCATCTCCTGCACGATCGCGCGCGGCGCCGTCACCGGGCTGCTCGGCCCCAGCGGCAGCGGCAAGACCACCCTGATGCGGGCCGTGGTCGGCGTGCAGCGGATCAGGTCCGGCAGCGTCACCGTGCTCGGCCAGCCGGCCGGCTCCGCGCCACTGCGCCGCCGGCTCGGCTACCTCACCCAGGCTCCCAGCGTCTACGCCGACCTGACCGTACGGGAGAACGCCCGCTACTTCGCGGCGCTCTACGGCCTGCCCCGGTCCGCCGCCGACCGGGCGGTGACCGACGTCGGCCTCGCCGACGCCGCCGGACAGATCGTCGGCACCCTCTCCGGCGGCCAGCGCAGCCGGGCCTCGCTCGCCTGCGCCCTCGTCGGCGAACCCGAGATCGTCGTGCTCGACGAGCCCACCGTCGGCCAGGATCCGGTGCTGCGCGCCGACCTGTGGGCCCGGTTCCACGACCTGGCGGCGCGCGGCACCACGCTGCTGGTCTCCAGCCACGTGATGGACGAGGCCGGCCGCTGCGACCGGCTGCTGCTGATCCGCGACGGCCGGCTGGTCGCCGACGACACCCCGGACGCCGTACGCGCCGACGCCGGCACCGCCGACCTCGACGAGGCGTTCCTGCGCCTGATCAAGCGGGAGGCCGACCGGTGAACGGGCGCATCCTGGCGGCGACGGTGGGCCGCGTCCTGCGGCAACTGCGCCACGACCGGCGTACGGTCGCGCTGCTCGTGGTGGTGCCGGCGGTGCTGCTCACCCTGCTCGACTTCATGTACGCCGACCAGCCGGTGCCGCCGGGCCAGCCGGCCACCTTCGACCGGGTGGCGCTGGTGATGCTCGGCGTCTTCCCCTTCGTGATCATGTTTCTGGTGACCAGCATCGCGATGCTGCGCGAGCGGACCAGCGGCACCCTGGAACGGCTGCTCACCACCCCGCTGCGCCGGCTCGACCTGCTGTTCGGGTACGGCATCGCCTTCGGCCTGGCCGCGGTGGTGCAGGCCGGCGTCGCCGCCGGGGTGGCGTACTGGCTCCTCGACCTGGACACGGCCGGCAGCCCGGCGCTGGTCCTGCTCATCGCGGTGGTCGACGCGGTCCTCGGGGTGGCGCTCGGGCTGTTCTGCAGCGCCTTCGCCCGCACCGAGTTCCAGGCGGTGCAGTTCATGCCGGTGGTGGTGATCCCGCAACTCCTGCTCTGCGGGCTCTTCGTTCCCCGTGACCAGATGGCCGGCTGGCTCCAGGCGGTCAGCGACGTCCTGCCGCTGTCGTACGCGGTCGAGGCCCTGCAGGAGGTGGGCGCCAACGCCGAGCCGACCGGCACGATGTGGCGGGACCTGGCGATCGTGTCGGGGGCGGTGGTCGTCGCCCTGGTGCTCGCCGCCGCCACCCTCCGCCGCCGCACCGGCTGACCCACCCCCGGCGGCGCTCCCCCGGGGTTGCCGGGGGTTGCCGCGTTGCCGGGTTGCCGCGTTGATCAAGGACTAGTCGTGGTGTTCGCCGCCCGAATCGCGGCATACATCCCCTTGATCAACGTGGCGGCCAGGCCCCCGGCGCGGGGCGGGTCTCAGCGGCGGGGGGCCGTTTCGCCGCAGCGGTGGCAGAGCACGGGGTGCAGCAGTTTGGCCAGGTCGGCGCGGTCGGTCACCGGGCGGGGGAACGCCAGCCGGGCGCAGTAGCGCGAGCCGGGCGGGCCGATCGCGACGACGAAGCCGTACCGGTCGAGGCGGACCACCTGCGGCTGGTGGTCCGGCTCGTGGTCGTGGCCGGCGCCGCGCAACTGGCGGCGGATGAACCCGGCCATCTCGGTGACGTGGTGGTCGCCGAGGTCGGCGAGCAGTTCGCCCTCCTCGTCGCGCAGCGGGTCGGGTTCGGCCTCGGCGTAGTCGTCCGGGTCGATGTCGATCATCACGCCGGCGCGCTCGAGGCGCACCTCGGCGACGTCGACCCGGTGCAGGACCATGCCCCGGCCGACGTCGAGCAGGTCGCCGGTCGGGTCGACGGCGGCGTAGTCGACGGCGGCGGCGACCGCGGCGGCGCCGGTCAGTTCGGCGGCCCAGCCGGAGATCCAGACCCGGCCGAGCGACGGCGATCCGGTCACCGGCGGGACGTCCGGCACGTCGAGCACGACGGCGACGTCGTCGGCGCCGTCGGCCGGGTGCAGGGCGTACGCGGGCAGCGTGCCGGCGCGGGTCAGCAGGAGCAGTTGTCCGGACGGGTCGGTGACGTGGCGGACCGGATGCGGGCCGGGCCGGCAGGCGACGTGCGCGGTGCCGGCCAGTCGGCCGGCGGCGAGAGTACGGGCGACCTCGGCGGGGCTGGGTTGCATGACATCGTCCTCCGGCATCCGTTAGCCTTACCTAAGTTAGGAGAGGCTAACTTATCAACCAGGAGGCGTCCACGTGAACCAAGCTCGTCCGAAGGTGCGACTCTCCCGGGCCCTGGGCATCCCGCTGACCCGCAAGTGCACCAAGTACTTCGAGCGGCGCCCGTACCCGCCGGGAGTGCACGGCCGGTCCCGCCGCAAGACGTCGGACTACCAGGTCCGACTGCTGGAGAAGCAGCGGCTGCGGCACCAGTACAACATCAGCGAGACCCAACTCCGGCGCGCCTTCGACGAGGCGGCCCGCAGCACCGGCAAGACCGGCGAGCAACTGGTCAACCTGCTCGAACGCCGCCTCGACGCGGTCGTGCACCGGGCCGGGCTGGCCCGCACCATCTACCAGGCCCGCCAGCTCGTCGCCCATGGACACTTCACAGTGGACGGCGGCAAGGTCGACCGGCCGTCGTACCGGCTGCGGCCCGGCCAGATCGTGACCGTACGCGAGCGCAGCCGGACCAAGCCGCCGTTCCAGGTCGCCGCCGCCGGCGGATACGCCCCGGACGGCCCGACCGCGCCGTACCTGTCCGTCAGCCTGTCCGACCTGACCGCCACCCTGCTGCGCGAACCGGCCCGACGCGAGGTGCCGGTCCTCTGCGACGAGCAACTCGTCGTCGAGTTCTACTCACGCTGACCCGCGGGCGGCGGCCTCCTCCCCGGCCGCCGCCCCGGCCGATGTTCGACCCGCGCCGGCCCGGCCAGGGGTTCACCCCGCGCCGGCCCGGCCGGCGGGTCGCCCCCGCGCCGCCGGACCGGCCGGCGGGATCAGCGGGTCTGCTCCAGCCAGGAGGCGAAGAGCAGCGCGTAGACCGAACCCGGGTCACGCAGCAACTCGGCGTGCGGCCCCCGCTGCACCACCCGCCCCTTGTCGACGACGATCACCTCGTCGGCCGCCTGTGCGGTGGAGAGCCGGTGCGCGATCGCGACCGTCGTACGACCCCGCGTCACCGCCTCCAGGGTCCGCTGGAGCCGTACCTCGGTCGCCGGGTCGACCGCGCTCGTCGCCTCGTCCAGGACCAGCAGGTCCGGGTCGGCGACGTACGCCCTGGCCAGCGCCACCAACTGCCGCTCCCCGACACTGAGCGCCTCGCCGCGCTCCCCCACCGGGGTGTCGAGCCCGGCCGGCAACCCGTCGACCCAGTCGGCGAGCCCGAGATCGGTGAACGCCGCCGAAAGCTCCCCGTCGGTCAGCGACGGCCGCCCGAAGCGCACGTTGTCGCCGACCGTGGTGTCGAACAGGAACCCGTCCTGCGGCACCATCACCACCCGCCGGCGCAGCGACTCGAACCGTACGTCGGTCAGCGGCACCCCGGACAGCTGCACCTCGCCCTGCGTCGGATCCATCAACCGGGTCAGCAGCTTGGCGAAGGTGGTCTTGCCGCCGCCGGTCTCCCCGACGACCGCGACCCGGGTCTTCGCCGGGATCTCCAGCGTGACGTCGGAGAGCACGTTCGGCCCACGCTCCCCGTTGCCCGCCGGATAGGCGTACGCGACGTCGGCGAACCGTACGTCGATCGGCCCGGCCGGCAGGTCCCGGCCCTTCTCGCCCGGGTCGGCGACGTCCGGCGCCACGTCGAGCACGTCGAGCACCCGCCGCCAGCCGGCGATCGCGTTCTGCGCCTCGTTGAGTACCTCGGTCGCGATCTGCACCGGCTGGACGAACAGCGTCACCAGGAACAGGAACGCGGTGAGCTGCCCGATCGTCATGGAGCCGTCGACACCGAGCCGGACCCCGAGCACGACCACCGCCGCCAGCGCCAGACCGGTCGCGATCTCGCCGACCGAGAAGCTGGTCACGCTGGTGCGGATCGCCCGCTGCTGGGCGACCCGGTGCTGGTCGATCGTCTCGTCCAGCCGCCGGGCGATCCGGCCCGACACCCCGTACGCGCGGATCACCGGCGCGCCGACGACGGTCTCGGACACCGCGGCGAGCATCGCCCCGGTCCGCTGGCGGACCACGCCGTACGCCCCGGCGAGCCGGCGCTGGAACGCCCGGATCACGATCACCGCCGGGACGAACGCGGCCAGGACCACCAGGGTGAGCTGCCACGAGTAGACCGACATCACCACGGCGGTGACCACGACCTGACCGCCGTTGATGAGCAGGATCACCCCGCCCCACTGGAGGAACTGGCTGACCTGGTCGATGTCGCTGGTCACCCGGGACACCAGCGAACCGCGCCGCTCCGACTGCTGGTGCAGCATCGACAGGTCGTGCACGTGCCGGAACGTCCGGGTCCGGATCCCGGCCAGCGCCGTCTCGCTGACCGTGAAGAGCCGGCGCATCATCAGGTAGCCGCACAGCGTGGTCACCGCCAGGATCGCGGCCGTCACCGCCACCACCACGCCGACGACCCCGAGATCCGGGCCGCCCTCGGCGGCGAGGCCACGGTCGATGCCCTGCTGGATCGCGACCGGCACCACGGCCCGCCCGACCATCGCCACCAGGGCGAGCGCGATCGTGCCGCCAAGCCCGGTACGCAACTCCGGCGACAGCGCCAGCCCCCGACGCATCGTCCGCCAGGTGCTCTCCGTCGCGGCAGTCGTGTCACTCACTGGTTCACCTCGCTGCGCTGCGCCGTCGGGCTCGTCGCTGCGGCGTCGTCGGACTCGTACGGCTTCTCGCGCTCCCGCTCGGCCTCGGCCCGCTCGTACGCGGTCACCAGGCTGGCGTAACCGGGCACGTCGGCGAGCAGCGCCTGGTGGCTGCCCCGGGCGACGACCCGGCCGTGCTCGACGTAGACGACCTCGTCGGCGAGCGCGATCGTGGCCCGGCGGTAGGCGACGACGAGGATCGACGTACCGGTGCCGGATTCGCCGCCCGGCCCGGCGCCGGGATCGCGCAGCGCGGCGAGGATGGCGGCCTCGACCCGGGGGTCGACGGCACTGGTGGCGTCGTCGAGCACCAGCAGCCGGGGCCGGCCGGCCAGCGCCCGGGCCAGGGTGAGCCGCTGCCGCTGCCCGCCCGACAGCGACGTGCCGCGTTCACCGACCATGGTGTCCAGCGCCTCGGGCAGCCGGGCGACGAACCCGTCCGCCTCGGCCAGCCGCAGCGCCGCCCACACGTCCTCGTCGCCGATGCCGGACCGGTCCAGCGAGATGTTGGCCCGTACGGTGTCGTCGAAGACGAACGGGACCTGGGCGACGAGCGCGACGGTGCCGGCGAGCGAGTCGGCGGCGAGATCGCGTACGTCGACCCCGTCGAGGTCGACGGTGCCGGACGACGGGTCGACCAGCCGGACGGCGAGCGAGGCGATCGTCGACTTGCCGGAACCGGTCGGCCCGACCAGTGCCACGGTGCGGCCGGCCGGCACGGTGAACGACACGTCGCGCAGCACCGGCTGGCCCGGCCGGTCGTCGTCGCCGGTGGGATAGGCGTAGTTGACCCGGTCGAAGGTCAGGGTGGCCGGGGCGCCGCCGCGCCGGTCGAGTTCGGTCCGGCCGTACGCCATCTCGCCGGTCGCCTCGAGGACCCGGACGAGCCGGTCCCAGCCGGCGACGCTGCGCGGCAGTTCGGCGAGCACCCAGCCGATGGCACGGACCGGGAACGCGAGCACGGTGAACAGGAACGCGACGCTGACGAGTTCGGTGACGGTGATCGCGCCCTGGCTCAGCCGGACCGCGCCGACCAGCAGGATCGCCAGGGTGCCGAGGCTGGGCAGGGTCTCCAGCAGCGGGTCGAAGACGCCGCGCAGCCGACCGACCCCGATCAGCGCGTCGCGCAGTTCACCGGCCCGGCCGGCGAACCGCTCGGTCTCCGGCGCCTCACGCCCCATGGTCTTGACCACCAGGGCGCCGTCGAAGCTCTCGTGCGCGATCGCGGAGACCTCGGCCCGCAACTGCTGGGCGAGTGCCTGCTTGGGTGCCATCCGGCGGGAGTAGACGACGTTGAGGGCGAACAGCGCCGGGAAGATCGCCATGCCGACCAGAGCCAGCACCCAGTCGGTGACGAAAAGCGAGCCCATCGCCGTCAGCAGCATCAGGACCGTGCCGACCGCGAACGGCAGCGGCGCGATCGGGTACCAGGCCGCCTCCACGTCGGAGTTGGCGTTGGACAGCAGCGTGCCGGTGGCGTGCCGCTGGTGCCACGACAGCGGCAGGTCGAGGTAGCGGCGGGTCACCCGGCGGCGGTAGCTGGCCTGGAGGCGGTACTGCATGAAACCGGCGCCGAGCCGGCGGCCGAAGATGCCGACCACCTTGACGACGCTGATCCCGAACAGGGTCGCGGCCCCGAGGGCGAGCAGGCTCACGTCGACCTGGCCGGCGGTGACCGCGGGCGCCGCGACCTCGCCGACGATCGCGCCGACCACGTAGGCGCTCGCGATGGTCACCAGGCCGAAGACGAGGCTGCCGGCCACCGCCACGGTGAAGATCCTGGGCTGTTCCCGGATGGCGTATCCGAGGATCCGCATTCCTCGAAGCAGGATGTCCCGACTCGTCTTCGCCACGCTGTCCCCCGCCGTAAGTTCCCCTACCCGCACCCCGGCCTTACCGGGGCGACCCCCCATCCTGACCCACCCGGCCCCGCTGTGACGACCTGGTAACGGACGTAACCGCCGTCACAGTCGGGCACCGCCGGGTGTCGCACCGGCCGGCGCGCCGGGAAGGCCGATCGCGCCTACGATCCAGGAATGCCGACGTACGCCCAGACCGAACGCCGGGACCTGGCCGACCTGTTCCTCGCCGTCGGCCCCGACGCCCCCACCCTGAACGACGGCTGGCGCACCCGTGACCTGGCGGCCCACCTGATCGTCCGGGAACGCCGGCCGGACGCCGCCGGCGGCATCGTGCTGCCGCCGCTGCGCGGGTATGCCGAGCGGGTCCGTCTGCGGATCGCCGGCCGACCCTACCCGGAGATCGTGGAACTCGTGCGCCATCCTCCGTGGTGGAGCCCGATCAGCAACCCACTGTTCGACCGGGCGGCGAACACGCTGGAGTTCTTCATCCACCACGAGGACGTACGACGGGCCCAGCCGGGCTGGCACCCGCGCGAACTGACCGCCGACTTCCAGGCCACGCTGTGGCGGCGGGCGTCGACGCTGGCCCGGCTGAGCCTGCGCAGGTTCCGCGCCGCCGTGCTCGTGCAGGCACCCGGGTACGGCGAGACGTCCGCCGGCGCCGGCGGTGACCGCCTGCGGCTCGTCGCCGCCCCGGCCGAACTGGTGCTGTTCCTCAGCGGCCGGCAGCGGGCCGCCCGCGCCCAGATCGAGGGCTCCCCGCCGCTGGCGGCCCGCCTCCGCGAGGCGAAACTCGGCTTCTGACCCCTGCCCGCCCCGCACCTTCCCCGCGATCCTGCGGTTGTCTCCCCCGTTCGCCGGGCGACAGGTGCAAGATCGGGAAGGGTGGGCGGCGCGGGGTCAGTCGTCCAGCTCCCAGGTCACTCTGGGCTGCCCGTCGACGCAGGTGACGCTGACCTCGTAGCTGCCGCCCGGGCCGTCGAAGGTGACCTCGGCGTCGTCGTCCGGGCCGCGGTCGACGTCGGACGCCCCGTACCCCTGGTGCGGGGTCCACGAGGTCAGCTCCGCCTCGCCGCCGACGCAGCGGGCCACGACCGTACCGCCCGGGGTGGACAGGGCGTGCCGGGGTTCCGGGGTCGCGGCCGGCGTGGTCGGTGTGGTCGGCGTGGCGCTCGGGGTCGGCTCGGGTGCCGGGCCGGTCGGGCCGGCCGACGGCGGCAGGGCCAGGTCCCGGGCGATCCGCTCCTGGCTGTAGACGTCGCCCGCGGAGCCACCGGTGATCCCGGCCCCGATGACGTTGACCGCCCCCACCCCGGTGAGGGTGGCGGCGGCGACGGCAGCCAGCCAGCCGGCCACGGCGAGTACGGTTCGACGGCGCATGCCCCGACTATCCACCCGCCGCCGTTAACGTCGGGGCCGGGGAACCCTAAAAGAGGGTTAACGGGTGCCGTGAACGCCGATCGACCGGGATAACGTGCCTGCTGTGGCCCGCCTGCTGATCATCGAAGACGACCTGGCGATCCGGACCCCGCTGATCCGCGCGCTGCGCGACCGCGGGCACGCCGTCGCCGCCGCGCACACCGCCCTCGGTGGCCTGCAGAACGCCCTGGACGACCGGCCCGACCTCGTCGTACTCGACCTCGGCCTGCCCGACCTCGACGGCCTGGAACTGCTGCGGATGCTGCGCGCGGTCAGCAAGGTACCGGTGATCATCGCGACCGCCCGCGACGACGAGGCGGAGATCGTCCGGGGGCTCGACGCGGGCGCCGACGACTACGTCGTCAAGCCGTTCACCGCCGCCCAGCTCGACGCCCGGGTACGGGCGGTGCTGCGCCGCGGCGGCAGCGAGCCGGTCGACAGCACGGTGACCGTCGGCGAGTTGCGGGTCGACCCCGCCGCCCGGCTGGCCAGCCTCGCCGGCGCCCCGCTCGACCTGACCCCGCGCGAGTTCGACCTGCTGCACCATCTCGCCGCCCGGGCCGGCCAGGTGGTCAGCAAACGCGAACTGCTGACCGAGGTCTGGCAGGTGCCGTACGGCGGCGCCGACAAGACCGTCGACGTGCACCTGTCGTGGCTGCGCCGCAAGCTCGGCGAGACCGCGCAGGAACCCCGCTACCTGCACACGGTGCGTGGGGTCGGGGTACGCCTCGACGCGCCGGCGGAGCCCCGGTGAGGCGCCGACTGTCGCTGCTGGTCGCCGCCACCACCATCCTGGTGCTGGTCGCCTTCCTGGTGCCGCTGGCGCTGCTGCTGCGTACCGTCGCCCAGGACCGGGCCGTCGGTGCCGCCACCGCCGAGGTGCAGGGCATCGTCGCCGCCGTCGGCGCGGCCGACCCGGACACCCTGCGGCTGAGCGCCGAGCAGGTCGCCGCCGCGTCCGGCCAGCCGGTCACCATCTTCCTGCCCGACGGTTCGGTGCTCGGTACGCCGGCACCGCGTACCCCGGCGGTCGAACTCGCCGCCCGGGGCCGCAGCTTCACCGCCGAGAGCGCCGGCGGCCACGAGATCGTGGTCGCGGTGCAGGGCCGGCCGGACGGCACCGCCGTCGTACGCACCTTCGTCCCCGACGACGAGCTGACCCGCGGCGTGAACCGGGCCTGGCTGGTGCTCGCCGGGCTCGGCGCCACACTGGTGCTGCTCGGCCTGCTGGTCGCCGACCGGCTGGCCCGCAACCTGGTCCGGCCGATCGGCGAACTGTCCGAGGTGTCGCACCGTCTGGCCCGGGCCGAGCTGACCGCCCGCGCCACCCCGTCCGGCCCGCCGGAGCTGCGCGAGGTCGCCGGCGCGCTCAACCACCTCGCCGGCCGCATCCAGGAGCTGCTGCGCGAGGAACGCGAGCAGGTCGCCGACCTGTCACACCGGCTGCGTACCCCGCTGACCGCGCTACGTCTGGAGGCCGAGTCGCTGGCCGACCCGGCCGACGCGGCCCGGATCACCGCCGGTGTCGACGCCCTGGAACGAGCCGTCACCGGGCTGATCACCAAGGCCCGCAAGCGCAGCGACACGCCGGCCCACGACGGCTGCGAGGCGACCGCCGTCGTGGGCGACCGGGTCAACTTCTGGTCCGTGCTCGCCGAGGACACCGGCCGGGCCGTCACCCTCGACCTCGCCGCCGGCCCGCTGCCGGTACGGCTCTCCGCCGACGACCTCGCCGCGGCCCTGGACGCCCTGCTGGGCAACGTGTTCGCGCACACCCCCGACGGGACCGCGTTCACGGTGACGCTGGCCCCGCGGCCGGGCGGCGGTGCCCTGTTGACCGTCGCGGACGAGGGGCCGGGGCTGCCGGCCGACCAGGTACGCCGGGGCGAGAGCCGCGGCGGTTCGACCGGTCTGGGCCTCGACATCGCCCAGCGGGCCGCCCAGTCCAGCGGCGGCAGCCTCGACCTGAGTGCCAGCCCCACCGGCGGCGCCCGGATCACCCTGACCCTGGGCCCCCTCACCCACCCCACCTGACCCCCACCCGCCCCCGCCCCTGCTGCCCGTCCCCGTGCCCCCGTTCTCCCGTTCTCCCTGCCCCGCGATCTTGCGCTTGTCTCCCCTTTCTGCCCGGAATGTCGGGCGACAAGTGCAAGATCGCGAGGGCGGGTGCCGGGAGACCACGGGCGTTCCGGGGATGGGTAGCTGTCGCGGCCCACAGCGAATTCGCTGTCGTTACGCCGAATTCGCTGTGGGACAGGATCCGGGCGGTGATGTTGTAGCCGACGCTCTGCGCGTGGAACACCTCGGTACGGCGTTCCAC
>NZ_JBFAKM010000027.1:0-104658 GCF_040655695.1 Polymorphospora sp. NPDC050346 | reverse complement strand
AGACCCGCGTACGCGGGCGGGTGGCCGTGAAGCGTGAACCCGGCACGACACCAGTCGGTCAGACCGGGACCGTCCCGCCGCAAGGCAGGACTACCAATCGTGAGCTCACCAAAGCTCACTGAGAGGTAACGGTGACAGCAGTCACCTGCAAGGTTCAGAATCCGTTCGACCCCTTACGGTGAGGGCATGACGGAGCCGAGCGAGGTGGGCGCATGACCGAGCGGAGCGAGGGCATCGACAAGCTCAGCCCAAGTCATGCTGCCACGGAGCGCAGCGGAGTGGACGCATGACCGAGGTGCGCCGTGGCTACCTGTACGGCCTCGGGGCGTACCTGCTCTGGGGCTTCTTCCCGCTCTACATCAAGCTGTTGCGGCCGGCCGGTCCGGTGGAGATCCTGGCCCACCGGGTCGTCTGGTCGGTCCTGTTCGTCGCGTTGGTGCTGGCCGTACTCCGCAACTGGTCGTTCGTGCTGCCCCTGCTGCGGCGGCCGGCCGCGGTCGCCGGTGTCCTGCTCGCCGCCGCGTTGATCGCGGTCAACTGGGGCACGTACATCTACGGGGTCAACAGCGCGCGGGTCGTGGAGACGTCGCTCGGCTATTTCATCACCCCGCTGGTCGTCGTGCTGCTCGGCGTGACCGTGCTCGGTGAACGGCTGCGGGTGGCGCAGTGGGTGGCGCTCGGGCTCGGCACGGTCGCCGTGGCGGTGCTGACGTACGACTACGGCCGGCTGCCGTACGTCGCGCTGATCCTGGCCCTGTCGTTCGCGGCGTACAGCCTGACGAAGAAGCGGCTGGCGCTGCCGGCCGCGGAGGGGATGTTCGTCGAGTCGGCGGTGCTCGCCCTGCCCGCCGTGACCTACCTGGCCTGGCTGAGCTGGCAGGGTACGGCGGCGTTCGGCCATGTCTCGGCGACCCACACGACGTTGCTGGTGCTCGCCGGCGCGGCCACCGCGATCCCGTTGCTGCTCTTCGCCGGGGCCGCCAACCGGTTGCCGCTGACCGCGCTGGGGATCCTCCAGTACATCGCGCCGATCCTCCAGTTCGCGATCGGCGTCCTGGTCTTCCACGAGCCGATGCCGCCGGCCCGGATCGGCGGGTTCGCCCTGGTGTGGTGTGCCCTGGTGCTCTTCACCTTCGACGGTCTGCGTAACGCCCGCCGTCGTCGGCGGCAGGAGCGGGCGCGGGCCGCCGCGACCGCCGAGCCGGTCGCCACGACCGCGCCACACTGACCCGACCGCGCCGGCATCGATCACGCCGGGCCGGAGCTACGGTACGTCGTACGCCAGCAGCGGCGTGCCGTCGTACCTCGTCAGCTCGATCCGGACCAGTTCCTCGGCGGAGAACCGGGTGGCCCCGGTGAACGTGACGTCGTCGCCCGGCGCTGCCTTCCACGAGCCGACCTGCTCCGACGCACCGTCCGGCCCGTACGCGACGAGCCGGAACGTGTACGCCTTCGCGTAGTCCTCGGTCTCGGCGTACGAGCACCGCATGATGACCTCGGTGCCCCAGGTCGCGCCGTTCAGGCCGATCTCGGCGGTCACCGGCACCGATCCCGCGACCGGCGCCATGGTCACCGTACGGATCTCGAAGTCGGTGCCGTCCGGCCCGACTGTGCGCAGCGAGCCGACGCCGAGGCCGACGAAGAGGGCGAGGCAGCCGGCGACGAGGGCGACGCCGGCGTACCGCCAGCGCCTGCGCAACCGGTCCCGGCGGCGCATCGTGGCGGCTCCGGCGAGCAGGTCCGTGACCTGCGGTCCGGTGGACGGCGGGCCGGCGACCCGGTCCAGGCCGGCCTGGTCGAGGCGGCCGAGCAGCCCCGGCAGTACGGCGATCTCGCCGACCGCCTCCCGGCAGGCCGGGCAGTCGGCGAGGTGGTGTTCGTAGCGCTCCCGTTCGGCGGGTGCCATCGCCCCCAGCACGTACGCGCCGTCGTCGTGCGCGAACTCGCAGCTCATGTCACCACCCCGTGGGCCCGTACCGGGTGCCGCCCGCCGTGGCCGCTCACCGGGTCACTCCCATCTCTTCGAGTACCAGCCGCAACGAACGCAGCGCGTAGTGGGTGCGGGACTTGACCGTGCCCGGGGGGATGCCCAGCCGGGCGGCCGCCTCGTTCACCGAGCGCCCCTCGTAGAAGCACTCGACGAGCACTTCCCGGTGGGCCGGTGAGAGGCGGGCGAGGGCCTCGGCGACCGTCCACGCCTCGACGGCCCGGTCGGCTTCGTCGACGGTCGGTGGCGGCTCCGGCACGTCGTCGGTCACCACCTCACCGCCGCGGGCGGTTCGTCGCCGCCACGCGTCGATGGCGAGGTTGCGGGCGGTGGTGAACAGCCAGCCGCGGACCGGGCCGCGGCTGGGGTCGAGCGCCTCCGGATGCCGCCAGGCGCGCAGCAGCGTCTCCTGGACGAGGTCCTCGGCCCGCTGCCGGTCACCGCTGGTCAGTCGCAGGGCGTGCGCGAGGAGCGCGTCGGCGTGTTCGTCGTGCAGCGCGCGCAGCAGTTGGGCGTCCCGGTCGGTGATCGCTCCCCCTCGGCTCGCTCGCGGAAAGGTCCTCCGTAATAGTGCACGCAAGCCCGTCACCAGCGGTTCATCGTGCGCCCGGCGGTCCGGTCGGCGCATCGACGCAGGTGTTCATCCGTGGTTCACCGAGCGGCCGGTCCCCGCTCACGGCGTGCTCCTAGCGTCCGGCACGCACGCATCCCCGTCCCGACCAGGCCCCACCCCCGACGGGATGCGTCCCGACCAGCTAGGAGGCCCATTTCCATGAGTGACCGACGCCGGCTCCTGCCGCTGCTCGGCCAGGCTGTCCACGGCAGCCGCAGCGCCATGACCTGTCTGTACCGCTGCGGAAACGCCTGCGACCACCCGGTGCCCAACGAATCGGACAACCCCTACTTCACGGATGTGGTCAACTCCGGCATGTCGCGCCGGGGCGTCGTACGGGCCAGCGCCGTCGGCGCCCTCGTGCTGGGCGTCGGTGGTGCGGCTGGTGGCGCGCTGCTGGGCGCGGCCCCGGCCGCCGCCACGCCGCCCGGGCCGGACCTGGCGGCGCTGACCCCGAGCCGGCCGAAGTCCGGCAACGGTGCGCTCACCTTCAAGCCGATCCCGCCGAACCGGCTGGACACGTTCGTCGTGCCCAACGGCTACGACCACTCGGTCGTCATCCGCTGGGGCGACCCGGTGGTGCCCGGCGCGCCCGCGTTCGACGTCAACGACCAGACGGCGGCCAAGCAGTCGGTGCAGTTCGGCTACAACAACGACTTCGTCGCGATCCTGCCGCTGCACCAGCACAACAAGCACGCCCTGCTGGTGGTGAACCACGAGTACACCAACGAGAACCTGATGTTCCCCGGGTTCACCACCTTCGACGCGATGACGCTGGAGCAGATCAGGGTCGCGATCGCGGCGCACGGCATGACCGTGATCGAGCTGGCGCGGGTCGAGCAGACCGGCGAGTGGGAGGTGGCGACCAAGGGCAAGCGGCCGTACAACCGGCGGCTGACGGCGCTGGAGACGCCCTTCGCCTTCACCGGCCCGGCGGCCGGCTCCGACCTGCTCAAGACGGCGGCGGACCCGAAGGGCCGGACCGCGATCGGCACGCTGAACAACTGTGCCGGTGGCGTCACCCCGTGGGGCACCGTGCTCTCCGGCGAGGAGAACTTCAACCAGTACTTCGTCGGTGGCGACGGGGTGGCCGACGAGGTCAAGCCGAAGCTGGCCCGGTACGGCATCAGCACCACCGCCCGCTACCCGGGCGACAGCCGCAAGTGGGAGCGGGTCGACGAGCGCTTCGACCTGACCCGGCACCCGAACGAGGCCAACCGCTTCGGCTGGATCGTCGAGGTCGACCCGTACGACCTCAAGGGTGGTCAGCGCAAGCACACGGCGCTGGGCCGGTTCAAGCACGAGGGCGCGAACGTCATCGTGGCCAAGAACGGCCACGTGGTCGCGTACATGGGTGACGACGAGCGGTTCGACTACCTCTACAAGTTCGTGTCGGACAAGAAGTTCATCGACGACAACTCGACGGTGGCGCGTAAGCACAACCTGACCCTGCTGGAGTCGGGCACGCTCTACGTCGCGAAGCTGGACTCCACCAGCGCCGACGAGATCGACGGTTCGGGCAAGCTGCCGTCGGACGGCGCCTTCAACGGCACCGGTACGTGGATCAAGCTGGTCCGGGGCAACACGTCGTACGTGCCGGGGATGACCGCGGCCGAGGTGCTGACCTTCACCAGGCTCGCCGGTGACGCGGTCGGCGCGACCAAGATGGACCGGCCGGAGGACGTGGAGCCGAGCCTGCTGACCGGCAAGATCTACGTGGCGCTGACCAACAACACCAACCGGGGTGTGGGCAGCAACCCGAAGGCCGACGAGGCGAACCCGCGCAACGCCAACCGGCACGGCCACATCGTGGAGATGGTGGAGGACCGCGGCGACAACACGTCGGAGACCTTCACCTGGTCGATCCCGATCGTCTGCGGCGACCCGGCCGACCCGTCGACCTACTTCGCCGGGTACGACAAGTCGAAGGTGTCGCCGATCTCCTGCCCGGACAACGTGGCGTTCGACGGCGCCGGCAACCTCTGGATCTCGACCGACGGCAACGCGCTGGGCAGCAACGACGGCCTCTTCGCCACGGCGATCGAGGGCCCGGAGCGGGGTCACCTCAAGCAGTTCCTGACCGTGCCGCTCGGCGCGGAGACCTGCGGCCCGTTCATCACCACCGACAACCAGTCGGTGTTCGTGGCCGTCCAGCACCCGGGTGAGATCTCCGGTGCCTCGCTGGAGGAGCCGGCGTCGAACTGGCCGGACGGCGACTACGCCAAGCCGGGCGTGGTGGTCACCTGGCGGCTCGACGGGGGACCGATCGGTAGCTGACCACACACTCCACGGCGCCCCGTACACCGCCGGTGTGCGGGGCGCCGTGCTGCGTCAGGTGTCGCTGTTGATGGCGTCGGCGATCGACCGGGCGGCGGCCAGCAGGCGGGTCCGGACCACCCGCGCGGAGGTCATCATCTCCGCGGCCGGGAGCGCACAGGCGAGCACCACCCGGCGTTCCATGTCCTTGTCGGGGGTCACCAGCACCGCCGCGCAGGCGACGCCCTGGCGGAACTGCCCCATCTCCAACTGCATGCCCCGGCGGTCACCGGCCGCGAGGTCGGCCTCGATCGCGTCGACCGCGACCAGGGTGTTGGGCGTGAACGGTCGCATGCCGTACTCGCGCAGGTAGCGGAACCGCTGGTCGACGCTGAGGGTGGCGAGCAGGGCCTTGCCGAGCGCGGTCGCGTGCGCCCCCTCGTCGAACCCGGGCACCAGGTCTTCGAGGTACGGCGACCGGGCGCCCTCGGCACCGGCGGTGATCGCCACCTGACCGCCGACGAACCGACCGAGGTAGTGGCTGTAGCCGCTGTCGAGGGCGGTGCGCCGCAGCACCTCGCCGACGGTCGCCGGTCCGCGGAAGGCGGTCACCAGCTCGCGGTAACGGTCGGCGACTTCGAGGCCGACGATGTAGGTGCCGTCCTCACGCCTGATCACATAGCCCTCGTAGGCGAGCGTGCGCACCAGGTGGTAGGTGGTGGCCACGGTCAGCTCGCAGCGCCTCGCGATCTGTTTGACGGTCAGGCCCTTGGGGGCACGCCCGACCGCCTCCAGCACACGCAGCGCACGCGAGACGCTACGGATCAGATCTGACGGTTCTGCCAGGGGGTCGCGCACAACCACCTCCGCTAGCCAAGGAGTTACACCATATGAAAAAGACCAGTCCTGCGGAATGCCCATTCGGATCGAGCAACCCGGATGTAAAGAGACTTTAGGTAGTGCACCCGATACGTACTGTTCGTACGACCGGCACGCCGAACCCGCTTGCCCGCCTCAGGATTCGTCCGACGCGTCGCACGAGGCCGCACCCGCGTACCGCAAGATCGGGCAAGCGGCCGAGTCACGGCGCCGAAAATCGGCCCTCGACGACCCGTTCCGCGACTCTCACACGGGCTACATAAAGCCGCTGTGAGCTGCGAGTTTCCGACCTACAGGAAGCGTGTCGACGCCGATGCGGCACCGCTTCGGCACGCCCCCGGACAATGGCCCGGCCGGCCATACAGAGATCCCCGGCCGAGCACATGGGCCGTACGGCCAGCGAATCGGCCAGCCCATCGCTCATGCCATTGGCCCCATTTGCCCGTTCAATCGTCACGCGAATGAAGAGACGATTTTCCTGGGCATCCGACAGTTCCGCGCCGACCGGCTGATCGCCGGACGAGATCACGAAACCTAGCTGGTGCGATCAGCGATGAAATCGCAGAGCGATTCGAGTGCCCGGCGCGGCGACCCGTCGGGCAACGCCATCAGCCGGGTCCGCGCCTCCTCGGCGTACGTCCGCACCGTCTCCCGGGCCCGCTTGAGCGCCGGCGACTCGCGCAGCAGCACCAGCGCCTCGGCGTGCAGGTCGTCGTCGGTCACCGCACCGGCGCTGAGAATCTCGCGCAGCCGCACCGAGGCGGCGTCACGGTCGTCGGAGCCCAACGCGTAGAGCACCGGCAGCGTCGGCACGCCCTCCCGCAGGTCGGTGCCGGGGGTCTTGCCCGACTGGGCGGACTCCGACGCGATGTCGAGCAGGTCGTCGGAGAGCTGGAACGCGACCCCGATCGTCTCGCCGTAGCCGGCCAGAGCCTCGACATATGCCGGCTGCGCGGCGCCGAACATCCCGCCGAACCGCGCGGACGTCGCGATCAACGAGCCGGTCTTCTCCGCGATCACGTGCAGGTGGTGGGCCACCGGGTCGACGCCGTCCCGCGGACCGGTGGTCTCGGCGATCTGCCCGTGCACCAGCCGGGCGAAGGTGTGCGCCTGGAGCTGGACGGCCTCGGTGCCCAGCCCGGCCGCGATGGCCGACGCCCGGGCGAAGAGGTAGTCGCCGACCAGGATGGCGACCGAGTTGGTCCACCGGGAGTTCGCGCTGGGCGCGCCCCGGCGCACGGACGCCTCGTCCATCACGTCGTCGTGGTAGAGCGTCGCCAGGTGGGTCAGCTCCATCACCAGCGCCGCCGGCACCACCAGCGGGGCGTCGGGGTCACCGAAATGCGCCCCGAGCGACACCAGCAGCGGGCGGAAGCGCTTGCCGCCGGCCTCGACGAGGTGACTGGCAGCCTCGGTGACGAACGGATCGGCGCTCTCGACACTGGCCCGCAACTCGGACTCGACCGTCGCCAACGTACGCAGGACCGAAGCCTCGACCACCGGGTCGGCGAAGTCGACCCCGATCGAGGTCAGCGCCCCGCCGCCGGCCGTGCCCGATCGTCCGCCAACCGTCCTCACCACGCCCCCAACGATGCCACATGCATCGAGTTGGGCCTGGTGCGGGGCTGCTGGCTGCGACGATCGGGCCGGAACGGCGTCATTGCACGAATTCGGCGGCGCTGTTGGTCAGGTCGAGCAACGGTGCCGGCGCGATGCCGAGCACCAGGGTCGCGACCACGCCGATCATCAACGCGGCGGCGGTGAACGCACCGGGAATCGACACGGTCGGCGTCGACTCGCCCGGCTCGGACAGCCACATCATCACCACGACCCGCAGGTAGGGGAACGCGAGGATCATGCTGGTCAGCACACCCGCGATCACCAGCCAGCTCTGGCCGCCGTCCAGGGCCGCCCCGAACACGGCGAACTTGCTGGTGAAGCCGCTGGTAAGCGGGATACCGGCGAAGGCCAGCAGGATGAACGTGAACGCACCGGCAAGCAGCGGCGAACGCCGGCCGAGCCCCGCCCAGCGGGACAGGTGGGTCGCCTCCCCGTCGGCGTCGCGGACCAGGGTCAGCAGGCCGAACGCGGCGATGACCGTGAAGCCGTACGCGACGAGGTAGAACATCGTGCTCGACAGCCCGTCCTTCGACAGCGCGAGCACCCCGACCAGCAGGTAACCGGCGTTGGCCACCGACGAGTAGGCGAGCAGCCGCTTGAGGTCGGTCTGGGTCACCGCGAGCACCGCGCCGACCAGCATGGTCAGGATCGCGATCGCGCCCAGGACCGGGGTGTAGTCCCAGGAGATCCCTTCGAGCGCCACGTACAGCACCCGCAGCAGGCCACCGAAGGCCGCGACCTTGGTGCAGGCGGCCATGAAGGCGGTGATCGAGGTCGGGGCGCCCTGGTAGACGTCCGGCGTCCACACGTGGAACGGGGCGGCGGCGGCCTTGAACAGCAGGCCGATGGCGACCATCGCGACACCGGCGAAGAGCAGCACCGGGCTCGCGGTCGAGCTGTTCACCGCGGCGTGCACGGTGGCGAAGTCGACGCCGCCCGACGTGCCGTCCGGGCCGGTGGCCACACCGGCGGTGAAGCCGTAGATCAGCGCGATGCCGAACAGGAAGAACCCGGAGGCGTACGCGCCGAGCATGAAGTACTTGAGCGCGGCCTCCTGGCTGAGCAGCCGCCGCCGGCGGGCGAGCGCGCACAGCAGGTAGAGCGGCAGCGAGAAGACCTCGAGCGCGATGAACATCGTCAGCAGGTCGTTCGCGGCGACGAAGACCATCATGCCGGCGATGGCGAACAACGCCAGCGGATAGACCTCGGTGGCCCCACCCTCCCGGGCGGCCTGGCGGCGGTCGGCCTCCGAGCCGGCGGTGATCGCCGCCTGGGCAACGAACGGGCCGCCCTGGTCCAGCGAGCGCTCGGCCATCAACAGCAACGCCATCAGCGCGAGGATGATGATCGCGCCCTGCAGGAACAGGGTCGGCCCGTCGATGGCCAGCGCCCCGCCCGCGGTGACGGTACGGGTGTCGAAGCCGACGATCACCATGACCAGCGCGCCGACGAGGGCGAGCAGCCCGACCCCGAGCTGCACCCGGTGCCGGTGCTTACGCGGGAGGAACGCCTCCAGCAGCACGCTGAGGCACGCAGCCGCGAACAGGACCAGGATCGGTGCGATCGCTCCATAGTCGATATCTGGGAGCTTGAGCTGATTCACCGGTCACACCTTTCGTTCGCGACTGCGGTGCTCCACTTCGCCGCACTCCTCGCGCTCACCGGAGTCGACCTTTCATTCGCGACTGCGGGGCTCCGCTTCGCCGCACTCCTCGCGCTCACCGGCCGGCCTCCTGAACAGTGGCCACCGTCGGCGCCGGGTCGGTCTTGCCGACATCCTGCATCGTCGCCTGGATGGCGGGGTTGATGACGTCGGTGACCGGCTTCGGGTAGAAGCCGAGCAGCAGCAGGAGAAGGATCAGAGGCGTCACGACGACCTTCTCCCGCAGGTTCAGGTCACGGCGCATCCCCTCCACCCCGGACAGTGCCGGATTGAGGGTGCCCTGCGTCGTTCGTTGCACCATCCACAGCACGTACGCGGCGGCGAGGATGATGCCGGCCGTGGCGATGATGGCGACCGGCTTGTTGACCGTGAACGTGCCGATCAACACCAGGAATTCCGACACGAACGGCGCGGTGCCGGGCAGCGCCAGCGAGGCCAGACCGGCGAAGAACAGCACCCCGGCGAGCACCGGCACCAGCTTGCCCGCGCCGCCGAAGTCGCTGACCAGCGCCGACCCGCGCCGGGCGACCAGCATGCCGACGACCAGGAAGAGCAGACCGGTGGCGAGGCCGTGGTTGACCATGTAGAGCACCGCGCCGGTGCCGGCCTGGGTGGTGAACGCGAAGATGCCGACCCCGATGAAGCCGAAGTGGGCGATCGACGTGTAGGAGACCAGCCGCTTGAGGTCGTTCTGCCCGATGGCGAGCAGGGCCGCGTAGATGATGCCGATCACGGCCAGGGTCAGCGCGTACGGCGCGAACCACTTGGACGCCTCGGGGAACAGCGGCAGGCAGTAGCGCAGGATGCCGAAGGTGCCGACCTTGTCCATCACCCCGACGAGCAGTGCGGCCGAGCCGGCCGGGGCGGCGCCACCGGCGTCCGGCAGCCAGGTGTGGAACGGGAAGAACGGTGCCTTGATCGCGAACGCGATGAAGAAGCCGAGGAACAGCCACCGCTCGGTGCCGGTCGTCATGTCGATCTGGGTCAGGCTCTCCCAGTCGAAGGTGCGCCCGCCGACCACCCACAGACCGATCACCGCGGCGAGCATGAAGAGGCCGCCGACCAGCGAGTAGAGGAAGAACTTCACGGCGGCGTACTGGCGCTGGTGACCACCGAAGCTGCCGATGAGGAAGTACATCGGCACCAGCATGACCTCGAAGAACACGTAGAACAGGAAGATGTCGGCGGCGGCGAAGACGCCGATCATCGTGCACTCGAGCAGGAGCAGCAGGGCGAAGTAGACCGGCACCGACCGCTTCGACTTGTCGGCGTCGTGCCAGCTCGCCAGGATCACCAGCGGCACGAGCAGGGCGATCAGCGCCAGCATCACCAGCGCGATGCCGTCGGCGGCGAAGGTGAAGTTGACGCCCCAGGTGGGAATCCAGGGATACGACTCACGGAACTGGAGCCGGTCGCCGCCCACCTCGAACGACACCCACATGAACACTGCGAGCACGAACACGGCCAGCGACCAGCCGAGGGCGACCCGCTTGGCGAGCTCGGGCCGGCTGCGTGGCATGAACGCCACCACCACGGCACCGACCAGCGGAGCCGCTGTCAGCACGGAGAGGAAGGGGAAGTCAGCGGACATTATTCGGCCTTACCTCCGATGTGAACGCAAGGTCCGCCGACACTGGCGGGCTGTACCTGGTACGTCACGCCAACCACCCCAACTGGAGCGCGAGGAACGCCCCCACGACGACCACGGCGCCGGCGAGCATCGACATCGCGTACGACCGTACGAAGCCGGTCTGGAGCCGGCGCAGGCGGCCCGATCCGCCGCCGATGGCGGCGGCGAGGCCGTTGACCGCACCGTCGATGCCCTTGTTGTCGAAGTAGACCAGGGCGCGGGTGAGGAAGATGCCCGGCTTCTCGAAGACGACCTCGTTGAAGGCGTCGGCGTAGAGGTTGCGGCGCGCCGCGCTGACCAGCGGGCCGGCGGGCTGCTCCTGCAGGGCGGTGCCGTTGCGGAAGAGCATCCACGCCAGACCGACACCGAGCAGCGTGACCACGAGGGACAGGATGTTGATGACGGTGTGCGAGAGCACCCCGTGCGACTCGCCGTGCTCGCTGCCGAGGACCGGGGTCAGCCAGTCCGGCACCGACGACGCGAGGAGTGCACCGGCGCCGACCGAGCCGACGGCGAGCAGCACCAGCGGGACCGTCATGACCGGCGGGGACTCGTGCGGGTGCTCGATCTCGTCGGTCCAGCGCTTCGGCCCGTGGAAGGTGAGCACGAACAGCCGCGTCATGTAGAAGGCGGTGAGGCCGGCACCGAGCAGCGCGGCACCGCCGAAGAGCCAGGAGGTCCAGTCGCCGCGGTCGAACGCCGCCGCGATGATCGGCTCCTTCGAGAAGTAGCCGGACAGCGGCGGGAGGCCGATGATCGCCAGCCAGGCCAGCCCGAAGGTCGCCCAGGTGATCTTCATGTACTTCCACAGCCCGCCGAAGCGCCGGATGTCGGTCTGGTCGTGCATCCCGTGCATGACCGAGCCGGCACCGAGGAAGAGGCCGGCCTTGAAGAAGCCGTGCGCGAGGAGGTGGATGATCGCCAGCGCGTACGCCGCGCCGCCGAGCCCGACGCCGAGGAACATGTAGCCGATCTGGGAGACCGTCGACCAGGCCAGGACCCGCTTGATGTCGTCCTTGGCGCAGCCGATGATGCAGCCGATCAGCAGGGTGAGCGCACCGATGCTGACCACCACGGTCTGCAGCGTGGTGTTGGCCGAGAAGATCGGGTTGGACCGGGCGATCAGGTAGACGCCGGCGGTGACCATGGTGGCGGCGTGGATGAGCGCCGACACCGGGGTCGGGCCCTCCATCGCGTCCGGGAGCCAGGCCTGGAGCGGGAACTGGCCGGACTTTCCGGTCGCACCGAGCAGGAGCAGCAGGCCCATCACCAGGACGGTGCCGGCGGCCAGGGCGTTGACGCCGTTGAAGACCTCGTCGTACTGGGTGGTGCCGAGGGTGGCGAACATGATGAAGATGGCGATGGCCAGACCGGCGTCACCGACCCGGTTCATCAGGAACGCCTTCTTGCCGGCGGTGGCCGCCGACGGCCGGTCGTACCAGAACGAGATCAGCAGGTACGACGCGACACCGACGCCTTCCCAACCGACGTACAGCATCACGTAGTTGTTGCCGAGCACCAGCAGCAGCATCGCGGCGACGAAGAGGTTGAAGAAGGCGAAGAACCGCCGCCGTCCCTCGTCGTGCGACATGTACCCGACCGCGTAGATGTGGATCAGGAAGCCGACGCCGGTGATCAGCAGTACGAACACCGCGGACAGCGGGTCGAAGAGCAGACCGAAGTCGACGTTGAAGCTGCCGACCGCGATGAAGTCCCACAAGCTCAGCTCGACCGACTTGTTGTCCAGGCCGCGGAGCTGGAAGAAATAGGTCAGCCCCAGCACGAAGGCGGCGCCGACGCTCGCCACACCGAGCCAGTGCCCCCACCGGTCGGCCCGGCGGCCGAGCAGCAGGAGGATCGCCGCGCTCGCCAGCGGGATGGCCACCAGCAGCCACACGCTGCTCAACAGCCCCGTGGCTTGGGCGTACTCCACAGTCTCGTCCACTCGAGGGCCCCTTTAGTACTTCAGCAGGTTCGCGTCGTCGACGCTCGCCGAGCGTCGAGTACGGAAGATCGACATGATGATGGCCAACCCGACCACGACCTCGGCGGCGGCGACCACCATCACGAAGAACGCCATGATCTGGCCGTTGAGGTCGCCGTTGATCCGGCTGAACGTGACCAGGCTCAGATTGGCGGCGTTGAGCATGAGCTCGACACACATGAACAGGACGATGGCGTTGCGCCGGATCAGCACCCCCACCGCGCCGATGGTGAACAGCACCGCCGACAGGATCAGGTAGTGGTTCGGCGAGACGTCGAAGAAGCTCACTTCTCGGTCCCCTTCGGTGCGGTTTCGGAGGAGCTCAGCTCACGCACCGGCAGGATCCGCGGGATGCTCCGCTCGCTGAGCGTCCCGTCGGGCAGCCGGGCCGGGGTGGTGACCGACGACGACGTGGCGAAGACACCGGGACCGGGCTTCGGGCCCGGGTCGTTGCCGGGGGCGAAGCGGGCCTTCATCCGCTCGACCTGGGTGAGCCGCTCGCCCTTACGCCGCTCGATGTGCGCCAGCACCATCGCGCCGACCGTCGCGACGATCAACAGCCCGCCGGAAAGTTCGAAGACGACGACGTAGTCGGTGAAGAGCAGGGCGGCGATGCCCTGCACGTTGCCGTTCGCGTTCGCCTCGTCGAGGCCGACCGCCTGCACGGTGCCGAGTCCGCGGGCGAGGCCGGCACCGACGAGCGCGGCGAACCCGATGCCGAGCACGACCGCGGCCAGCCGCTGCCCGCGCAGCGTCTCGATCAGCGAGTCGGACGAGTCCCGGCCGACGAGCATCAGCACGAAGAGGAACAGCATCATGATCGCGCCGGTGTAGACGATGATCTGCACCATGCCGATGAACGGCCCGGACTGGATGACGTAGAACGCCCCCAGGCAGAGCATGGTGATGACCAGCCACAGCGCCGAGTGGACGGCGTTGCGGGCCAGCACCATGCCGAATGCCCCGACCAGCGCCAGCGGTGCCAGCACCCAGAACGCGATCTGCTCACCGGTGGAGACTCCGCCGGACGCCGCGAGCACCACCTGTGCGCTCGTCATTTGACCTCTCCAGTCGCTCCGGACCCGTCGACCGTGCCCGACTCCGACCAGGGCGCCCGTTCGGCGCCCGCCGAGGTGCCGGGGTTGGTCAGCGCGCCGACGTAGTAGTCCTTCTCGGAGTCGCCGAGACGCATCGGGTGCGGCGGCTGCTCCATGCCGGGCAGGAGCGGCGCCAGGAGCTGTTCCTTGGTGAAGATCAGATCCTGGCGCGAGTCGCGCGCCAACTCGTATTCGTTGCTCATCGTCAGCGAGCGGGTCGGGCACGCCTCGATGCACAGCCCGCAGAAGATGCAGCGGGCGTAGTTGATCTGGTAGATGCTGGCGTAGCGCTCACCCGGCGAGAAGCGCTGCTCCTCGGTGTTGTCGCCGCCCTCGACGTAGATCGCGTCGGCCGGGCAGGCCCAGGCGCACAGCTCGCAGCCGATGCACTTCTCCAGCCCGTCCGGGTGCCGGTTGAGGATGTGCCGGCCGTGGTAGCGCGGTGCCGAGACCGGCGGCTTGAACGGGTAGTCGGTGGTGATGACCTTCCGGAACATGTGGGAGAAGGTCACCCCGAAGCCCTTGATGGATCCGAAGGCCATCTCACACCTCCTTGTCGGCCGGGCCGTTGGGGCTGGACTGGTCGGTGGCGCCCGGTCCGGTTTCGCCGGCGGCCGCGGTGTCGCCGCGGGCACCGGTCAGCGCGGGCTGCCGCTCGGCGACGTCGCGCCGGGCCCGTGGACTCGGTGGAACCTGTAGGTCCATCGGCGGCAACGGGAAGCTGCCCTTGGGGCGGGCGGCGATCTGCTCCTCGAGCGAGATGGTGGGTTCCTTCTTGCCGGACGGCCAGAGCAGTGCCAGCAGCAGCACGACCACGACGATGCTGCCGATGATCAGGTACTGGGCGGGGCCACCCTCCTGCCGCTGCACGATCTTGATGCCGGCCAGAGCGAAGATCCACAGCAGGCTGACCGGGATCAGGATCTTCCAGCCGAAGCGCATGAACTGGTCGTAGCGCAGCCGGGGCAGCGTGGCCCGCAGCCAGATGAAGCCGAAGAGCAGGAGCAGCACCTTGCCGAGGAACCACAGCATCGGCCACCAGCCGGAGTTGGCGCCCTCCCAGAAGCTGATCGGCCACGGGGCCCGCCAGCCGCCGAGGAACAGCGTGGTGCACAGCGCCGACACCGTGATCATGTTGATGTACTCGGCGAGGAAGAACATCGCGAACTTGAACGACGAGTATTCGGTGTGGAAGCCGCCGACCAGCTCGGACTCGGCCTCGGGCAGGTCGAACGGGGCCCGGTTGGTCTCACCGACCGCCGAGATGGCGTAGATGACGAAGCTCGGCGCGAGCAGTACGGCGTACCAGCCGGGCGCGGTCACCTCGAGGCCGAACAGGTTGATCGGGTTGCCGTGCTCCTGCGCCCGGATGATCTCGGAGGTCGACATCGTGCCGGCGGTCATGAAGACCGCGACGATGGACAGCCCCATCGCCACCTCGTACGAGATCACCTGAGCGGTCGACCGGAGGCCGCCGAGCAGCGGGTAGGTCGAGCCGGACGCCCAACCGGCGAGCACGATGCCGTAGACACCGATGGAGGCGCAGGCGAGCACCAGCAGGACCGATACGGGCGTGTCGGTCAGCTGGAGCGGGGTCCGCTGACCAAAGATCGACACCATCGGGCCGAAGGGAATGACGGCGAACGCGGTGAACGCGCAGGTGGCCGAGATCACCGGCGCGAGGAAGTAGACGACCTTGTCGGCCGTCTTCGGGATGATCTCTTCCTTGAACGGCAGCTTCAGGCCGTCGGTGAGCGACTGGAACCAGCCGTTCGGCCCGACCTGGTTGGGGCCCGGCCGGACCGCCATCCGGGCCACGACCTTGCGCTCGTAGTTGATCGTGAAGAGGGTCAGCAGGAGCAGCATCACGAACACGGCGACGATCTTGAGCAGGACGAGCCACCAGACGTCCTTGCCGAAGTCTTCGAGTGTCGGACTCTGCGCCAGATAAGTGGTGATCACTGAACGGCTCCCTCAGTGCTCTGCTGCGCCAGGAGAGGTCCGCCGGCGCCGGCGGAGACCCGTACGACCGCGCCGGACGTCGCGCCGAGGCTGCGCCGTACGGTCGCGCCGGGCGAGTTGGTCGGCAGCCAGACCACACCGTCCGGCATCTCGGTGATCTCGGCCGGCAGGGTCAGCGCGCCACGGTCGGTGCCGACCGTGACCGCCTCGCCGTCGGCCACCCCGAGCGTCTCGGCGAGCGCCTTGCCGATCCGGACCACCGGCACCCGGGCCGTACCCGCCAGCACCTCGTCGCCGTCGAGCAGGCTGCCCAGGTCGACCAGGTGGTGCCAGGTGGCGAGGACCGCCTCGCCGGCACCGACCGCCGGAAGCGCGGCCGACGCGACGGCCGGCACCTCGGCCGGCGCGGAGGTGGTGGCCGGCAGGGATCCCAGCTCGCGGCGGATGCTGTTGACGTCACCGGTCCCCAGCGTCACGTCGAGCTGGGCGGCGAGGGCGTCGAGCACCCGGGCGTCGGTCATCGATGCGGTGTTGAGGACCGCCTCGAAGGTGCGCAGCCGGCCCTCCCAGTCGACGAAGCTGCCGGCCTTCTCGACCACCGGCGCGACCGGGAACACCACGTCGGCGCGGCGGCTGACCGCGCTCTTGCGCAGCTCCAGGCTGACCAGGAACGGCACCTTGTCGAGGGCTTCCTCGGCCAGCCGGGGATCGGCCAGGTCGGCCGGGTCGACCCCGGCGACGAGCAGCGCGCCGAGTTCGCCGGCAGCCGCGGCGGCGACGATCCCGTCGGTGTCGCGGCCGGGCCGGCTGGGCAGGACCCCGGCGGCGAGGTCCCACAGGCCGGCCAGCTCCGACCGGGCGGCCGGGTCGGCGACCGGGCGGGCGCCGGGCAGCAGGTTGGGCAGGCAGCCGGCGTCGACGGCGCCCCGGTCCCCGGCGCGACGCGGCACCCAGGCCAGCTTCGCCCCGGTACGCGCCGCCAGCGCCGCGGCCGCCGACAACCCACCGGGTACGGCGGCGAGCCGCTCACCGACCAGCAGGACGGCGCCCTCGTGGCGCAGCGCGTCGGCGACCTTCGGGTCCTCGGCCAGCAACCGGGCCTCGTCGCCGGGCACCGTGGCGGTGACCGTGGCGCCGATCTTCGCCAGCCCACGGGTGACGTACGGCGCCAGCGCGTGCACCAGCAGCTTGCGCTTGGTGTACGCCTTGCGCAGCCGCAGGAAGAGGATCGGGCACTCCTCCTCCGGCTCCAGCCCGACGATGACGACCGCCGGCGCCTTCTCGACGTCGGCGTAGGTGACCGTGTTGGTGCCGACCACGGAGGAGGCGAGGAACTCGGTCTCCTCGGCCGACAGCGGCCGGGCCCGGAAGTCGATGTCGTTGGTGTTCAGCGCGATCCGGGCGAACTTGGCGTAGGCGTAGGCGTCCTCGACGGTCAGCCGGCCACCGGTCAGTACGCCGACGCCCCGGCCGCCGTCACGGGCGGCGCGCAGTCCGTCGGCGGCGGCCGCCAGTGCCTCGCTCCACGCCGCCTCGCGCAGCTCGCCCGTCTTGGCGTCCCGTACGAGCGGGGTGGTGAGGCGGTCGAAGGCGTTCGCGTACTGGAAGCCCCACCGGCCCTTGTCGCAGTTCCACTCCTCGTTCACCGCCGCGTCGTCACCGGCGAGCCGGCGCAGCACCTTGCCGCGCCGCCAGTCGGTGCGCTGCGCGCAGCCGGCGGAGCAGTGCTCGCACACGCTCGGCGTCGACACCAGGTCGAACGGGCGGGCCCGGAAGCGGTACTGGGCTCCGGTCAGCGCGCCGACCGGGCAGATCTGCACGGTGTTGCCGGAGAAGTACGAGTTGAACGGCACGTCACCGGAGTCGTCGTCCGTGGGCTCGGCGCCGTAGTAGTCGTCCCGGTAGACGTTGATCTCCTCGGCCGAGGAGCGTCCCATCAGGTCGATGAACTTGTCGCCCGCGATCTCCTCGGAGAAGCGGGTGCAGCGCTGGCAGAGAACGCACCGCTCGCGGTCGAGCAGGACCTGCGACGAGATGTTGATCGGCTTCTCGTACTCGCGCTTGTGCTCGTGGAACCGCGACTCGGCACGCCCGGTCGACATCGCCTGGTTCTGCAGCGGGCACTCGCCGCCCTTGTCACACATCGGGCAGTCGAGCGGGTGGTTGACCAGCAGCAGCTCCATGATCCCCTCTTGCGCCTTCTTGGCGACCGGAGAGGTGAGCTGGGTACGGACGACCATGCCCTCGGCGACCGTCTGGGTGCACGAGGCGACCGGCTTACGCTGGCCCTCCACATCGACCAGGCACTGCCGGCAGGCCCCGGCGGGAGCCAGCAGCGGGTGGTCGCAGAACCGTGGGATCTCGATGCCCATCTGCTCGGCGACCCGGATGAGCAGCGCACCCTTGGGGGCCGTCACCTCGATGCCGTCGATGGTGAGCGTGACCGTGTCCGCGGCCTTGGCTACGTCCGTCATTAGTGCGCTCCGACCAGAGTCTTCTCGGACAACCTCGGCGCCCGGCGGCCTTCGATGTAGTCGAGGTAGTCCTGCTTGAAGTACTGCAGCGACGAGGTCACCGAGCTGGTGGCGCCGTCACCGAGACCGCAGAAGGAGCGGCCCAGGATGTTGTCGCAGGTGTCGAGCAGGGTGTCCAGGTCTTCGTGGGTGCCCTGGCCGGCCAGGATCCGGCGGTAGACCCGCACCATCCAGTAGTTGCCCTCGCGGCACGGGGTGCACTTGCCGCACGACTCGTGGTGGTAGAACTCCAGCCACCGGTACGTCGCGTAGACCGGGCAGTCCTGGTCGGAGAAGATCTGCGTCGCCGTCGTGCCGAGGATCGAGCCGGCGGCGGACACTCCCTCGAAGTCGAGGGGCACGTCGAGGTGGTCGGCGGTGAGCAGCGGGGTGGACGAGCCACCCGGCGTCCAGAACCGCAGGTTGTGGCCGGGCTGCATGCCGCCGGCCAGCTCGATCAGCTCGCGCAGCGTGATGCCCATCGAGCACTCGTACTGGCCGGGGTTGGCGATCCGGCCGGACAGCGAGTAGATCATCGGGCCGGACGACTTCTCGGTGCCCATCGACTTCCACCAGGCGCTGCCACCGAGCACGATGTACGGCACGCTGGCGATGGTGCCGACGTTGTTGACCACCGTCGGGCTGGCGTAGAGGCCGTGGGTCGCCGGGAAGGGCGGGCGCAGCCGGGGCTGGCCACGGAAGCCCTCCAGCGAGTCGAGGAGCGCCGTCTCTTCGCCGCAGATGTACGCGCCGGCGCCGCTGTGCACGACCAGTTCCAGGTCGAAGCCGGAGCCGAGGATGTTGCGGCCGAGGTAGCCCGCCTTGTGCGCCTCGGCGACCGCGTGGCGCAGCCGGCGGGCGGCATGCACCGCCTCGCCGCGGATGTAGATGTAGGCGCGGTTGGCCCGGATCGCGTACGAGGCGATGATGACGCCCTCGATCAGCGAGTGCGGGTCGTGGGTCATCAGGGGCAGGTCCTTGCAGGTGCCCGGCTCGCCCTCGTCGGCGTTGACCACGAGGTAGTGCGGCTTGCCGTCGTTCTGCGGGATGAAGCCCCACTTCAGACCGGTCGGGAAGCCGGCGCCGCCGCGGCCGCGCAGCCCCGAGTCCTTGATCAGTTGGATCAGGTCGTCCGGGTCGGCCTTGATCGCCTTGCGCAGCGCGGCGTAGCCGTCGAGCCGCTCGTAGACGTCGAGCCGCCAGGCGTCCGGCGACAGCCAGCGCTTGGTCAGGACCGGGGTCAGCTTCTCCAGCGTCTCCCGCCGAGGCGTGGTCACTTCTCGGCCTCCGCTTCCTTCGATCCCTCGAGATTGGCCTGCCGGGCTCCGCCGTCGTCGCCGGCCGGCTTCGCGTCGCTGGCCGGCTTGTTGCTGTCGACACCGGCCGCCTCGGCCGCCTTCGCGTCGCCGGGTGCCGGCGGGGTGCCGTCGACCGGGGGCGTCGTACCCGGCGCGTCGGGGACCGGCGTCGCGGCGTCCGGCGACCGGGTCTCGGCCGTACGCACCTGCGGCGACTTGCTGTCGGGCGCCTTCACGTCGGGTGCGGTGGTGGCGGTCGCGGCGGCGGGCCGGGTGGTCGGGGGCGCCGGCTTGTCACCGGCGTCCCTGCTCCGGATCGGCGTGTTCGGGTCGAAGTCGCGGACCGCGATGCCGTGCTCCTGGGCCAGCCGCAGCCCGCGCAGCGTCGCGTCGCCGGCCGGACCGTCGGCGACCGCACCCTCGCGGGTGTCGGCGAAGCCGGCGAGCTGGAGCGACATCTCCTTGAGGGTGCACAGGCGCGCGCCCCGGGTCGGCATCGGCTGTTTGCCGGCCCGCAGTTCCTCGACGATGCCGGTGGCGACGTCGGGGTCGACCTTGTCGAAGAAGTCGTAGTTGACGGTCATGACCGGCCCGTAGTCGCAGGCGGCGAGGCACTCCGCGTGCTCCAGGGTGATGGTGCCGTCGGTGGTGGTCTGGTCGTGCCCGACCTCGAGCAGTTCGCTGAGGGTGTCGAAGACCTTCTGGCCGCCGAGCACGTCGCACATCGTGTTGGTGCAGACGCTCACCAGGTAGTCGCCGGTCGGCCGGCGCTTGTACATGGTGTAGAACGTCGCCACCGCGCCGACCTGCGCCTTGTTGATGCCGAGCACCTCGGCACAGAACTCGACGCCGGCCGGGGAGACGTAGCCCTCCTCGGACTGCACCAGGTGCAGCAGGGGCAGCAATGCGGAGCGGGACCGGTCGGCCGGGTAGCGGCTGATGATCTCAGCGGCCCGGGCCCGGGTCTGCTCGTCGAACGGCACAGTCATCGGTCACACCCACCCATCACCGGGTCCAGCGAAGCGCCGCCCGCGATCACGTCGGCCAGCAGTGCGCCCTCGGACATGGCCGGGATCGCCTGGAGGTTGACGAAGCTCGGCTCCCGGAAGTGCACCCGGTAGGGCCGGGTGCCTCCGTCGGAGACGGCATGTGCGCCCAGCTCACCGCGGGGCCCTTCGATCGGGACGTAGACCTGTCCGGGCGGCACCCGGAAGCCCTCCGTCACCAGCTTGAAGTGGTGGATCAGCGACTCCATCGACTGACCCATGATCTTGGCGACGTGCTCCAGCGAGTTGCCCATGCCGTCGACGCCGATCGCGAGCTGCGCCGGCCAGGCGATCTTCTTGTCGGCGACCATGATCGGGCCCGGCCGGAGCCGGTCGACCGCCTGCCGAATGATCTTCATCGACTCGCGGGTCTCGGCCAGCCGCACCTGGTAGCGGCCCCACACGTCGGCGCTGGTCGCGGTCGGGACGTTGAAGTCGTACGTCTCGTAGCCGCAGTACGGCATCGTCTTGCGCAGGTCCCAGGCCAGGCCCGCGGAGCGCAGCACCGGACCGGTGACACCCATCGCGAGGCAGCCGGTCACGTCGAGGACGCCGACGTTCTGGGTGCGCCCCTTCCAGATGACGTTGTCGCTCAGCATCGCCTCGTATTCGGCGAGGCGCTTGGGCAGGTAGTCGAGCAGCTCGTCGATCTTCTTGATCGCCTCGTCCGGCACGTCCTGGGCGACGCCGCCCGGCCGTACGTAGGCCATGTTCATCCGCAGGCCGGAGCAGAGCTCGAAGATGTCCAGGACGTACTCGCGCTCGCGGAAGCCGTAGAGCATCAGCGAGATCGCACCCAGCTCCATGCCGGTCGTGGCGAACCAGACCATGTGCGAGGAGATCCGGTTGAGCTCCATCATCAGCACGCGGATGGTGGTGGCCCGCTCGGTGATCTGCTCCTCGATGCCGAGCAGCTTCTCCACCGCCAGCGAGTACGCGGTCTCGTTGAAGATCGGGGCCAGGTAGTCCATCCGGGTCACGAAGGTCGTGCCCTGCACCCAGTTGCGGTATTCGAGGTTCTTCTCGATACCGGTGTGCAGGTAGCCGACGATCGGCCGGACCTCGGTGACCGTCTCGCCCTCGAGCTCCAGCACCAGCCGGAGCACGCCGTGCGTCGACGGGTGCTGGGGACCCAGGTTGACCACGATCCGCTCGTCGCTGAGCGGGTCGACGCCCTCGACGACGGTGTCCCAGTCGCCGCCGGTGACGTTGAACACCTTGCCCTCGGTGGTCTCCCGCTCGGTCGCGTAACCGGGAGTGCTCATACCGCCACCTCGTTACGGTCGATCACTGGTAGGACCTCCGCTCGTCCGGAGGGGGAATCTCCGCGCCCTTGTACTCCACCGGCACGCCGCCGAGCGGGTAGTCCTTGCGCTGGGGGTGCCCCTCCCAGTCGTCCGGCATCAGGATCCGGGTGAGTCCCGGGTGGCCGTCGAAGAGGACCCCGAACATGTCGTACGCCTCCCGCTCCTGCCAGTTGGCGGTCGGGTAGACGGAGCAGACGCTCGGCACGTGCGGGTGCTCGACCGTCACCGCGACCTCCAGCCGCACGATCCGGCGGTAGGTCATCGAGGTGAGCTGGTAGACGACGTGCAGCCGACGCTCGTCGGAGCCGAGGTAGTCGACCCCCGACAGCGACGAGAGCAGCTCGAAGCGCAGCGCCTCGTCGTCGCGCATCACCTGGCAGACCTCGACGATCCGCTCCGGGCGTACGTGGAGGGTCAGTTCGTTCCGGTCGACGACGACCTTCTCGATCGCGTCGGCGAACCCCGGGTACGCCTCTTCGAGGGCGTCGCGGACCTCGTCGAAGTAGCCGCCGTACGGCCGGGGGCTGTCGATGATCCCGAGCTGGCGGCGGACCAGGCCGCCGAAGCCCGAGGTGTCACCGGAGCCGTGGATGCCGAACATGCCGCGGCCGGCACCGCTGGCCGGCGGGAACTCGGCCGGGGCGCCGCTGGTCGCGCCGACCGGTGGGGCCGCCACCGGTACGCCGCCGCCGGGCACCTCGCTGGTCTTGTTGGGCTCGCTCAACGGGCACCCCCGCGGATGTGGTTCTGCGCCTTCATCCAGTTCTCGATGCGGAGCTGTTCCTCACGGCCCTCGCGGACCGCCTGCTCCCACTCGGCCCGCCGGGCCTTGTCCGAGCGGTACGACGACGGCATGGCGCCGGGCGCCACGACGGGTACGTCCCCACGCGCCTCGCGGGCGGCCAGCATCTTGCGGCCGTTCGGGCCGAGCGGCTGGGCCATGACCTTCTCGCGCATCTTGAGGATGGCGTCGATCAGCATCTCCGGGCGCGGCGGGCAGCCGGGCAGGTACATGTCCACCGGGATGATGTGGTCGACGCCCTGCACGAGCGCGTAGTTGTTGAACATGCCGCCGGAGGAGGCGCACACGCCCATCGAGATGACCGAGCGCGGCTCCGGCATCTGGTCGTAGATCTGCCGTACGACCGGGGCCATCTTCTGGCTCACCCGGCCCGCGACGATCATCAGGTCGGCCTGCCGGGGCGAGGCCCGGAAGACCTCCATGCCCCAGCGGCCCAGGTCGTAGTGGGGGCCACCGGCGGCCATCATCTCGATGGCGCAGCAGGCAAGACCGAAGGTGGCGCCCCAGAAGGACGACTTACGCGCCCAGTTGGAAAGCTTTTCCACCGACGTGAGCAGGATGCCGCTCGGCAGCTTCTCCTCGATACCCATGGCGAACCTCAGTCCCAGTCCAGGCCGCCGCGCCGCCACTCGTAGGCGTACGCGATGGAGACCATGCCGATGAACAGGACCATCTCGACGAACCCGAACAGGCCGAGCGCGTCGAAGTGCACGGCCCACGGGAAGAGAAAGATGATCTCGATGTCGAAGATGATGAACAGCATCGCGGTCAGGTAGAACTTGATCGGGAACCGTCCACCACCGACCGGCTGTGGGGACGGCTCGATGCCGCACTCGTACGCCTCGAGCTTGGCCCGGTTGAACCGCTTGGGGCCGACGATCGGAGCGATGCCCACGGAGAAGAGTGCGAAGAGGGCACCGAGGGTCAGCAGACCCACGATTGGCACCCACACGGAGAGTGACATCGTCTCCTCCTGCCGTCCTCACTTTTGCCTGATCGGATTTCACACTATTCGTACTTGTTACAGCCGTTCCGGCCGGGGGCCGTGATCGCGGGTCACACGGCGGGAGCGACCCTGGTCATGGCGTTGATGACCCGGTCCATGGCGTCGCCACCACGTGGATCGGTCAGGTTGGCGAGCAGCTTCAGTACGAAGCGCATCAGCAGCGGGTGCGGCATGCCGTGCCGGGTGGCCATCTTCATGATCTCGGGCCGGCCGATCAGCTTCACGAAGATCCCGCCGAGCCGGTAGTAGCCGCCGTAGCGGCTCTTCAGCTCGGTCGGGTAGAAGGCGAGCGCCCGCTCCCGCTCGGGGCCGGCGGAGCGGGCCAGCGCCTGGACGGCGACCTCGGCGGCCAGTTCGCCGGACTCCATCGCGTAGGCGATGCCCTCGCCGTTGAACGGGTTGACCATGCCGCCCGAGTCGCCGACCAGCAGGACGCCGCGGGTGTAGTGCGGCACCCGGTTGAAGCCCATCGGCAGCGCCGCGCCGAGGATCGGGCCGTCGGCGTTGGCCTCGTCGGTCATCCCCCAGTCTTCCGGGGTGTTGGCGAGCCAGTCGGTCAGCAGCCGGCGGTAGTTGGTCTTGCCGAACGCCGAGGAGGAGTTGAGCACGCCGAGCCCGACGTTGACCCGGCCGTCGCCCATGCCGAAGATCCAGCCGTAGCCGGGCAGCAGCTTGTCGGGGTTCTCCTTGCTGCGCAGCTCCAGCCAGGATTCGAGGTAGTTGTCGTCGTGCCGCAGTGGCGAGCGGTAGTAGCGGCGGACCGCGACACCGATCGGCCGGTCCTCGCGCTTGGCGAGGCCCATCGCCAGCGGGAACCGGCCGGACACGCCGTCGGCGGCGACGATCAGCGGGGCATGAAAGGTGACCGGCGCCTTGTCGGGGCCGGACTCCGCGGTCACGCCGATCGCGCGCCCGGCGTCGTCGAGCACCGGGGCGAGGACGTTGATGCCGGTCCGCAGGTCGACGCCCGCGCCGACGGCCTGCCGGGCGAGCAGGTCGTCGAAGTCGAGGCGGGTGCGGACCAGGCCGTAGTTGGGGAAGCTGGCCAGGTCGGGCCAGTCGAGTTCGAGGCGTACGCCGCCACCGATGACCCGCAGCCCGCGGTTGTGCAGCCAGCCGGCCTCGGGCGAGGTGTCGATGCCCATCTTCACGAGCTGCTTGACGGCCCGCGGGGTCAGCCCGTCGCCGCAGACCTTCTCGCGCGGGAACTCGGTCTTCTCCAGCAGCAGCACCCGCAGCCCATGGCGGGCGAGGTGGTAGGCCGTCGTCGAACCGCCCGGTCCGGCACCGACGACGATGACGTCGGCGTCGTGCTGAGTCGTGGCCATCTGCGCCTCCCTCCCGACCGCTCGTGAAACTCTTCACAAGCCTGATCCCGGGAGAGTCTAAGACCGAGCTGTACGCCCCTTACTGGTTAGGCATACCTAACCAAGCGAGGTGACAGCCCTGAACGGGCATCCGCCAGAAATCGACCAGCAATGGTCACGCAACGTAGCCAAGTCGCTTCGCTTCGCTGCTTCCCGAGGTCAGACCCGGGTCGCCCGGTGCAGCGCCACCACGCCCCCGCTGAGGTTGCGCCAGGCCACCTTCGCCCAGCCCGAGTCCATGATCCGGGCCGAGAGTCCGGCCTGGTCCGGCCACGCCCGGATCGACTCGGCGAGGTAGACGTAGGCGTCCGGGTTGCTGGACACCGCGCGGGCCACCGCCGGCAGCGACCGCATCAGGTACGACAGGTAGACGGTGCGGAACGCCCGGCTCGTCGGGTGACTGAACTCGCACACCACGAGCCGGCCGCCCGGCCGGGTCACCCGGGCCAGTTCACGCAGGGCGGCACCGGTGTCGACCATGTTGCGCAGCGCGAACGAGATGGTCACCGCGTCGAAGGTCGCGTCGGCGAACGGCAGCCGCAGCGCGTCACCGGCCAGCAGCGGCACGTCGGGACGTACCCGGCGGCCGGCCAGCAGCATGCCGAGCGACAGGTCGACACCCACCGCGTACGCGCCGGAGCGGGCCAGTTCCTCGGTCGACACCCCGGTGCCGGCGCCGAGGTCGAGCACCCGGTCACCGGGACGCAGCCCGAGCGCCGACCGGGTGGCCCGGCGCCAGCCGCGGTCCTGGCCGAACGAGAGGACGGTGTTGGTCAGGTCGTATCTCGAGGCGACGCCGTCGAACATCGCGGCGACCTCGTGCGGCTGCTTGTCTAGCTGAGCGCGGGACACGGGTCAACTCTGCCAGCACCGTGACCGGACCCGGCAGCCGCCCCGGTACGGCCGCGGGCGCCGGCGGTCAGACCGCCGGCGCCCGCGGGTGCCGTCCTGAGTGGGCGTACGCCCTACTTGTCCTCGGTCGGGGTGACCAGGACCACCCGGCGCCGCCGGGCGAGCACGAGCAGCACGCCGCCCACCACGACGACCAGCAGGCCGGCGCCGCCGAGCACGGTCGCCTGCACACCGGTCACCGGCAGCCCGCCGCCACCGCCCGAACCGCCGCCCGGACCTTCACCCGGACCCGCGCCGGACGCGGTGATGCTGATCGGCGCGACGTTGTCCTCCGGTGCCGACTCCGGCGAAGCGAAGGCGTTGCCGACCGTGATCTGCCCGTCGGTGCCGACCTGCTCCGCGTCGATGCGGAACGTCAGCGCGAAGGACGTCGTCTCCCCGACGCCCAGTTCACCGTCGAGTCCGCAGACCAGGCCGCCGTCCTTCTCGACGCACGACGGAACGATGCCCTCCTCGGGCAGCAGTGCCGTGGTGCCCTCCGGGGCCCGTACCTCGAACAGCGGGCTGCTGGTCGCCGGGCCCTTGTTCGTCGCCTCGAACTCGACCTCCACGGTGTCGCCGACCGCGCCGGTCGCCGGCGTGCTGGTGACCGACAGGTCGACCGGGTTGCGGCCGGTGACCACGGCGAACTGCACAGCGTTGTCGGACGGGTCGACGTCGCGGCGTACCTTCTCGTCGGCCGCCTCGACCACGGTGTCCTGGTCGGCCGACCGGGCGGCCAGCGGCCGCACGTCCGGGCTGGCCTTGCCGTTGGCGTAGCCGACGACCCAGCCACCGGAGAGTCCGACCGGCCCGGGAGCGTCGGCGGCCACCTTGACCTTCATCGGCCGGACCATCATGAAGAGCTCGCCCGGCGCCACGATGCGGGCGTCGCGCCGGCACGAGGCGACGGTGTTCTCGTCGTTGTACTTGCAGCCGGGCCGCTGGTCGGCGAACGTGACGTACGGCGGCAGCGCGATCTCGAAGGTCACGCCCTGCACCGCGTCCCGGCCCGCGTTGTACAGCGCCCAGTGCAGGTCGCCGGTCCCGCCGGGAGCCACCGGGGTGTTGTCGGCGTAGTCGGCGTAGACGTCCCGGGCGACCGCGGTCAGGTCGAGGCCGCGGGGAACCGCCTCGACGTTGACGGTCTGGGTGTTGTTCGCCGCGTTCGGGTCGGCGGTCACCGCGTTCACCGTGACGGTGAACGAGCCCGCGGAACCCTTGCGCTTCGGGGTGGCGGCGAACAGGGCCGGGAAGTCCGTCACCGTCGTACCGTTGGCCAGCTCGCCGAGTTCACAGGTGACCTTGGTCGGCCCGTCCTCCTCGCAGCCCGGCCCGGACGGCAGGCCGAAGAACAGCACGTTCTGGTCGATGTTGCCGGCGTCGATGGTGACCTTCACGCCCTGCGCGGCGTCGGGCCCGTCGTTCGACAGCCGTACGAAGAACTGTTTCACCGTGGCGTAGCTGACCACCCGCTCGCCGCTGACGGTGAGGTTGAGGTCGGCTGACGAGGTGTCTTCCGGGGCCGCGGCGGCCGGCGTGGCGGTGAGCGTGGCGGCCACGAGCGCCGCGGCCAGACCGGCGGCGGCACGCGGGATGCGGGGGTGCATGGGTCCTCCGGGAATCGGGGCGTTACCAGGGAGGGGGAGGTGGAGAGTCAACAGCCACGGGCGAGGTGGTTGCCCACCCCGCCCGTGACGCCCTGCTATCTATGTACGACCGTCAGGCGGTCGGCTTCTCGTCGCCGGGGGTCACCAGGACCACGCGGCGACGGCGGGAGATCAGGAACATCGCGCCACCGGCGGCGACCACGGCCAGGCCGATGCCGCTCAGGAGGCCGGCCTGCACACCGGTCACCGGCAGCCCGCCACCGCCGCCGTTACCGTCGGCGGCCTTGACGAACACGGTGAACTCGTCGGTGTTGTCGGACTCGTCGACGTCGCCGCCACGGATGCCCTCGACGCCCTGCGGAAGTTCCACCGCCGGCGGGGCCTGACGCAGCATCGGCCGCTCGGGCATCTGGTAGCCCTCGACGGTCGAGACGCCGCCGGTCAGGTTGACACCGGCCTCGGCGTCGTCGGCGACCTTCACCGGCAGGGCGAAGGTGTACGCGGAGAAGGCGTCGTCCTCGGTGGACTCGTCCTCGTCGACCGGGATCAGCGGCAGGTTGTCCCAGTCGCAGACCGCCTTGTCGCCGCTGAACTCGCAGCCGACGAAGTCGTCCGGGAACTGCTCGACGATGTTGCTGTCGAAGGTGGCGTTGTCGGGCAGGGTGGTGGTCACCTTGAAGCCCGCAACCGGCTGGTCGCCCTGGTTGCCGACCTCGATCAACAGCGCACCGGTCTCGCCCGGCGAGAGCGAACCGGTGGTGCCGTCCTCGTTGACCGGTACGTCGTCGGCCCAGACGTAGAGATCGGGGCCGTTCCCCCCGATGGTCACCGGCGCGGTGACGGTGTTGTTCTTCAGGTTGGGGTCGGTGGTCTCGGTCTCGACCGAGATGGTGATCGAGCCCACCGACTCCGCCGACTCGGTGTTCTTGCGGACCAGGGCGACCGGGACGTCGAAGTCCTCGCCCGGCTTCAACTCGTCCGGGGTGATGCCACAGATGAGCTGGTTGTTCACCGGCTCGTTGCAGCCGCCACCGAAGTGCACGACGTCGACGAGGTTGGTGTCGAGGTCGGAGAAGTCGACCGTGATGGTCAGACCGGTGGCGGTGGTCGTCTTGCTGTTGTTGATCAGCGACGCGAACGCGGCCTTGCCGGACGCGCCGGCGGCGATGGTGGTGCCACTGAGCTTGACCTCGACGTCGGCCGTGTCGTCAGCGAAGGCGGGCGTGGCGAAGGCGCCCACCGCGACGAGGCCGAAAGCGCCTGCACCGACTCGCGCGAGAGCGCGGTTTCGGAAGATCATGTTGGGGTGCCCCCATGGCGGTAGGGAAGATACGACCGGGGACGTTAGTGGTCACCGTCGGCCGGCGCTACCCCGTGATCCAGTGGCCATGACCAGGGCATCTAAGACAGACTTAAAAGAATGTCCAAATTGATGACTATTGCCACGAGAGATCCGCCGGCGATTCACCAGGGCAGCTCGAATGATCTACCGAATCGCCGGCCAACTACCACCCGAATGGCCGATCTCGAATATGACCGAGAGATCATTCTCCCATTACTGAACGTCAACCAAAGGCAGCGTCTTCACACCGCCGCCGGGCAACGCGATCGACGAGAAATGCGACACGACGCGCTCGTCCGACGGATCGTCGGCCGGCGTACGGTGCACCGCGAGGTGGTTGTAGAGAGTGTCCCGCTGGGCCGGGACACGACCGGCCGACCGGATCATCCAGATCAGCTCGTGCAGGTTCGACCGGTGCCGGGCACCCGCCGACGAGATGACGTTCTCCTCCAGCATGATCGAACCGAGGTCGTCGACACCCATGTGGAGGGCGAGCTGGCCGACGTCCTTGCCGGTGGTCAGCCACGACGCCTGCAGGTGCGGCACGGTCTCGAAGAAGAGGCGGGCCACCGCGATCAGCCGCAGGTATTCCAGGGTGGTCGCCTGGGTGCGGCCCTTGAGGTGGTTGTTCTCCGGTTGGTAGGTCCACGGGATGAAGGCCCGGAAACCCTTCGTACGGTCCTGCACGTCGCGGATCATCCGCAGGTGCTCGATCCGCTCGGCGTTGGTCTCACCGGTGCCCATCATCATCGTCGCGGTCGACTCGACACCCAGCGTGTGCGCCAACTCCATCACCTCGAGCCAGCGGGCGCCGGACTCCTTCAGCGGCGCGATCGCCTTACGGGGCCGGTCGGGCAGCATCTCGGCGCCGGCACCGGCGATCGAGTCGAGGCCCGCCGCCTTGATCCGGGTGATCGCCTCCTCCAGCGACACCCCCGACACCCTCGCCATGTGCAGGATCTCGCTCGGCCCGATCGAGTGGATCGCCAACTGCGGGTAGGCGGTCTTGACCGAGGAGAACAGCTCCTCGTAGTACTCCACGCCGTAGTCCGGGTGGTGGCCGCCCTGGAGCATCACCTGCGTCGCGCCCAGCTCGACGGCCTCGGCGCAGCGGCGCAGGATCTCCTCGGTCGGGTGGGTCCAGCCCTCGGCATGCTTCGGTGCCCGGTAGAAGGCACAGAACTTGCACGCCGTCACGCAGACGTTCGTGTAGTTGATGTTGCGGTCGATCAGGTAGGTGACGATGTTGTCCGGGTAGCGGCGCCGGCGCACCGCGTCGGCCGCCTCACCGAGCGCGTGGAACGGCGCGTCGGTGTAGAGCAGCAACGCCTCCTCGGGCGTGATCCGCCCACCGTCGGCGCCGCGCTGCAGGATGCTCTCGATCTCCCGGCTCTCAGTCACAGGTCCGAGCCTACGTCGGCACCGCCCCCCACCGGCATCCAGCGCCCGCCGATGTGACCCGTGCTCCCCCGGCCCGGGCCGCCCGACCACCGGACGGCCGGCCGGTCAGGCGTCGTAGTCGACGACGAGGCGGTCGGTCATAGGACTCGACTGGCAGGTGAGAACGTAACCGGCGGCAACCTCGTCGGGCTCCAGCGCGTAGTTGCGCGCCATCGACACCTCGCCCTCGACGACCTTCGCCCGGCAGGTCGAGCAGACCCCGCCCTTGCAGGCGTACGGCAGCTCGCCCCGGACCCGCAGCGCGGCGTCGAGGACCCGTTCGTCGGCCCCCATCCGCAGGCTCGACGCCCGCCCGTCGAGCACGATCGTCACCTCGGTGCCCCCCTCGGTGCCGGCCGGCCGGGCCGGTGGCGCCGGCACCTCGTCGACGTGGAACAACTCCGAGTGCACCGACCGCGCCGGCACCCCCCGCCCGGCCAGCACCGTCGTGGCCCCGGTGACCAGACCGTACGGTCCGCACAGGAACCACTCGTCGATCCGCTCGACCGGCACGACCGAGTCGAGCAGCCGGTTCAGCCGGTCGTCGTCGATCCGACCGGACAGCAGCGGCGACTCACCGGGCTCACGGGACAGCACGTGCACCAGGTGCAGCCGGGCCGGATACCGGTCCTTCAGGTCGGCCAGTTCCTCGGCGAACATCACGGTCCGGGCGTGCCGGTTGCCGTACACCAGGGTGAACCGGCTGCCGGGCTCGACCGCCAGGGCGGTCGCGACCAGGGACAGGACCGGGGTGATGCCGGAACCGGCGGCAACCGCGCCGTAGTGCCGGGCCCGGCCCGGATCGAAGTCGGTGGTGAAATGCCCGAGCGGCGGCATCACGTCGATGGTGTCACCGGCCCGCAGCGCGCGGCTGGCAAAGCTGGAGAACGCACCCCCCGGGATCTCCTTGACCCCGATCCGCAGCCGGCCGTGGTCGGCCAGGTCGGCGGGCGTAGAGCAGATCGAGTACGACCGCCGCACGTCGGCACCGTCCTCGACCCGGCGTACGGTCAGGTGCTGGCCGGCCCGGAAGGCGAAGAGCGGGCGCAGCTCCGGCGGCACCTCGAAGGTGATCGCCACCGCCTCGTCGGTGAGCCGGTCGACGGCCCCGACGGGCAGCGGATGGAAGGTCGGCCGGCGCCGCGCCGGCCGCGAGATCGTCACGCTCACGCCGTCACCTCGCTCCGCTCGGCGCCGACGTGTCCACAACTGAGCCAACCGGTTCGCTCGCTCCGCTCGCTCACGCCGTCACCTCGCTCACAGCGCCTTCACCTGGTCGAAGGGTTCTCGGCAGGACCGGCACCGCCAGAGCGCCTTGCAGGCGGTGGAGCCGAACCGGCTGATCTGCTCGGTGTCGGGCGCACCGCAGTGCGGGCACCGTACGGCCAGCGGCACCGCGACCGGCCCCGCCGGCCGGGCCGGGCCGGGTGGGGCGATGCCGGCGGCGGCGAGCTTGGCCCGTCCCCCGGCGGTGATCCAGTCGGTGCTCCACGGCGGCGCGAAGACGGTCCGCACCTCACCGTCCGGGTGGCCGGCGGCGGCCATCGCCCGGCGGATGTCGGCGCGGATCACGTCCATGGCCGGGCAGCCGGTGTACGTCGGGGTGATGGTCACCGTGACCCGCCCGGTCGCCGGGTCGGTGCTGACATCACGCAGGATGCCGAGTTCGGCGATGGTGACCACCCGGATCTCCGGGTCGACGACCGCGGCGACGGCGGCCCGGACGTCCGGGCCGGCGCCCGCGTCAGGGGTGCCGGCGGCGGTGCGGCCGGTGGTGGCGGGTAGGGCGGTCACCAGCTCGCCCCCGGATGGGCGCGGTGCAGCACCTGCATCTCGGCCAGCAGGTAGGACAGGTGCTCGGTGTGCACACCGGTCCGCCCACCGGCCGGTCCCCAGCCGTCGGCCGGACGGCGCAACGTCGCCTCGGTCAGCACACCCTCGATCGTGGACAGCCAGGCGCCCCGCAGATCGGCCGGATCGACCGGGGCGGCCGGATCGGCGGCGAACAGCTCGTGCGTGTACGGCCACAGCTCGTCGACGGCCGCCTGGACCCGGCGGTGCGACTCCTCGGTGCCGTCCCCCAGCCGTACCGTCCACTGTGAACTGTGGTCGAGGTGGTAGGCCGACTCCTTGCGTGCCTTGGCGCCGATCGCGGCGAGCCGCTCGTCGTCGCCCTCGGCGAGTGCGGCGTACAGCGGCAGTTGCCAGGCCGACAGGAACAACAGCTTGACGATCGTGACCGCGAAGTCGGCGTCCGGTAGCTCGACCAGCAGGCAGTTGCGGAACTCCCGGTCGTCGCGCAGGAAGGCGAGCGCGTCCTCGTCGCGGCCCGCCCCCTCCAGTTCCCCGGCGTACGTCAGCAGCAGCCGGGCGCCACCGAGCTGGTCGAGGGCGATGTTGGCCAGCGCCACGTCCTCTTCCATCTCCGGGGCGGCGGCGTACCACTCACCGAGCCGCTGCGCCGCGATCAGCGCGTCGTCGGCGATGGCCAGCACGTGGTCGACGGAGGGCTTCACAGGTGGTCCACCCCGTCGGGTACGTCGTAGAAGGTGGGATGGCGGTAGACCTTGTCGGCGGCCGGGTCGAAGAAGGCGTCCTTCTCGTCGGGGCTGGACGCGGTGATGGTGCTCGCCGGCACCACCCAGATCGACACCCCCTCCTGCCGCCGGGTGTAGAGATCACGGGCGTTACGCAGGGCCATCGACGCGTCGGGCGCGTGCAGGCTGCCGACGTGGGTGTGCGACAGCCCGCGCCGGGCGCGCACGAAGACCTCCCACAACGGCCAACCGGTTCCCTCGCTCCGCTCGGTCATGCGTCCACCTCGCTCCGCTCGGCGACCGCACGACTGCGACCGAGCCAACCGATTCCCTCGCTCCGCTCGGTCATGCGGCCATCTCCCGTACCCGTTGGCGTTCGGCCTGTTTGGCGGCGTAGGCCGCCGCCGCGTCGCGGACCCAGGCCCCGTCGGCGTGCGCCCGGCGCCGGTGGGCGATCCGGTCCCGGTTGCACGGCCCGTCCCCCTTGATCACCCGCATCAGCTCGGCGTAGTCGGGCTGGGTGTAGTCGTGCGCCTGCCGTTCGGCGTTCCAGCGCAGGTCGGGATCGGGCAGGGTAAGGCCGAGTACGCCGGCCTGCTGCACGCACATGTCGACGAACCGCTGGCGCAGCTCGTCGTTGGAGAACCGCTTGATCTTCCAGGCCATGGACTGGGCGGTGTGTGGCGAGTCGGTGTCCGGCGGGCCGAACATCGCCAGCGAGGGATACCACCAGCGGTCGATGGCGTCCTGCGCCATCGCCTTCTGGGCGGGCGTGCCGTGCGCGAGTACGTGCAGGATCTCGAAGCCCTGCCGCTGGTGGAACGACTCTTCCTTGCAGATGCGGATCATGGCGCGGGCGTACGGCCCGTACGAGCAGCGGCACAGCGGCACCTGGTTGACGATGGCCGCGCCGTCGACGAGCCAGCCGATCGCCCCCACGTCCGCCCACGACAGGGTCGGGTAGTTGAAGATCGAGCTGTACTTCTGCCGGCCCTCGATCAGCATCTCGACCAGTTCGTCCCGGTTGATCCCGAGCGTCTCCGCGGCCGCGTAGAGGTAGAGCCCGTGCCCGGCCTCGTCCTGGACCTTGGCCAGCAGGATCGCCTTGCGCTTGAGGGAGGGGGCACGGCTGATCCAGTTGCCCTCCGGCTGCATCCCGATGATCTCGGAGTGGGCGTGCTGGGCGATCTGCCTGATCAGCGTCTTCCGGTAGGAGTCGGGCATCCAGTCCCGCGGCTCGATCTTCTGGTCGGCCGCGATCACCGAGGTGAAGTAGTCGTGCATGGTCGCCTCGTCGGCGCCCGCCGGGTCCGGAGCGTCGCCCCGGCCCGCGTGGAGGTCCCGCCGGGCGGCATCCCGTAGTGCCACCTCGGCCGCCTCGACCTCGCCGAGCAGTCCCGCTGTCGGCCCCTGGTCGGGGCCGGGAAAGTCGTTGCCGTACACCCAGCAAGTGTTACAGCTGCAACGACTTCGGGCAACGCGGTGTCACACGACCGAGACCCCGACCACCCTCGGTAGCGGATCGTGGACCACCCGTGACGCCGCGATCCACTGTGGAGGAATGAAGCGGATCACATCGGGACCAATTTTCTGGATCTCTTGCACCATAAGGGCTTAATACCGGCGCTCTTCATCAAGGCTTAAGAAACTCGGCCTCGGCCCTGCACAGGTAGCCGACGTAGGCTCACCAGGTCCCACCCCTCCGGCCTCGACCGCAGGTGCCGGCCCTACCACCCCCGGCAGGGCCCACTGCCAATCCGGCAACACCGGCGGCGATCACGGCCAGCAGCACAGCCGTACCGCAGCAACGGCCCCGACCCCTGGAGCCAACCCCTCATGCGCCCTCGCGTGGTTCTGTATCTCACCGCCGCCGCGCTGGTACTCGGCGGCGTACTACTGGTGCCCACCGCCTCCGCCCGGCTGGGCAGCTCGCCTGGCGCGGCAACCGACGCCGGCGCGACCCCGACGGCCGCGCCTCCGACGCCCACCCCACTGACCCTGGCCGCCGCGCCCGTCGACGTGGAAATCGACGGCTTCCTCTCGTGGGCCCTGCTCGACCGGACGACCGGCAACATCACCGGGTCGGACAACGTAACGGCGACCAACTCGGCCGAATCGATGATCAAGATCTGGTTCGCCGCCGACGTACTCCGGCTCGCGACCGAGAGCGGGACCGAACCGGACACGGTTCTGCTTGACGCCGCCAGCACCGCGATCCGGGACAGCGACGACCCGGCCACGAACATGCTCTACCGCCTGGCCGGCGGTGCGACCTCCCTCCGGCGCATGATCCAAATGTGCGGGTTGACCGAAACCCGGCCGGTGGTCCCACCCGACGCCACCATCGTCTGGTGGAGCTACACCGAGATCTCGGCCCGGGACGCCGTACGCCTCGGCGAGTGTGTCGCGGACGGCACCGCCGCCGGCCCGCGGTGGACCCAGTGGGTGCTCGACGAGATGGCCCAGGTGCGCGGCACGACCGCCAGGCAGGATCAGCTCCCCACCCGGGGCGGCGGGCGCTGGGGGATCATCGACGGCCTGCCCGACGAGATCGTCGAAACCGGCTCGGTCGGCATGAAGAACGGCTGGACGCTGATCCACGCCGACGGGCTGTGGCACCTCAACTGCCTCGCCACCGCCGACGAATGGGTGCTCGCCGTGCTCATGCGCTATCCCGGCGGGCACGGCCTCGACTACGGGGCGAACGTCTGCCGCAACGTCACCAGCCAGCTCGTGGTCCCGGCTCCGGGCGCGGCGCTCAAGATCCCACAACCACTCGTCGAGGGCTGACCGGTGCCGGCATCTTCCACATCGCCCGAAGCCACCACCGCACCCGGCGGCCCGACCCGCCCGCGCCGGCCGAAGTCCCCGTGGCGGGCCGTCGGTGTCGCGGCCGCGCTCCTCGGGGTGCTGGCGACCGGCCTGCTGCTCCTGCCCGACTCGCCGCTGCGCGCCGACGCCGCCCCGAGCTGGCACGGTCCCGGCAGCCCCGTCCCCACGTCGCCCGCAACCCCGTCCGCCAGCCCCGAACCGCCGCCACTGGACGTACGACCCACCGACGTCGTGATCGAGACGACCGGTTGGTGGTCGTGGTCGATGATCGACCAACGGACCGGAGCCGTGTACGGCTCGGAGAACATGACCGAGACCAGCACGACCGCCTCGATGATCAAGTCGTGGGTCGCGGCGGACTACCTGCGCCGGGCCGCCGAGAAGGGCGAGACACCGGGCGAAAGCCGGATGGCGCAACTGACGGCCATGATCCGCGACAGCGACAACGAGGCGACCCAGATCGTCTACGACGAGTTGGGGCGGGCCACCTCGATCAAGCGGTTGATCGAGATCTGCGGCCTGACCGACAGCGAACCGGCCGAGGACGGCGCGTGGAGCCGTACCCAGCTGTCGGCGCGGGACACCGCCCGCATGGGTGTCTGCATCACCGACGGCCGGGCCGCCGGCTCGAAGTGGACCAAGTGGCTGCTCAACGAGATGCGCCTGGTACGCGGCACCGGCGACTTCGGCATCCGGGCCGCGTTCCCCACCGAGATCCGCAAGACCATCGCGATCAAGAACGGCTGGGTCGACCGGCAGGCCGAAGAGGAATACCACGTGAACTGCCTGGCGATCGGCGACGGCTGGACGGCCGGGGTGCTGACCGCGTATCCCATCCAGCTCGGCCAGAGCCACGGCGCCAAGATCTGCAAGCAGGTCGGCGAGCAACTTCGGGCGGACTGACCCGGCGCCGGGTCAGCGACCCGGCGCCGGCCGACCGGCTCAGTTGGTGAAGAAGACCGGCCCCTCGTCGGGCAGTGCCGGCACGGCCCCCAGGGTGGCGGCCCGCCGGGCGAACTCCCGCAGCCCGGCCACCTGGCGGTCGCCGAGCGAGAAGTCCAGCGACCGGAAGTACGACGCCAGCGTCGCGGCGTCGTACGGCTCCCAGCGGGCGGCGGACTCGGCGACCTCGTCGAGTTCGGCGAGACACAGGTCGCGCGAGCGCAGGAACGCCTCGTGCACCTCCTTCACCAGGCCGGGATGGTCGGCGGCGAAGTCGCGCCGGACCGCCCAGACGGCGAAGACCATCGGCAGGCCGGTCCAGTCCCGCCACTCCTGCCCGAGGTCGGTGACGGTGAGGCCCTGCCGGGGCGCCTCGTAGAGGGCCCGCAGCGCCGCGTCGCCGATCAGCACACCGGCGTCGGCCTCCAGCAGCATCTGGGTCAGGTCCGGCGGGCAGGTGAAGTATTCGGGGTGGGCGCCGTACCGCTCTCCGATCAGCATCCGGGCGAGCATCACACCGGTCCGCGAGGTGGAGCCGAGGGCGACCTTCGCGCCGTCGAGGTCGGCGAGCGGGCGGGTCGAGACGACGTTGACCGACAGCACCGGCCCGTCGCTGCCGACCGCGAGATCGGGCAGCAGCACCAGGTCCTGCGCGTGGCGCAGGTATTCGACGACGGTGATCGGGCCGATGTCGAGGTCACCTTCGACCAGGGCGGCGCTGAGCCGTTCCGGGGTGTCCTTGTGCAGGTCGACGTCGATCAGGGCGCCGGACCGCATCAGCCCCCAGTAGATCGGCAGGCAGTTGAGGAACTGGATGTGCCCGACCCTGGGCCTCCGAAGATCACTCATGGTTGCCACCGTATCCGGCCGCGGTGGCCACCGGCCGGGCGACCGGCCCGGTTGTGGCGGACGGCGCAGCCTCGGCCCCCTCCCCGGCCGCCACCCGGTGGTCCGTAGGGGCGGCGTCGAGCCGCGCCGCCCGGGTCGCCCGGACGGTCGACGGCACCAGCGCGAGGACGACCGCGACCCCGGCCAGCCCGGCAGCGGCGAACAGCGGCCGGATCGGCACCTGCTCGACCAGTACGCCGCCGGCGAAGAACCCGAACATCCCGGCCGCCTGGATGGTGCCGCCGAAGGTGGCGAACGCCCGGCCCCGACTTTCGGCCGGTACCCGGTTGGCCATCGCGACCCCGCTGAAGACGTTCATGCCGCCGTTGAACAGACCCGCCAGCACCCAGAGCGGGATCAGCCACAGGGCCGTGGCGACCACCGCGGCGACCGGCAGCAGCAGGCACACCACACCGAGTTGGACCAGCACTCCCCACACCAGGAACCGGTCGTCGGCGGTGCGCCGGGCCAGCCGGGCGAACAGCCATGCGCCGACGAGCATGCCGGCCATCTCCACCGCCTCGATGATCCCGAAGACGGTCTCGGAGGCGCCGAGCGTCTCCCGTACCAGGAAGACGTGCGCGACGTTGATCGCGCCGACGGCGCCGACCACGGCGGCGATCGCGACCACCATCGCCCGCAGCAGCGGGTCGCGCCACAGCGACCAGGCTTTCGCCGGTCGCCCGCCGTCACCGTCGCCGGCGGTCGCCATCGCGGCACCACCCCGCCGGGTATGCAGCAGCAGCCCGGCCGCCACCAGGGCGAGGTAGCTGACCGCGTCGATCAGCAGCGGAACGGTGGCACCGAACTGGCCGACGAGCACGCCGGCCAGGGCGGGTCCCGCCATCATGCCGGTGGTGGCGGCCGTCTGGCTGATCGCGCCGGCCCGGGCCAGGTCCTCCTTGCGGACCATCGCCGGCACCAGCGCGGCGAGGGTCGGCTGGGTAACGGCGAGCCCGACGGAGAGCAGCGTGACCAGGGCGATCACCGCGACGGGATGGCTGACGAAGGCCAGTGCCGCGCAGGTCACCGCCTGACCGAGGCCGGCGACCACGAGCACCGTACGGCTGTCGACCCGGTCGGCGATCCGGCCGGCGACCGGGGCGAGCGCCGCCATCGGGATGGTCTTGGCCAGCAGCAGTGCGGCGACGGCGAACCCGCCCGCGCCGGAGCCCTGGAGGGCGAGCACGAGCGCGGTGGCGGCGAGGAAGTCACCGCAGGTCGAGACGCCCCGCGCCACGGCCGCGAGGTAGACGTCGGACCAGCGCGAGGGCGGTTCGGGGGCAGCCGCGCCCGCAGACGTGAAGGACATACTTCGAAAGTAATCCTTCACATCTGTCGAGGGCAAGCAGGTTCAGTCCATCGGCATCGTCACGTAGTGGACAACCACCCGCCGGCTGCCGGCCGGCGGATCGGCGTGCCGCTCGCGCCGCCGGTACGGCGCCAGCAACTCGAACACCTTCTCGTTGACCTCCCGCAACTCCTCGGCGGTAAGCAGCAGGACCGGGCCGGCGATCACCGCGGCCTCGTACCACTCCTTCGGCTCGTCGTGCGACCGCCGCACCCAGTCCCGCATCCGGCCGAGGTCTCGCTCGATGAAGACGTTCACCAGGGTCTGCTCGGCCGCCTGCGCCTCCGCGTCGTGGCCCGCGTCGACCGACCAACCCCGCATCGTCGCCCGCCACACCCGTTCCCGGGCGTCGCCCCGGCTCGGCGCGTGCTCCACCAGCCCGAACTTCGCCAGCTCACGCAGGTGGTAGCTGGTGGCGCTCGGCGACAGGCCGACCAGCTCGGCGACCTCGGTGGCGGTCACGTCCGACCCGGTGCTGCTCAGGTGCTCCATGATCTCCAGGCGGGCCGGATGCGCCAGCGCCCGCATCACCTTGGGATCACTGATCGTCAGCCGGCGCTGCTCGTCGTCACCGTCGCTCATCGTGAAATGATCCCGCGCCCACCCCGGACGCCGCGACCGAGGCCACGACGAACCGAACGGTCCGGTCGGGCCACCGCCCTCAGCCGGTCCCCAAGATGTCGGCGGGAGTGAAGGTACGTACTTCGGGATGTGCGGCAAGACTCTCGTCCGCACTGCCCCGCGCCCAGAACGCGAAGATCAGTCCTGCCTGCCCCGGCGACGGCAGATGCGCCGCCCGCCGCCGGAGATCAGCAAGATCTCGCTGCGTCAACGGTTTGGTCTGCCAGCGGCATTCACCGACCAAAGCCGGCTGATCCCCGGTGAGTCCGAGTACGTCGATTTCAACGGTTTCGTCTTTCCACCACCGGCCGATGATGGTATCGCCGGGCAGTGTTCCGTTGGCCACCAAACGCTGAGCATGTTCGCGCGCCGCCGACTCGAAAACCCGGGCGACGTGCGTCTGCCAGCGCCCCCACGTACGTTGCCGAACGGCGGCTCCCTGGCCGCCGTCGATCAGATCGGCGTCGTCCCGCAGTACGGCGAACCAGTAGGCGAGGTAGTCATCGGCGATCTCATAGAGTGGATCGGTCGAGCCACTGGTGCCGAGCGCCCGGATCACCTGGACGTATCCCGCACGGCGCAAGCGGTCCAGGGTGTAGTCGATGCGCTGCTGCGCGCGGCCAGCGATCCTTGACCGCCGCCGAGCACCGCCAGCCATGGCCGTGAGAACCCGTTCGTAACCACCTCGCCAGTCAAGATCCTCAGAGAGGATGTCCGGCGCGTCACGGAGAAGAAGCCCACCCGGTGTGAAAGCCATCTCCTGAAGATTCTCCTCGGTGGACCGTTCCGCCGACCATCGCATGAGATGCAGCGGATAGCCGCCACAGGCGGCATATGCCTGGAGGAAATCTGCCGGGGACAGGTCCGGCTGGAATGCCCGTGCGTCGAGCACGGGAAAGGGATCCATTCGACGCTCGACGCCAGCTCGACGGTGCAGGCCGCCCTGAGGGCCCAGCATCTGCTCCATCAGCGCCACCGCTGAACCCGACAGCACCAGCATCAACCGTTGGTCCCGGACGTGATTCTCCCAGACAGCGGAAACGGTGTCGGCGAAGTCGGCATGCCCTCCGGTGAGCCGAGGCGCTTCGTCGAGGACGATCAACAGCGGCTCGATACGGGCCAACCCCGCGAGGAATCGCAACGCCGCTTCCCAACTGGGGAAGGTCGACGGTGCCAGATCCGCCACCTCGCCGCCGAGTTGCTCGCGTACGGCCTCGGCGAACCGGCGAAGTTGCCGTTCGTCGGCGTCCTGTCGGGTCGCCGTGAAATAGACGGAGCGCTTGCCCTGCGCGAAATGGGTCAGGAGGTAGGTCTTGCCGACCCGGCGGCGCCCCCAGACCACCGCCAACTGGGGTTTACCAGCTTTGGCACGGTCCCAAGCTGCCGCCAGCTCCGCCAACTCGGCACGTCGACCCACGATCTGCACCGACCCAACGTACTACAAACTGTTTGTAGTACAAGCCGCTTGTAGTACAAACAGTTTGTAGTACGTCGGCTGCGTGATACGCGGCCTCGGGGTCGCATGTCCTGGGTCGGGCTCGGCCTAGCCGGTCAGCACGGCCGGCAGCGGCTCGGTGTGCAGCACACTCAGCCGGGAGACGGCCCGGGTCAGGCAGACGTAGAGCCGGTGCAGGCCGCGCGGCTCGGCGGCCACGATCGCGGCCGGTTCGGCGACGACGACATGGTCGTACTCCAGGCCCTTCGCCAGCGTCGCGGGCACCACCGTGACCGCGCCGTCTTCCGGGTCGTCCAGGTCGGCGGTCTTCAGCCCGGCCGCGTCCAGCGCCGCCCGCAGCGCCGGGATCTGCCGGTCGGCCGCGATCAGGCCCACCGAACCCGGGTACGCGGTCGCGGCCCGCACCTCGGCGACGACGGCAGCCGGCAGGTCGGCCACGGCGCGTACAGCCAACTCGCCGTCCCGGCGCAGCGACACCGCCGGCGGCACGTCGACCTCCAGGGCCGGCAACAGCCGGTTGGCCAGCGCGACCACCGCCTCCGGCACCCGGAACCCGGTCGTCAGCGGAATGACCGCGGCCGCGGGCTTGCCGAGGTGTCGCAGCGACTCGGCCCAGTCGGCGGCGGCCCACGGCGCGGTGCCCTGGGCCAGGTCGCCGAGCAGGGTGATCGAGCCGTGCGAGGTACGCCGGGCGATGGCCCGGCAGTGCATCGGGGAAAGGTCCTGCGCCTCGTCGAGCACGATGTGGCTGACGCTCGACTGGCGTTCGAGCAGCCCGGCAGCCTCGTCGAGGAGCACCAGGTCAGCCGTGCTCCACTTCGCGCCGCGGACCGTACGCGGCGGCTTCGGCCAGACCAGCGCGGCCCGCTCCTCGGCGGTGAGCACCCCGTCGGCCGCCCCGGCGAGCAACTGTGGATCGGTGAGCAGGTCGAAGACCAGCGTCTCCGGGGTCACCGCCGGCCAGCAGGCGTCGAGGAACTCCACCACCGGCCGGGCCTTGCCCATCCGGCGCTGCCAGGACTCCGGCGGCGACTCACCGCTGCGCGACTCGGCCTGCCGTTGCAGGAGCGCCACCGTACGGGCCCGGACCCGCTCCCGGCCCAGCGTGTACGGCAACTCCTCCCGCCGTACGTCGTCGACGAGCCGGCGCAGCACCCCCTCGTCGATCCGCCACCGGTAGGCGCCGTCGGAGATCTGGATCGGACCGGCCGGGCGGGCCAGCCGCGCCCACAGCGCCCGGTGCAGCACGGTCGCCATCCGCGGATCGTGCTTGACCACCTCGGTCTCCACCGGGTCGGTGCCGCGTACCGGCACCCGGGCGATCAGGTCGTCGATCGTCGACTGCTTCACCTCCAGCTCGCCGAGCGCCGGCAGGACGGCGGCGATGTAGCCGAGGAACGCCTGGTTCGGCCCCACGATCAGCACACCGGACTTGCGCAGCCGTTCGCGGTGCAGATACAGCAGGTACGCCGCCCGGTGCAGCCCCACGGCGGTCTTCCCGGTGCCCGGCGCCCCCTGCACGCAGATCGACGTGTCGAGGTCGGCCCGGACGAGTTCGTCCTGCTCCGGCTGGATGGTGGCGACGATGTCACGCATCGGGCCGACGCGCGGCCGCTCGATCTCCTCGATCAGGATGCGGCTCGTGGTACCCAGTTCCTCGCCCCGGTCCAGCCGCTCGTCCTCGAAGCTGGTCAACTCGCCACCGGCGAACCCGAACCGGCGCCGGACCCGTACGCCCTGCGGCTCGCGGGCACTGGCCCGGTAGAACGCCCGGCTGACCGGCGCCCGCCAGTCGAGTACGAGAGGTTCGCCGAACGCGTCGGTGACGTGCCGGCGCCCGATGTGGAACCGGCCGGTCGTGGCCGCGTCTTCCGGGGCGAGGTCCGGCCGGTCCCCGGAGCCGGCATCCGGACGCCGCTCCGGGGCGAAGTCCAGGCGGCCGAAGAACAGCGGGGTGTTCGGGTCGTCGGCGAGTTCGGCGACCCGCCGGGCCAGGGCGATGCCGAGCGTCTCGGCGGCGAACGGGTCCCCGGCGATCGACGCGCCACTGGCGTAAAGCTGCTCGGCCCGCAGCCGCATCGCGTGCAACGCGGTGCGGGACGTGGCCAGGTGGGTCCGCTCGTCGGCGAGCTGACTGTCGAGATCGGTGGACGGCATGCGGCTCGGCACCTCCCGGGTCGATGTCTTGACCTGGGCCGCCCGGCCCCCCGCGCCAGCGGTACCGGCAGTGCCCGGCGCGGCGACGCCACGCACGAGCGAACCACTCTACGACCTGGTTCGCGTCCTGGTTAGTCCTTTTCAACAACATGGCCAGCCACCGATCGGTTGCCTGGAGCAAAGCGGCCCGGGCGAAGGACGACCGCTCGTCGACAGCGTCACCACGTCACCTCTACGCCACATACTTGAAGGAGCGGGAGAAGGAGATCGACTATGAGCGGCGTTAAGCGGTGGCGGGACAGCGGTCACCTTGAGCGGGCGGTCGAGACCGCCGGCGGGCAGAGGGCCTTCGATGCGGCGGTCGGCGAGATGCTTGACCAGGCTCGCGGCTGGCGACTCGCCGAGTTGCGGAAACACCGCGGGATGACCCAGGAGCAGGTTGCTTCTCGCATGGGAGTCTCTGTCGCACGGGTGTCGCAGATCGAGGCCGGAAACGTCTCCACCCAGGAAGTGCTGGGTCGCTACATCGCCGCACTCGGTGGCACGCTCAAGCTGATCGCCGATTTCGGCGACGAGCAACTCAAGGTCGCCTGACCTAGGGCCTCGCCGGTCGGAACCGAGCGTTCTCCCACCTGGGGAGGACCGAATGATCGATAGCTGGTAGGAGCCGCGCCGCCCCGGGTAACGGAAAGATGGATGATGTCGGATCCGTCGTCCACTGGGGAGGGCATGTGGGAAATCCGTACCGGAAGATCTTCGCCGCGGCATGCGCGGCGACCCTGAGTGTGGTGCTCGTCGCCACCGGCTCGCCGGCCGTGGCCGCGCCGGCCGACGACCTGCAGGCCGGGCTTAACAGGATCACCGCGGCCGGCATGGTCGGCACGTTCGCGGAGGTCCGGGACGGCAACGGCCGCTGGTCGCGGGCCAGCGGGATCGCCGACATCGACACCAACCGCAAGATCCGCCCCACCTACCAGCACCGGGTGGGCAGCATCACCAAGACGTTCACCGCCGTCGCGCTGCTCCAACTCGTCGGTGAGAGCCGGCTCGACCTCGACGCGCCGGTCGGCCGTTACCTGCCCGACCTCGGGCGCGAGGGCGTCACCGTACGGATGCTGCTCAACCACACCAGCGGCATCGGCAACTACACCAACGCCATCTTCGCCACGCCCGAGCAGCTTCTGGCGGCCCAAAGCAAGACCTTCCAGCCCCGTGAGCTGGCCCGCGTCGGCCTGGACATGCCGGCGACGAACGCACCGGGCGAGCGCTACAGCTACTCGAACACCAACTACATCCTCGCCGGGCTGATCCTGGAAAAGATCACCAGGCTGCCGGCGGCGCTGGAGATCAGCCGTCGGGTGATCTGGCCGACCGGGCTGTGGCAGACGTACTTCCCGGGCCGGACGCCACGCATCCTGCTGCCGCACGCGAAGGCGTACGTCCCGTGGACCGAGACCGAACTGCGGGACTTCAGCGTCTTCAACATGTCGTGGGGCTGGATGGCCGGTGAGCTGGTCTCCACGACCAGCGACCTGAACAAGTTCTACCGGGCTCTGCTCACCGGCAAGTTGCTGCGTCCGGCGGAACTCGCCGAGATGCAGAAGACGGTTCCGTTCATCCCGGAGTTCCCCGAGGCGGGTGGCTACGGCCTGGGCCTCTACAGCAACGCGCTGCCGTGCGGCACGGTGTGGGGTCACGACGGGCAGGTGTTCGGCCACAACGCGATCTCACTGCACTCCCCCGACGGGACCAGGCAGTTCACGTTGATGCAGAACATGACGCACTACCAACTGCCCGGCCAGCCGGATCCGATCTCGCAGGCACTGGTGGAAACGCTGCTCACCGCCCTGTGTGGCGCCGACTCCGCCGGCCCGGCCACGCTCCGGTCGGAACAGCCGGTACGGCTGTTCACCCCGGCGATGGACGCGGCACCGAAGCTCACGCCGGCAACAAACTGACCGTTCGCCGCCGGAATCCGGGGGTGTCCGCCGTGGCGGGCACCCCCGGTTCTCGTCGATCTAGGTCTTGTCGTGGCTCAGGCCGACCGAAATGCCGGAAGCATCCCCTTGATCGGCGCCCGCGCCGCCACCCGCGCGTGCCGCGAACCGCGGTCGGACCGGTACGACCAGGGGACCGTGGTCGCCGGGGATGACCCGTACCCGGGCCCGGTAGTGGGTGGCGAGCAACTCCTCGGTGAGCACGTCCTGCGGTGGACCGGCCGCGACGACCCGGCCGTCGGCGAGCAGCACCATCCGGTCGGCGTACTCGCCGGCCAGCGACAGGTCGTGCATGGTGGCGAGCACGGTGAGACCGTGGTCGCGGCGAAGCTGGTCGACGAGTTCGAGCACCTCCTGCTGGTGCCCGATGTCGAGCGCGCTGGTCGGTTCGTCGAGCAGCAGCAGGGTGGCCCCCTGGGCCAGCGCCCGGGCCAGGAAGACCCGCTGGCGCTCACCGCCGGACAGGGTGGCGAGCTGCCGGTCGGCGAACCGGTCGAGATCAAGTTGCCCGAGTACGTCCCGGACCGCCGCCAGGTCGGCGGCCGACTCCCGCCCGAGCGGCGCGATGTACGGCGTACGGCCGAGCAGCGTGTAGTCGAAGACGGTCATGCCCGGCGGTACGGCCGGCATCTGCACCACGGTCGCGACGATCCGGGCCCGGTCCCGGCGGCGGAGCGCGCCGGCCGGCGTACCGAAGAGGGAGATGGCGCCGGTGGCGGGCAGCAGGCCGCCGACGGCGCGCAGCAGGGTCGACTTGCCGGCCCCGTTGGGGCCGATGACGGTGACCCATTCGCCGGCGTGGACGGTGAGGTCGACGTGGTCGACGATCCGGTTTCCGGAGAGGTCGACGCAGAGCCCGGCCACCTCGACGGCGGCCGGTCCCGGCGATGGTGCCGGCGCTCCCGCCGTCACACCGACACCCGCTTGGCACGGCGCAGGACGAGCACGAAGAACGGCGCGCCGAAGAACGCGGTGACCACCCCGATCGGGATCTCGGCGGGGGCGGCGGCGGTACGGGCCACCAGGTCGGTCAGCGCGAGGAAGGCGCCGCCGAAGAGCATCGACAGCGGCAGGATGGTCCGGTAGCTGGTGCCGGCGAGCAGCCGTACGGCGTGCGGGACGATGATCCCGACGAAGCCGATCAGGCCGGAGACCGAGACGGCGGCGGCGGTGCCCAGCGAGGCGGCGGCGAGCAGCAGGTAGCGGGAGCGCTGCGGGTGCAGGCCGAGGCTGGCGGCCTCCTCGTCACCGACCGACAGTACGTCGAGTTCGCGCCGGTGCAGGAGCACGATCGCCGCGGTGACGGCGGCGTACGGCAGCACGATGAGGACGTCGTGCCAGCCGGCGGTGGCGACCCGGCCGAGCAGCCAGGAGTAGACCTCGCGGATGTTGTCGACGTTCTGCTGGAGCAGGTAGGTCTGGCCGGCGGCGAGGAACGCGGAGACGGCGACGCCGGCGAGGATCAGGGTGGCCGGGCTACGGTCGCGGCCGCCCGCGACGCCGAGCAGGTAGGTGAGCAGGACCGCGCCGACGGCGCCGACGAAGGCGGCGAGCGGCACGGTGACCGGCAGGCCGGCGGTGGCGTCGCCGGCGGTGGCGGGGCGCAGCGCGATGACGGCGGTGACGGCGAGGCCGGCGCCGGCCGCGACGCCCAGCAGGTGCGGGTCGGCCAGCGGGTTGCGGAACACAGCCTGGTAGCAGCCGCCGGCGAGGGCGAGCATGCCGCCGACGAGCAGGCCGAGGACGACCCGGGGCAGCCGGAGTTCGGTGACGATGGCGGCTTCCCGGGCGGTCAGTCCACTGTCGATGTCGACACCCGGAATGAGGTTGAGCAGTTCGGCGGCGACGCTCAGCGGGGGCAGGCTGATCGGCCCGAAGGCGAGGCCGGCGACGGCGGCGACCAGCACGGCGCCGAACCCGGCGATCAGCCAGCCCGGACGCAGCCGCGCCGGCCGCGGGCCGGATGCCGGGGAGCCGGGCCGGGCCACACCCGATGCCCGGTCGGGGCCGGTCGGCCCCATCCGAATGGACTTCGCCCGGCCCGCGGTCGCGGGCCGGGCGGAATCCGCCGGAGGGCGCAACGTCACGCGGGGACCTTGCTGACCGCGTCGACGATGGCGCGTACGAGGTCGACGACGCGCGGGCCCCAGCGGGATGCGATGTCGTCGTCGAGGGCGACGATCTGGTTGTTCTTGACCGCGGTCAGGTCGGCCCAGCCGGGCCGCGCCTTGACCGTCTCGGCCGACTGCTGGCAGCACTTGACGTCGGCGAGGAAGACGAAGTCGGGGTCGGCGCTGAAGAGCGCTTCGAGGCCGAGCTGCGGGTAGCCGCCGTTGGCGCCGTCCGGGTCGGCCGGGTCGGCGACGTTGTCCAGACCGACGAGGCCGAACAGCGAGCCGATGAAGGTCTTGCTGGTCACCGTGTAGTAGGTCGGGTCGAGTTCGTAGTAGTAGGTCAGCTTCTCCGACCGCTGCGGTACGTCCTTGACCAGCTTGGCGATCTCGTCGGCGATCCGGGTGGCCAGGTCGTCGGCGGCGTCCGGGTGTCCGGTGAGCGTGCCGAGTTCGCGGATCTGCCGGTACGTGTCGTCGAGGGTGGTCGCGGCCGCCGCGACGTACACCGGAATCTGGAGCCGGGTGAGCTGGTCCACGATCTTGTTGGTGTCGTTGGAGAGCACCACCAGGTCGGGTGCCTCGGCGGCGATCGCCTCGGCGTTGGGGTTGAACCCGGACAGTTCGCTCTTGGGCACGTCGGGCGGGTAGTTCGAGTTGTCGTCGACGGCGGTCACCTGCGACCCGGCGCCGATCCCGTAGAGCATCTCGGTGGCCGAGGGCGACAGCGAGACGATCTTCTCCGGCCGCTGGTCGAGGGTGACGGTGCCGACGGTGACCGGGTAGGTGGCGCTTTCGCTCGGCTGGCCGGCGGGCTCGTCGGCACCGGAGCCGCCGGCGCAGGCGCCGAGGGTCACGGCGACCGCGGCGGCGAACGCCGTGGCCAACATCCGGGTACGTCTGGACATCGTTCCTCCTGTCGGTCGAGGTTGTGTTGCATCGCCGACAGGGTTCGTTGGGCGCCCCGCCCGCGAGGCACCCTTCCTCGAGAGCGCGGTTCGCGACCGGCGCAGGCGACCTGGCTCGTCCCCGCGTAGGGGGCATCACAGTTGCGGGACAGCGCCGGAATCACACCGGCTTCGCTGCGGACGGTCGCTAGCACGGTAGCGCAAACCCCTTGACCCGCCCCAGAACCGTGTCCAGCAACTCACCGTCGCAGCAACCACTCAGGAACCGGCCCCGATCAGGATGACCGGCCGACAACGGAGCGCGGCCGGGCCGCCGACGAGCGGGTGATGCCGGGGCATCACCCGCTCGTCGGCCGTCACCGGAGGACGCCGCAGTATCAGTAGAGGTACCAGTCGTGGTAGATCACACCGCTGCACGGCGTCGTATACACAGCATTGTTGAAATTCGCGCTCAAGCAGCGACCAGTTCCCGCATTGATGACGTTCCACCCCGATCCGACCCACCCGTGGTAGATCACACCGCTGCACGGCGTCGTATACACAGCATTGTTGAAATTCGCACTCAGGCAGCGACCGGTTCCCGCGTTGATCAGCTCATTCGAGGAACTGAGATACCACTCGTGGTAGATAACGCCGCTGCACGGCGTCGTATACACAGAATTATTGAAGTTGGCACTCAGGCAATTACCAGTTCCCGCGTTGACGAGAATGTAGCTCGCGGCTGCCGCCGACGCACGTTCGCCATCAGGTCCCGCCGCAACGCTTTCCAACTTGTCACCCGCTGGAGCCGAGGCAGCGGCCTGGCTCGCGGCCGGGACCGCCAGCAGGGCCGCCGCCAGGACAGCCACCCCCAGCACGCGAAGAACTCGCTCCACAATTGTTAATCTCACGTTCACTCCCCCGTTTCCCGCGAATACCGTCGATGCCGCAAAGGCACCGGTCGGCCGCCTTTTGCCCTTTGTGCACCCGACTTCATCCACCCTATGAGATCTACATCTATCAACACAAGGTCGCAATTGCAGAATCTCCGAAAGCCTCTTTCACCAACTGGGTCGGTCATCAGGAAAGTCGGTTCGGTCGACGGCCGGCGCTTCCCACCGAAACGACCCGGCCGGCGCGGCGAAGGTGACGCAGGCGCTACGGCTGACGGTGGAGGGTGACGCGAACAAGCGAAGGGCGTTCGCCCGGGCGAAGTACGCCCGCGCGAACGCCCCCAGGGGCTGGCCCGGCGCGGGCAAAGAGCGCCCGCGCCAGGCCACCTGCCGATCAGGAACTCACAACGGTCACATTGTCGACGGCCGCCTCGACGAGGCTGGCTCCGGAGGCGTCGGCGGCCTGGACCAGGATCCGCACCGACTGTCCGGCGTACGGGGTCAGGTTGAGGTTGGCCGCCGTCCAGGTGCCGTTGCGGTTGCTGGCCGCCCCGTTGACGTTGAGGAGCTGGGTGGTGCCGCCGTTGTGCACGACGCTGATCCGGAAGTAGTCGGCCGACGACGAGTTGGAGCCGTGCGCCAGGTACCAGTTGAGCCGCAGGCTCAGCGTCCCGCTGGCGGGCAGCGTGATCGCCGGGGACCGGGCGCTGGTCACCCCGCCGTCGATGTCGTAGTCCCCGGCGGCGGTGCCGGCGAGCCGTCCGGTGACCAGGTCGTTGGTGCCGGCGAACGGGGCGAGCTGCTTGGCGCCGGAGGAGTTGGTCGGCTGGGCCGTACCGCGTTCCCACTGCCCGGAGGTGGCGGTGTCGGTGCCGTCCGGGTTGATGGTCCAGCCGGTCGCGGTCTCGAAGGTGTCGGACCAGACCGTGGTGCCGCCGCCTCCGCCGCAGTACTGGTCCTGCTTGCCGGTGGCCCGGTACGGGCAGTCGGCGTACTCGGCGAGGATCAGCACCGCTTCCCGGTTGCGGGAGGTCTGGGCGGGGATGACCTCGTCGGGCGGGTAGAAGCCGCCACCGCCGGCCGAGCCGGGGTACATCTCGAAGGTGTACGCCCAGATGCCGTGCTGTCCCCACATCCAGTCGATGCTGTCGCCGTCGGTGATGTAGAGGTCGGACGACTGTTCGGGGGTGTAGCCGTTGGTGGCCGCCATCTGCTGGCCGATGGTCTGGAAGACGGCCTGCTGGTCGGCGTTGAGGCCGGGTGCGGTGTTGGCGGTGGTGTAGCCGAACGGCCAGAGGACGAGTTCCGAGTAGGTGTGGAAGTCGATGTTGGCCTTGAGCTGCTGGACGCCGCCGACGACCCGGCTGTTGACGAAGTTGCGCAGGGCCGCGGTCTCGGGCGCGGAGAACGCGGACGGGCCGCGGTAGGTGTCCGACGACGTGGAGCCGGACGAGCCACCGCAGCAGCCCCAGTTGTAGCCCCAGTTGCGGTTGAGGTCGGTGCCGACGTACGAGGATCCGCTGTTGGGTTGGCGGTTCTTGCGCCACGAGCGGTAGGAGCCGGTGGCGATGTCGTACTCGCTGCCGTCGGGGTTGACGGTCGGGACGATCCAGATCTCCCGGCTGTTGACGATGTTGGTGATCCGCGAGTCGGTGCCGTAGTTGTCGGTGAAGAGGTTGAGCAGGTAGATCGCCATCTCGACGGTCAGGTGCTCGCGGGCGTGCTGCTGGGAGTTGAAGAGGATCTCCGGCTCGTTCTCGTCGGTGGCGACGTTGTCGGAGATCTTGATCACCGGCAGGTCCCGGCCCTCGTACGAGGTACCGATGCTGCTCTTGCGGGCGATGGTCGGATGGTCGGCGACCACCTTGTTCACGACGGCGATGAGTTCGGCGTAGTCGTGGTAGTTGGAGTCGGCCGGCGGGAAGGCGTCGGTGCTGGCCCCGGTGCCCCGCGCGGGTGGTGCCGGTACGGCTTCGAGCTTGAAGCCGAGGGCGGCGATGGCCTCGGCCTCGGCGGGGATGGCCGACACGTGGAGCCGGCCGTGCTCGACGTAGTCGATCGAGGCGCCGGTACGCGCGACCGCGTTGCGGTCGGCGAGGTCGTGCGGGCCGGTGACCCGGTATTCGGTGGTGCCGCCGGCGGCGGCATCGGGTCGGGGATCGGCCGACACCGGGCTGACCACCGCGAACAGGCCGACCGCGAGGGCGGTGGCGAGGGTGGTGGCCCGCCGGGTCGATCCGGGGGTGCGCAACGGCATACAAACCTCCAGAGAGTGCGGAGGATCCCGCTTGTCGATGCATCACTGCACCACCCTGCACATGGTCATATCAACATGACTCACTCTCTGTTCCATGTCAGAGTGATCGTCACGCCGGCAAAGACTTTCCAACCGTTGGGGTCTGGCGAAAAATCTCTCCAAGCGGGATAGTGGCGGGCAGATATCGACCCCCGACAAAATGCGGAGCCCTCATGGTCAGACCACGTCTCCGCGCGGTCGCCGTCGCCGGCGTCACCGCGTCCGCCCTCCTCGTCCCGGCCGCCCCCGCGCTGGCCACCGGGCCCCCCACCAGCCACGACGAGCAGATCACCTACCAGGAGTGGTCCAGCTTCCGCGACTGGCGCGGCGGCACCCACCGCGGCACCGTCGCCCTGCCCGGCCTGCGCACCGGCATCACGATGCTCAACCCCGCCGGCACCACCGAATACGCCGATCCGCACAGCGGCGAGACCCGGACCTGGAAATACTCCACCTGGACCTCACCGGTGACCCAGGTCGGCTTCGCGGCCAGCGAACTCGTTCCGTCCTGGAACGCCGTCACCCCCGAGGGCACCTGGATCCAGATCGAACTGCAGGGCACCTACAACACCGGGAACCAGACCCCCTGGTACGTGATGGGCCGCTGGGCCTCCGGCGACGAGGACATCAAGCGGACCAGCGTCAACCGCCAAGGGGACCCCTGGTCGACGATCTGGACCGACACGTTCTCGATCGACGACGTCGCGAACGGCGTGATGCTGACCGCCTACCAGTTCCGGCTGACCCTCTACCGGGCGCCGGGCCAGTGGCAGTCGCCGCGGGTGTTCATGCTCGGCGCGATGAGCTCGTACGTCCCCGACCGGTTCACCGTCACACCGAGCGCCGGCGGCATCGCCTGGGGCCGGGAACTCGCCGTGCCACCCCGGTCGCAGATGATCCACCGGGGCAACTACCCGGAGTGGGGCGGCGGCGGGCAGGTCTGGTGCAGTCCCACGTCCACCACGATGGTGCTGGAATACCACGGCCGCGGACCGTCCACCTCGGACATGTCCTGGATCACGCCCGGCTACACCGACCCGCAGGTCGCCCACGCCGCCCGGATGACCTGGGACTACGCGTACGGCGGCGCGGGCAACTGGCCGTTCAACACCGCGTACGCGGCAACCTTCCCCGGCATCGACGCCCGGGTCACCCGGCTGCACTCCCTCGACGAGGTCGAACACTTCATCAAGGCGGGCCTGCCGGTGGTCACCTCGCAGTCGTTCCTCGCGAACGAACTCGACGGCTCCAACTACGGCACGTCGGGCCACCTGTTCACCATCGTCGGCTTCACCGCCGACGGTGACGTGATCGTCAACGACCCCGCGTCGTCGACGAACGCGGAGGTGCGCAACGTCTACCAGCGCGAGCAGTTCGAGCAGATCTGGCTGCGCACCAAGCGGATCAACGCCAGCGGTGGCGTCTCCGGCGGCTCCGGCGGCATCGCCTACCTGATCAAGCCCTGGTGGAAGCCCTGGCCGAAGGTCGCCGGCTCGACCAACTGGTGAGCCCGGTGGGTCCGGTGCGGTCGACGATGCCCGCGCCGGACCCGCCGTACGTCAGCGATCCGCGTCCGGCGACCGCTTGCCGGCGGCCGCGTCGTCGGTCGAGGCGTCGCCGGTCGCGGACGTGCTGCCGGCCGCCTGGTCGTCACCGGCCAGCGCCGAACGCAACTTCTCCTTCTCGGTACGACGCCGGGTGACATTGTCGGACAACTGCTCCGCCATCTGGTCGCGCAACCCGCGCAGCAGGAAGAAGGCCAGCGCCGCCGAGATGATCACCGCCAGCATGAGCTTGACGAAGAGGTTCAGGGGAACCGGCCACAGCACCAGCGCGACCGCCAGGAACAACCCGAGCCGGCCCAGCGTGTACTTAACCCCGGGACTCATGACAACTCCTCGCTTCGCTCACATTTGCCATGAGTCACCCTGCGCCAGCCGATTCGCTCACCGCGCTCGCTCATGACAACTCCGATCAGCCGACCCGGTGGGCGAGCCACCGGATGCCGTAGAACCAGATCAACGAGTAGACCAGCGCGAACACCCCGGCCGCGAGCGAACCCGACGCCAGTGCCGGCAGTTCCTCGGCGAGACCGGCGGCCAGCAGCCCGGCGGTGATCGACACGGCGGCGGCGACCAGGGCCGCCGCGATCCGGGCCGGCCCGTACGACCATGCCCGGAACTCCTCGACGAAGATCCACGCCGGCAGGATGATCGCCAGCCAGCCGTTGGCCCGGCCGAACTCGCCCAGCCCCATCAGCGCGAAACCGGCGTCGAAGACCACCAGCGCGAGCACGCCGATGACCAGGCCCGCCAGGGCCACCCCGAGCAGGTCGGGCAGATGCTCTATGCGGCCTTCGGCGTCCCGCCGGGGATACGTGGTCTTCTCCTCGGTCATGACGGCCGCCCGCAGCCGTCACGGACGAGCCTGGGCCGACCGATTCGCTCACTCATGACCAGTTGAGGGTAGCCGGGCCGGGGCGGCGTCCGGTCACCCGCCCGGACCGGCAGGTCACGGGCGGGTGGGACGGTGCGTCAGGCCCAGACCTGCTGCGGCTCGGCCCGCCGTTCGGCGAGCGGCGGCGGGGCGTCGTACTCGTGGACGACGTTGTAGCGGGTGTCCCGCTCGACCGGCCGGAAGCCGGCGTCCCAGATCAGGTGCAGCAGGTCGTCGCGGTGCATGGTGTTGGGCGTGCCGTACGAGTCGGCGTCGTGGGTGATCTTGTATTCGACCACCGAGCCGTCCAGGTCGTCGACGCCGAAGTTGAGCGACAACTGGGCCACCGACAGGCCGTGCATCACCCAGAAGCACTTGAGGTGCGGGATGTTGTCGAGCATCAGCCGGGACACGGCGAAGGTCTTCAGCGACTCGGCCGGGGACGCCATCGTCGTACGGGCCTGGATCCGGTTGCGGATCTTGCCATCGGCGGAGTCGACGAAGTCGTGCTGGTAGCGCAACGGGATGAAGACCGTGAAGCCGCCCGTCTCGTCCTGCAGCTCACGCAGTCGCAGCACGTGGTCGACCCGGTGGCGCGGCTCCTCGATGTGGCCGTAGAGCATCGTCGACGGCGTACGCAGCCCCTTCTCGTGGGCCAGCCGGTGGATCCGCGACCAGTCCTCCCAGTGGCAGGCGTGATCGACGATGTGCTGCCGGACCTCCCAGTCGAAGATCTCGGCACCGCCGCCGGTCAGCGACTCCAGCCCGGCGTCCATCAACTCGTCGAGGATCTCGCTGGCCGGCAGACCGCTGATCTTCTCGAACCACTGGACCTCGGTCGCCGTGAACGCCTTGAGCTTGACCTTCGGCAGGGCGGCCTTCAGCTCGCGCAGCACCTTCGGGTAGTAGCGCCAGGGCAGGGTCGGGTGCAGGCCGTTGACGATGTGCAGCTCGGTGAGCTGCTCGTCCTCCATCTCCTTGGCCTTGCGGACCGCCTCCTCGATGCGCATCGTGTACGCATCCTTCTCACCCGGTTTGCGCTGAAAAGAGCAATAGGCGCAGGAGGCACTGCAGACGTTCGTCAGGTTGAGGTGCCGGTTGACGTTGAACATCACCCGATCGCCGTTCAACTCCGTACGTCGGTGGTGCGCCAGCCGGCCGAGCCAGGCCAGGTCGTCGCTGTCGTAGAGCGCCTCGCCGTCCTCGCGGGTCAGTCGCTCCCCCGCGTAGACCTTCTCCTCCAGCTCGCGCTTTCGTCCGACATCCATGCCCGCAACGCCCCTTCCGGCCAACTTCCCGGTCAGAGCCTACGTCCCGACGGGGGATCCGCCGACCGTCGGCCGGTGAGCAGCGACCCACTTCACCAACTTCTCAGGTACCTGTTACCCGTGACCCAATCGACAGGAGTGGCGCCGGTGCGGTAAGAAAAATTGGGACGCCACGACCGCGTGGCGTCACACCTCGCCCCGCTACCAGCGGGGCGGTTACCCACCGGACGGGGCAGGGATGGCCAAGAAGAATTCCAGGCGGCACCGCCGACAGGACGGCACGATCAGCTTCGTTCTGCGACCGGTGGCCTGGTCCGCTCTTCTCGCCGCCGCCGCGACGATGGCGCTCGCCGCGCCCGCGTACGCCGATCCGCCCCTGCCGACGACGATCCCGGACAGCGGCAGCCGGCCGCTGCCGACCGGCCCCTTCCAGCTGCCCGGCACCACGACCCCGAGCGGCGGCACGGGCACCCCGACGGTGCCGACCGTCAACGGCCCGCTGGCCGCCGACATCATGGCCAAGCAGATCGAATACGGCCGGATCAGCGACCAGCTCCTCAAGCTCCAGATCGACCGGGACGCCGCGACCACCACGCTGACCACTGCCGAAGCCACCCTGCGCACCGCCCGCGAAGACCTTGCCAGGGCCGAGGGGCTGGCCGACCAGAGCGCGACCGACGCGCTCAAGGACGCGGCCGCCATGCCGCCCGGGATCTTCGGCACCGACCTGCACGGCCTCGGCGCGCTCTCCCGGATCCAGAAGGGCGCCCAGACCGGCGCCGACACCGGCACCGCGGCCCGCGAGGTCGCCCGCGCCCGCGCCGCCGAGCAGGCCGCCAACCAGGCCTACCTGGCCGCCAACACCGTCGCGCAGGGCCTGGTCGGGCAATACAACACCCTCGCGACGACCCACCGTCAGCAGGAATCCACGCTGCAGTCGTTGATGCAGCAGAACCAGGCCCAGGTCCTGCTCGCCGAACAGCAGCGGGACGCCCAGGAGCAGCAGCTCGCACCCGGCTACGACGGCAGCGGAAGCGTCGCGGGCAAGGTCGCCAACCCCAAGGCTGTCGGCGCCGTGAACTACGCCCTGGCCCAGCGCGGCAAGCCGTACGAGTGGGCGGCCGAGGGGCCGCACCGCTTCGACTGCTCCGGGCTGATGTGGGCCGCCTACCGGTCGGTCGGCCACACCCTGAACCGGGTCGCCAAGGACCAGTACTACGGCACCCGTAACAAGCCGGTGGCCCGCACCCAACTCCTCCCCGGCGACATGCTCTTCTTCTCCAGCAGCAACAGGTGGCAGGACATCCACCACGTCGGCATGTACATCGGCGGCGGCAAGATGGTCCACTCGCCGACCACCGGCGACGTGGTCAAGGTCTCGACCGTCTGGTGGTCGCGCTTCTTCGGCGCCACCCGGGTCTTCGACGCGCTGCCGGCACCGAACAAGCCCCCGACGTCGCCGAGTCCGACTCCGCGCCCGACGACGCCCACCCCGGGTCCGACCACGCCGACGCCACGGCCGACCACCCCGACGCCGGGCCCGACCACCCCGACCCCGGGTCCGACCACCCCGACGCCGAACCCGACCACGCCGAGCCCGACCACGCCGCCCAGCCCGACCGAGCCCGCCGAGCCGACGACCCACCCGGGACCGACCACCAACCCGGAGCCGACCGCCGGCACCTCGGCCTCGGCCAGCGCGGGAACGTCCGCCTCGGCCAGCGGCAGCGCCTCGGCGACCGCTTCGGCGAGCCAGCGGGTCAGCGCGGCGCCGTCCGGCGGCTCGCCGACGCCGAGTTCGACGTCGGGTCGCTGACAGGTCCGTCGCACTCCGGCTGTGCTCGTTCGCCGTCATGTGGCACGGTGGACGGTGAGGTTCGTTCTGCTGCCGGCGTCTGGAGCTGGGCAGGGCGTGGGCGCGGGAGGCACTGATGGACGAAGAGCGGGTTCCGCCGTACGCGGACCGGCCCCGCCCGGCGGCGGCCGACGCACCTGAGCAACCGGCGGCCACACCAGCCGCCGACCTGCCGCCCCTGCCCCCGCCGCCGGCGGTCGGCACCGCGCTGCCCGACGCACCGGCCGAAGAGTTGCCCGACCTGTACGAGCCGCCACCGCCGCCCCCGACGGGTGCGCTGTGGCCGGGCCTCGCCGCACGGGAGCCGGTCCCGTCGCAGGTCACCGCCGCGCCGCCACCGGTTTCGGCTCCGCCTGCGGTATCCGCGCCGCCCGTCGCCGCAGTGCCCCCGGTCTCCGCACCCCCCGTCACTTCCGCACCTCCCGTCGTTTCCGCGCCACCGGTCGTGTCGGCACCACCGGTCGTTTCCGCGCCTCCCGTCACTTCCGCACCACCGGTCGCTTCCGCACCCCCCGTCGTCTCCGCGCCGCCCGTCACCTCCGCTCCGCCGGCTTCGGTGGCGACGCCCCAGCCCGCCGAACCCGTACCCGCGACCGCCGAACGGCCGATGGTCGAGCGGTCCGCCGGCCGGGCCGTCGTCGGGCGGGCCACCGTCTCGGCCGGCACCGCCGCGTCGGCCGAAGAGGTCGCCCGGCTGGCCACACCGGTCCAGCCCGGACGCACCTACCGTGCCGGCGACCTGCGGCCGGCCGCCGCCGAAGGCCGGGCCGAGCCCGCCGCCCCGCCGACGGGAGCGGGCCTGCCGCCGCAGCCGGCCGCGGCCACCACCCCGCCGGCCGACCCGGCCCCAGCGGCTCCGGAGGCCGGCCCGTCGGCTCTGCCACCGTTGCAGCGCCGGCAGCCGAAAGCCCCCGAAGCCGACTCGCCGTGGTCGGCGTTCGCCAGCGGCTGGTCCGAGTCGGCGAACCCGGCGGAAACACCACCGGCAGCCGGTCCGGCGTCGGCGGCCGCACCGGCGGCACCCGCGACGGTGACCGGATCGGGCACGCCGCCGTTCGAGAGCTCGTTCAGCTCGGCTCCGCCGCTCGTGCCGGCGCAGCGGGCGCCGGAGTCCGGTGACGCCGCGCGCGCCCGGGTCTCCGTTCCGGGCCTGCAACGCGTCAGCGCCGCGGAGGTCGAGGCGGCCGTCGCGACCAACCGGGCCAGGGCGGGGGTCTACCGGGCGACGCCCGACCGCACCGATCCGCCGGCCCGGCCCCACGATCCGGCGCAACCGGCCACCCCCGGCGAACCGTCCCAGCCGTCCCCGCCGCCCCGGCCGGATCCCGAGCACCCCGGCCCGGCGCCCACGCCACCGGTGCCGGCACCGCCGCCCGGCCCGCTGCCGGGGCCGATCCCGCCGGGGCCGGGGCCCGTTCCACCCGGCCCGGTGCCGGGGCCCGTCCCGCCCGCACCGGAACCCGGTCCCATCCCACCCACGCCCCCGACACCGCAGCCCGGTCCCAACCCGGCCCCGCCCTTCCCACCCCCGCCGGCCGCCGCCGCGGGTGGCACGCCGGCGTGGCCGACGCCAGGTGCCAGGCCCGCGTCGCCGCCGGTGGTCGTACCTGCCCCGGCGCTGCCGGCCTGGCCCGCGCCGACCAACCCGACCGATCCGAACCGCCGGGCCGCCAGCCCGCCCGATCCGACCAGCCGGGCCGCCGAACCGCCGGCAGCGGTCTACCCGCCACCGCCGTCACTGCCGGCGTACACGCTTCCGCCGACCACACCCACGAGCGGGCCACCGGGCGCCGCCCCCTTCACCGCCCCGCCGGTCGGCACTCCGGCAAGCGGCGGGCCGTACGGCCCGCCGACCGGTGGCGCACCCCACGGCCCGCCACCCACGAGTGGTGCGCCGTACGGTGCGACCGCCCCGCCGCACCTGCCGGCCGGTGGCACGCCGTACGGCGTACCCGGGGCGGGCGGCCCACCCGGCGGCCCGGCACCGACCAGCGGTGCGCCGGCCGGTCCCGCCCCCAGGACCGAGGTGCCCACCTCGCCGGAGTACGGCCAGTGGGCCCGTGGGCAGCGGACCGGCGGCACGGTGTACGGCAGCGACGGCCCGGGCGCCGGCCAGATGACGGTCGCGGTTCCCGGCGGCCAGTCGATCGAGCAGACCGGGTCGCTCACCGGCCACATCCTGGCTCAGGGGCGGCTGGACGAGCCGGTCGCGAGGGGCAACACCGCGAAGGTCGTCGTCGTGCTGGTGATCGGGTTGGGGATCCTGATCGCCGTCGGGCTGATCGTGGCGCTCGGGGCCGGTGACATCTTCGGCACCCTCTTCGACGGGCTTCTGGTCGGCTGACCGTTCCCCGGGCGGCGCTCCCAGGGGTGAGCCAGCCCACCCCTGGGAGCGCCGCGCGGCACGGTGCGGCAACTGGTCGTACACTTGTTTACGATTACTGACCTGGCATGCCCACGAGCATGTCCATGGGCGATCTTGCGGGCAGTTCAACGGCACTCTGACAGCCGTGGCGGGCCATTCGCGAAGAAGCGCCCCGCTCTGAGAGGTTTTCTTGACAGTCTTCGCTGATCCCAGCACGTTTCCATCCGTCTTCGAAACCCCGGTCGAGCCGGTCGAGACCACTTCCGCCGGCACCCCGACGCAGATCCGCGACTTCGCCGCACTCGGCCTGCCCGAGCCGCTCGTGCGCGCGCTGCACCGGGAGGGCATCACCACCCCGTTCGAAATCCAGCAGGCGACCGTTCCCGACGCGCTCGCCGGCCGGGACGTGCTCGGCCGTGGTCAGACCGGCTCGGGCAAGACCCTGGCCTTCGGTCTGCCGATGCTGGCCCGGGTCGCCGCCGGCGGCCGGGCCCGGCCGCTGCACCCCCGGGCACTCGTCCTGGTGCCGACCCGTGAGCTGGCGATGCAGGTCAACGACGCGTTGATGCCGCTCGGGCGGGCTCTCGGGGTGTTCCTGAAGACCGCCGTCGGCGGGGTGCCGTACGACCGCCAGATCGACTCGCTGCGCCGGGGCGTGGAGATCGTCGTGGCCACGCCCGGCCGGCTCGGTGACCTGATCTCGCGCGGGGTGTGCAACCTCGACGAGGTCGAGATCACCGTGCTCGACGAGGCCGACCAGATGGCCGACATGGGCTTCCTGCCCGAGGTGACCGAACTGCTGGCCAAGACCCCGGCCCACGCCCAGCGGCTGCTGTTCTCGGCCACCCTGGACGGCGATGTCGACGCGCTGGTCAAGCGCTTCATGACCGACCCGGTCACCCACTCGACCGCGCCGCCCACCGCTGCGGTGTCCACGATGGACCATCACCTGCTGCTGATCCCGCCGCACGACAAGTTCGCCGTTTCCGCGTCGATCGCCGCCCGCGCCGGCCGGACCATGATGTTCGCCCGGACGCAGATGGGGGTGGACCGGCTCGTCGGCCAGCTCGCCGCGGTCGGCGTACGGGCCGGCGCCCTGCACGGCGGCAAGACCCAGCGGGTACGCACCCGTACGCTCGCCGAGTTCAAAGAGGGCCGGATGAACGTGCTGGTCGCCACCGACGTGGCGGCCCGTGGCATCCACGTCGACGGCGTCTCGCTGGTCGTGCACGTCGACCCGCCGAAGGACCCGAAGGACTACCTGCACCGGGCCGGGCGCACCGCCCGGGCCGGCGAGTCCGGTGCGGTGGTCACGCTGGCGCTGCCCAAGCAGCGGCGGACCACGCTGGCGATGCTGACCAAGGCGGGCGTCGAGCCGGTCGAGACCCGTACCCGCGCCGGTGAGCCGGCGCTGGCGGAGCTGACCGGGGCGCGCGAGCCCAGCGGTGTACCCGTGGTCGACGAGCCGGCGCCGCGCCGGCCCGAGCGTTCCCGTGGTGACCGGCCGGCCGGTGGCTACCGCCGGTTCGGCGACCGCCCCGAGGGTGAGCGGCGCTTCCGGGGCGGCGACCGGCCCGCCTCGGACCGGCCGGGCGGCGAACGCCGGTTCGGTGAGGGTGCGGGCCGCGCCGAGCGGGGCAGCGACTGGCGGGCCACCGACCGGCGTGGCGGGTTCCGGCACGACGGCCGCCCCCGGGACGACCGTCCCCACGACGGTCGCCCGCGCGACGACCGGCCGTACCGGGACGACCGGCCGCGCGACGACCGCCGGCAGGGCGACCGCCGGTTCGGCCGTCCGAGCCGTACCCACTGATCCCACACGTCCGACGGGCCGGCGGTGTCGACACCGCCGGCCCGCGCCGTGTCCGGCGTACGGGCGGCGGCGGACGGCGGTAACGTCCGGTCCATGTCGACGATGCCGAAGTCGCTGTACTGGACCCGTACCGACGTGCCGGGCGCCGAACACGCCCTGATCGACGACCGGCGTGGCCTGGCCGTCAAAGGGACGGCGTTGGCGGTCGATCCGATCGCATACACCTGCCAATACGAGCTGTCGACCGACGAGGCGTGGCGAACCGGCCGGCTGGAACTGACCGTCGAGGGCAGCGGCTGGCGGCGTACGCTACGGCTGGAGCGGGCGGCCGGACGGTGGCGGGCGGCAACGGGTGAGCAGGGCGATCTCGACTCGGTGTTGCGGGCCGGTGGCCACCCGGGCGCAGGGCTGCCCGGCACCGAGGACCCGGACAGTCTCGAGTCGGCGCTCGACGTCGACGTCAGCGGAAATCCGCTGTTCAACACGTTGCCGATCCGGCGGCTCGGCCTGCTGACCGCGGCCCCCGGCACCACGTACGAGGTCACCGTGGCCTGGGTGCTGCTGCCGGGGCTGGAGGTGATCCCGGCCGAGCAGTCGTACACGGCGCTCGGTGGTGGCCGGGTGCGCTTCGAGAGCGAGGGGTTCACCGCCGAGATCGACGTCGACGCGGACGGGTATGTGACCCGCTATCCTGGCCTGGCCAACCGCCCCTGAGACGGCCGGCCCGGACAGCCCGGCCGAGCCGCGCCGGCGCGGGTCAGGACGGCCAGGTGCCGGTGGCCAGGAAGCGCTCGACCGTCGCCCGGTGCGGCGCCAGGTCGAGCCCCTGTGCGGCGACCCAGTCGTCGGCGTAGTAGGTGTCGGCATACCGTTCGCCGCCGTCGCAGAGCAGGGTCACCACCGAGCCGGTCTCCCCGGCGGCGCGCATCCCGGCGATCAGTCCGAACGCGCCCCAGAGGTTGGTGCCCGTCGATCCGCCGACCCGCCGGCCGAGGACGGTGCAGGCGGCCCGCATCGCGGCGAGCGACGCCGCGTCCGGCACGCTCACCATCCGGTCGACGACCGACGGCTGGAACGACGCCTCGACCGTGGGCCGGCCGATCCCCTCGATGCGGGAGCCGCGGCCGGTCCGGACCGTCCAGTCCGCCGCCTGCCACGCCGGGTAGAAGGCGGAGTTCTCCGGGTCGACGACGCAGATCTTGGTGGGGTGCCGCTGGTAGCGGACGTACCGGCCGATGGTCGCGCTGGTGCCGCCGGTGCCGGCGCCGATCACGATCCAGGCGGGTACGGGGTGCCGCTCCAGGGCCAACTGGGTGAAGATCGATTCGGCGATGTTGTTGTTGCCGCGCCAGTCGGTGGCCCGTTCGGCATAGGTGAACTGGTCCATGAAGTGGCCGCCGAGGTCGTCCGCCAGCCAGCGGGCCTCGACCACCACGGCGGCGGGATCGGCGACCAGGTGGCACTTGCCGCCCTGGAACTCGATCAGCGCGATCTTCTCCGGTGATGTCGACGCCGGCATCACCGCGATGAACTGCAGTCCGAGCATCCGGGCGAAGTACGCCTCCGACACGGCGGTCGAGCCCGACGACGCTTCGACGATCGTGGTACGCGGTCCGATCCAGCCGTTGCAGAGACCGTAGAGGAACAGTGACCGGGCCAGCCGGTGCTTGAGCGAGCCGGTCGGGTGGACGGACTCGTCCTTCAGGTAGAGGTCGACGCCCCACTCGCGGGGCAGCGGGAACGGCAGCAGGTGGGTGTCGGCGGAGCGGTTGGCGTCGGCCTCGACCATCGCGACCGCTTCGGTGACCCAGGCCCGGTCGGCGGCGTCGCATCGGTCCAGGTGTTCCATCCGCCGACGGTAACAGGGCCGGCCACCGCCCCCACCCTCCCGTCGATCAAGGACAAGCCGTGCCCGCTTCGCGCTGATTGTCCGCCAGCTTCTCCATGATCAGCGCTCGCCGGGGATTGGCTGGGGACGGTTCTCCCACTTGGTCGACAGCGCGATCGCGGTACGGGTGGACGCGACGCCCGGCGTCCGATTCACCCGGACGATCAGTTGCTCCAGTTCGGCGATGGTGCCGACCCGCGCCTTCAACAGGAATGACTCGACACCGGCCAGGAAATAGCACGACTCGATCGCCGGAATGGCGCGGAACGCCGCGAGCAGGTCGTCGGTGTCGCCGCCGGAGTCCTCGACGACTCCGATGAGTGCGGTCACCCCCAGCCCGACCGCCTCCGGCTCGACGTCGGCACGGTAGCCGCGGATCACTCCGCTGGCCTCCAGCTTGCCGATCCGCTCGTGCACCGCTGGCGCCGACAGCCCCACCTGTCGGGCGAGTTCGGCGAACGAGAGCCGGGCATTGCCCCGCAGCAGTTCGACCAGGCTCAGATCAATGGCGTCCACGGCATCAGACCCTAATCGGAGCACCCGCGGTCCGAGACAACCGGGCGAAAGAAATCGACCAAAACAAACTTAGTTCGCAAATACTACCTGCTAACTTCCCACACAGTGCGTTTTCCGCGTTTCCCGGACACGGCACGCTAGCGGTGCTCTAATGACCGTACGTCCCTATCAAAGGCTCCGGCCCACGCCCCGCGGGGGTGGCGTGAGCTGCCCGGAGACTCTGTCGACGCGAGGAGGGGGCCGTGGACACTGGAGACCGTCTGCTGACGCCGGGCGAGGTGGCTGCGCTTTTCCGCGTCGACCCGAAAACCGTGACCCGATGGGCCGCGGCCGGCCGGATCGGCAGCATCCGCACGCCCGGCGGACACCGGCGCTTCCGCGAGTCGGAGGTCCGGGCCCTGCTGGAGGGTGAGGGCGTCCTCGACGAACTCGAAGAGGGCCCCGAGAACCGGCCCCGTAACGCCGGCCCGGCGAACCCGCCCGGCGGCGGCCCGGCCGGCGCCGGCAACATGGGCATGCACTGACCGACCCGGCCGGCGCTCAGGAGTCCTCGGCCCGGGCGGCACCCAACTCACCCGCCCAGCGCCGGAAGAGGGTGTGCTCCACACCGAGCGTGTCCAGCACCTTGCCGGCCACGAAGTCGATCAGTTGCCCGGCGGAGGCCGCCGCGCCCGCACCGTAGAATCCCGGGCTGGCCGGCAGCACCACCGCGCCGGCGTCGTACAGGGTGATCAGGTGTTCGAGGTGGCTGCGGGTCACCGGCGTCTCCCGGGGCACCACGACCACCGGTCGGCGCTCCTTGAGATTGACCTCCGCCGCCCGCTGCAGCAGGTCCTTGGACAGGCCGATCGCGATGCCGGCGCAGGCCGCCGTGCTCGCCGGCACCACCGCCATGCCCCGCACCGGATAGGACCCGCTGCTCGGGCCGGCCGCCAGGTCGCCGGCCGCCCAGTGCACGATATCGGCGGTGGCCAGGTCGCGGCCCAGCCACCGGGCCAGGTCGTCCTTCCAGCGCCCGTCCCGGAACGGCAGCCCGGTCTCGTCCAGGATCGTGAGCCGGGCGGCCCGGGAGACCACCAGATCGACGGCCTCACCCGCGTCGAGGAGCGCGCGCAGCACGGCCGCCGCGTACGGCGTACCGGACGCGCCTGAGACACCGATCACCCACGGCCTTCGCATAGCGTCTAGCCTCTCGTGAGACGGCGGCCGGCTGATCACCGACCCACCCGGCTATTCCACCCCGATGCCGGTCTTCCCATCGGGCGTGCGATGCCGGACGGTCGTGACGAGACAGCAGGCAGGTACGCGCGAAGGGCAGGGCATTGAGTATCGATCATGCACGACCGATGCACGCGGCGTGTTCGATCCCACCACGGATCTCCCCGTACACCGAGGAGGTTCAGCGCTGGCTGGTCGACTGGGTGCGCGGCACCGGCCTGCCCCTGGACGAGACCGGCGCCCGACGGCTGGCCTCCGGCGGCTTCGCCCGCTACGCCGGCCGCCTCTACCCGACGGCGACGGCCGCCGACCTGCGCACCCTGACCGCGCTGTTCACCTGGTTCTTTCTGATCGACGACGCCTGGGACGGACCGGCGGTGCCCGGTCAGCAGCACCTGCGGGCCGTACGCGACGAGATCCTGACGGTGCTGCGGACCGGGGCCGCCACCCTGCCCGGCCCCGACGCGCTGTTCACCGGACCGCTGCGCCGGATGCTGGTCGACGCCTGGCGGGAGCCGTACGGGCGGCTCACGGCGGCGGCGCGGACCCGGTTCGTCGACGCGGTCGCCCATCACCTCGACGGGGTGCTGGTCGAGGCCGCCAACAAGGCCACCGGCCGCCGTCCCGGGATCGCCGAATACGTCGAACTGCGCCGGGCCACGTCGGCGGCGTACGTCTCGTACACGTTGATCGAGTTTGCGACCGGCTCGGCGCTGCCGGACCGGATCCACCGGCACCCGCTGGTGCACGAGATCGCCACCACCGCCAACGACCTGCTGTCCTGGTTCAACGACGTGGTCTCGCTCGAGCACGACACGGCGGTGGCCGGCGGCCACAATCTGGTGCTGGCGGTGGCCGCCGAGGAGCGGCTGCCGGTGGCCGAGGCGATCGGGGCGGTGGAGACGCGGTGGCGCACGACGATGCGCCGGTTCACCGAACTGCGGGCGGCACTGCCACGGTTCGGCCGGGCGGTCGACGGGCCGCTGGCGGAGTATCTCGACGGGGTGGCCAACTCGGTGCGCGGCACCATCGACTGGTCGCTGGAGTCGGCCCGCTACCGGGGGCACGATGCCGGCAAGCCGGCCCCGTGCGCCCCGGACCCCAAGGCCGGCTGACACCGACCCAGCCGACCCGTCCCCGTCAGGGATGCGGGCCCGGCCGGCCCGTCCCCGTCAGGGGCGCAGGCCGAGCCGCACGACCAGGTCGAGCAGCGCGAAGAAGAAGAGCGCGATGCCGACGAAGCCGTTGGCGGTGAAGAAGGCGCGGTTGACCCGGGACAGGTCGGTCGGCGTGACCACCACGTGCTGGTAGGCGAAGGCGGCCGCCGTCAGCACCAGCCCGATCCACCACGGCCAGCCGAAGCCGACCAGCGCACCGAACCAGACGAAGAGCGCGAACGTCACCACGTGGGCGACGGTGGAGGCGTGCAGCGCCCAGCCGATGCCGTACCGGGCCGGCACCGACCGGACCCCGATCTCCCGGTCGACCGCGGTGTCCTGGCAGGCGTAGATCAGGTCGAAGCCGCCGATCCACAGCCCGACGGCCGCACCGAGCAGCCAGGCCGGCCCCGAGCCCTCGAACGTGCCGGTGACGGCGAGCCAGGCGCCGACCGGTCCGACCGCCTGCGCGACCGCCAGGATCGCGTGCGGCCAGTCGGTGAACCGCTTGCCGTAGGGGTAGACGACCAGCGGCACCACGGCGAGCGGCGCGAGTGCCAGGCAGAGCGGGTTGAGCGCCGCCGCCGCGGCCAGGAAGACGACGATCGCGACGCCCGCGCCGGTCCAGGCCGTCCGGACGCTCACCGCACCGGTCACCAGTTCCCGGCCCGCCGTACGCGGGTTCCGGGCGTCGATCCGCCGGTCGATGATCCGGTTGGCGGCCATGGCGAAGGTACGCGCCCCGACCATCGCGATCGTGATCAGCAACAGGTCGAGCCAGCGGATCCGGCCGCCGTCGACCTGCATGGCGGTCAGCGCGGACAGGAAGGCGAACGGGAGCGCGAACACCGAGTGTTCGATGGCGACCAGCCGCAGGAACGCCTTCACCCGACCGGGTGCGGGGGCGGTGGTGGTCACGAGATGCCGTATTCCTTCCAGCGCTTGTCGACCAGCGAGGCTACCTCCGGTGACATCGTCATCCGCTCCGGCCAGCCCCGGGTGTAACCCTCGGTCGGCAGCTTGCGGGTCGCGTCGACGCCCGCCTTGCCGCCCCAGAACTGCTGGTAGGACGAGTGGTCGAGGTGGTCGACGGGGCCTTCGGTGAGCAGCAGGTCGCGGGAGTAGTCGACGTTGCCGAAGGCCCGGAAGGCGACCTCGTTGTAGTCGTGGACGTCGCAGTCCTCGTCGACGATGACGATCAACTTGGTCAGCGACATCAGGTGGGCGCCCCAGATCGCGTTCATCACCTTCTGGGCGTGCTTCGGGTAGCGCTTGCGGATCGAGATGATCGCGCAGTTGTGGAAGACGCCGGCGGCCGGCAGGTCGTAGTCGACGATGTCCGGGATCAGCAGCTTGAGCAGCGGCTGGAAGATCCGCTCGGTGGCCTTGCCGAGGCCGTGGTCCTCCTGCGGCGGCTGCGAGGTGACGATCGAGTGGTAGACGGGGTCACGCTGCATCGTCATGCACTCGACGTGCATCACCGGGAAGGGCTCGACCGGCGTGTAGAAACCGGTGTGGTCGCCGAACGGGCCCTCCGGCAGCCGCTCGCCCGGCTCGATGTAGCCCTCCAGCACGATCTGGGCGTGCGCCGGCACCTGGAGCGGGACGGTGAGGCAGTCGACCATCTCGACCCGCTCGCCGCGCAGGTAGCCGGCGAACAGGTATTCGTCGATGTCACCGGGGAGTGGCGCCGACGCCGAGTAGCAGACGACCGGGTCGGCGCCGATCGCGATGGCGACCGGCAGCCGCTCGCCGCGCCGCTCGGCGACGGCGTGGTGCGCGGTGGAGTCCTTGTGGATCTGCCAGTGCATACCGAGCGTGTTGTGCGAGTGCTGCTGGAGCCGGTAGAGGCCGAGGTTGCGCTTGCCGCTCTCCGGGTGCTTGGTGTGGGTCAGCCCGTAGTTGTGGAAGATGCCGCCGTCGCCGGGCCACACCTGCAGGCCCGGCAGCCGGTTCAGGTCGACGTCCTTGCCCTTGTAGACGACCTGCTGGCAGGGGGCGGTCTTGACCTTCCTCGGCGGCAGCGACTTGAGTTGCAGCACTTTGCCGAGTCCTTCGCGGATGCCGGACCAGCCGACCGGCAGCTCTGGCTTGATCATCGCGCCGATCCGGGCGCCGACCTCGTTCAGGTCGTCGACGCCGAGCGCCATCGACATCCGCTTCTCGGTGCCGAAGAGGTTGATCGCGACCGGCATCTCGCCCCGGGTGGGCCGCTCGAAGAGCAGCGCCGGGCCGTCCGCCCGCACCGTACGGGTGACGATCTCGCTGATCTCCAGCGTCGGATCGACCGGTACGCCCACCCGGCGCAGCTCACCGGCGCTCTCCAGCGCCGCGAGGAAGTCCTTCAGATCCTGGTACGGGAACCCACGTGCCGCCATGCTTCGCAGACTTTCCTTCCGGTCGACGTACGGCCGCGGGTCGGTTCGCCCGACCCGGTCAGGCGTACGAGTGCAGGCCCTCGAAGAACAGGTTCACGCCGAAGAGGTTCATCAGCATGCTGAGGAAGCCGATGATCGCGATCCAGGTGGCGACCTTCCGCTTCACACTCGGGGTGGCCCGGGCGTGCAGGTAACCGGCGTAGATCACCCAGGAGATGAACGACCAGGTCTCCTTGGGGTCCCAGCCCCAGTAGCGGCCCCACGACGCCTCGGCCCAGATCGCCCCGCCGATCACACCCATCGTCCACAGCGGGAAGGCGAAGGCGTGGATCCGGAAGGTGAGCCGTTCGAGTACGTCGGCGGCCGGCACCCGCTCGGCGAGGCTGTACGGGAAGCCGCGCTTGCCCTGGTCGTAGCCGTTGCGCAGCAGGTAGAGCACCGCCGGCACGATGCCGAGCACGAACGCGCCGGAGGCGAGCCCGATCGCCGAGATGTGCACGTAGAACCAGTAGGAGTCCAGCGCCGGGACCAGCGGGCCGACCGGGGTGTAGATGACCAGGCCGGTCACGCCGAGCAGCAGCACCATGACGAGGGTCATGAACAGGCCGAGGTGCCGCAGGCCGGGCCGGCGCAGCAGCAGGCCGAGCCAGGCGGCGATGCCCACGAAGGTGACCGCGAGCACGAACTCGTACATGTTGCCCCACGGCATGCGCTCGGCCGCGATGCCCCGGGTGACCAGGGTGCCGAGGTGCAGTAGGGCGGCGACGACGGTGAGGACGACGGCGATGCGACCGGCGAGCGCGGCCCGGCCGGACGGCGGCGGGTCGAGCCGGTCGGCGGCCGGTTCGTCGACGGCCGGTGGCTCGAAGGCCGGCTGGTCGCCGCCGGCACCGGCACCGACCAGGGCCGGTTCGCGGGCCGGCCGGACGGCGGCCCGGCCCACCAGGCTGCGGTCGCCGAACGCGAACTCGACGGCGTGACAGATCATGGCGACCAGGTAGGCCATGATCGAGACCACCAGAAGCTGGTCGGACAGTGCGGCCATCAGCTTTTCCCTTCGCTGCGCTCGACCGCCGCCACGAGTTGCTTGAACTCGTCGGCGAACCCGGAGTAGTCGGTGCGCGGCAACCCACCGGCCTCCATCAAGCTACTACCGCCCGTCGTGGAAGCCGTCGTGGGGGCCTCCGTACCGGCCGCGGCCGGCGTACCGGCACGCGCCGGCCCGGTCCGGAACCAGATCCGGCGGCGCTTCCCGAAGATCGACATCATCAGGCCGGCGAGCATGACGATCGAGCTGACCAGCACGATCCGCTCACCCGGGTCGTACCGGACCGACAGCGTGATGAACTCGCGGGTGCCGACGAACTCGACCGTCGAACCGTCGTCGAGCGTCCAGCTCTCGCCGGGGCGCATCAGCTTCGCCTCGCCGACCTGCTTGAGCTTGCCGGCCTCCACCTGGCGCTGGTCGAGGACGTAGACCGAACTGGGGATGCCGGCGTCGAGGCCCAGGTTGCCCCGGTAGGCGATCAGCATCAGCGCCGGCGACCGCTCGGCCGGGAACACCGAACGGACGTACGGCGGCGCGTCCGGAGCGGTCGGCAGGTAGATGCCCTCGAAGGCCATCTGCTGGTCGGGGTCGCGGTCACCGGTCGCCGGGTCGATGTTGACGTCGGGGAACGCGGCGACACCCTCACCGGTGAGGTTGCCGTCGGTGGTCAGGAACGGCGCCACCGAGGTCTGTGCCCGGCCGAGCCGGTCGGTGTAGCGGATCACCGGGGCGTAGCCGTGGCCGAGCAGGTAGGCGTTGGCGCCGTCGAGCCGCAGCGGCGAGTTGACCGAGAACTCGACGTCGCGCGGGTCACCGCCGGCCTCGTCGACCCTCGCGCTGGCCTGGAAGTACGACGGCTGGCCGGTGTCGCGGAAACGGGCGTCGAAATCGGTCAGTTCGAGGCAGAACGGCGGCAGGTCGGCGGCGTCGACCCGGGGGCCGAGCCCGGTTTCGGCGTACTGCTGGAGGTTGTTGCAGAAGGCGGTGTCCGGACCGGCGACCAGCAGGCGGTTGCCGTGCCAGCCGTACCAGGAGCCGAACGCGACACCGAACAGCACGCCGATCAGCGCAAAGTGGAAGATCAGGTTGCCGGTTTCCTTGAGGTGGCTCTTCTCGGCCGACACCTCACCGTCGCGGACCACCACCCGCCAGCGGCGCTTGCGCAGCACGGCGGCGATCCGCGCCGGGTCGGCGGCCGGCGCGGCCAGGACCGCGTGCTGCGGCAGCCGGTCGAGCCGGCGCGGCGCCGCGGGCGGCGCGGCCCGCAGGGCGCGTACGTGGTCGCGCAGCCGGGGCACGATGCAGCCGATCAGCGAGACGAAGAGCAGCACGTAGATCGCCGAGAACCACGGCGACGCGAAGACGTCGAACCCGCCGAGCCGGTCGATGATCGGATAGAGGTCGGGGTTCGCCCGCCGGTACGCCTCGACGTTCTCGATGTTGACGTCACGCTGCGGCAGGATCGAACCCGGGATCGCCGCGACGGCGAGCAGGAAGAGCAGGACCAGCGCGGTACGCATGCTGGTGAGCTGCCGCCACGAGTTGCGCAGCAGGGCCAGCACCCGGTTGGGCCGGCGCGGCGGCGGAGCGGCGGGCGGTGCGACCCGGTCCTCGACGACGGACATCAGATCACCACCGTCACGTCACCGACGTTGAAGGTGGTCTGCAGCCAGATCACGAAGTCCTGCCAGCCGCCGGTGAGCAGGGCCAACCCGATGACGATCAGCAGCGCGCCGCCGATCCGGGTCACCCAGCGGCTGTTGCGGCGCACGGCCCGGAAGACCCCGAGCAGCCGCTGGAAGAACAACCCGAACGCGACGAACGGCAACCCCAGCCCCAGGCAGTACGCGACCGCGAGCACCACCGCCCGGTCGGTCTGCCCGCTGACCGCGGCCATCGTCGTCACCGCACCGAGGGTCGGGCCGACGCAGGGCACCCAGGAAAGCGCGAAGACCGCGCCGAAGACCGGCGCGCCGAGCAGCCCGGCGGACGGCAGCCGCCGGATGCGGAACTCGCGCTGCATGCCCGGAACGAGGCCGAGAAAGGCCAGGCCGAGCACGATCACGATCAGCCCGGCGGCGATCTCCAGGGCCCGCTCGTACTCGAACAGCACCCGCCCGATGCTGGCGAACAGGATCGCGGTGGCGGTGAAGACCACGGTGAACCCGGTGATGAACAGCAGCGTCCCGGCCAGCATCCGGCCCCGGACCGCGGTCGGCGTACGGGTCGCCACGGCGACCCCGCCGCCGGTGCCGTCGGGTTCGCCGGTCGGTGGAGCGGCCGGCGCCGGCCGCCGCGCGTCGAGGTCGGCGCCGGCCAGCCCGGTCACGTAGGACAGGTAGCCCGGCACCAGCGGAAGCACGCACGGGGAGAGGAAGCTGACCAGGCCGGCCAGGGCGGCCGCGCCGATCGCCAGCAACAACGGGCCGCCCTGGGCGATCTCCGCGAAGGTCTCACCCATCAGCGGTCCTGCGGCCGTTCCGCGGCGATCCGGGCGACGATCGGTTCCAGCGTCTCCTGCCGTACCGCCTTGCGGATCACCACCGCGATCCGGCCGTCGCGGTCGAGGACCACGGTGGCCGGAATGGTGTTGGGCGGTACGTCGAAGGCCAGCGCGAGCCGGCTCGCCGGGTCGAAGAGGCTCGGATAGCTGACCCGGCCCTCCTCGAAGGCGATGGCCTTGTCACGGGCGTCCTGGATGTTGATGCCGAGGAAACGCACCCCGCTGTCCTTGGTCGCCTGGTAGGTGCCTTCCAGGTCGGCGGCCTCGGCCCGGCACGGCGCGCACCACGAGCCCCAGAAGTTGACCACCACGACCTGGCCCCGGTCCTGGATGACGTCGTAACGGCCGCCGTCGAGCAGATCACCCGCGACCTCGGGGGCGGCCGGCCGGTCGTCCGGGGCGCATTCGATCACGCCGTCCGGCGTGGTGTCGCAGTCCTGCTCCCAGCCGCCGTCGCGGGTGCAGCCGGCCAGCGCGACGGCCGCGAAGAGGGCCACCAGCAGCGCCAGGCGGCCGGGGCGGCCCGTGGCCGCCCGCCGCGCCGGGTTCCCGGCTGTGATCCGCACGGCCGTCACGCGCCCTTGGCCGTACGGGCCCCGGGCGACATGGCGACCAGGTGCGCGGCCGGCTCCGAATAGCCGATCCCGACGACCTTGGCCCCGTCGAAGTGGAAGGACGTCAGGCTGGCCAGCCCGCACTGCCGCTTGCGCGGGTCGTGCCACAGGCGCTTGCGCTCGACGTGCCGGCGCAGCGTCCAGATCGGCAACTGGTGCGAGACGCAGACCGCTTCGCGGCCCTCGGCGGCGACCCGGGCGGCGTGCACTGCGGCGAACATGCGCTCGGCGATGACGGTGTACGCCTCACCCCACGACGGCGTCATCGGGTCCCGCAGCACCCACCAGTTGCGGGGGTCACGGAAGGAGCCGTCGCCGGGCGACACCCGCTTGCCCTCGAACCAGTTCGCGCTCTCGATCAGCCGCTCATCGACGGCGACCTGGAGGCCGAACTGCGCGGCGATCGGTTCGGCAGTGTCCTGGGCCCGTTCCAGCGGGCTCGCCACGACGTGGGAGATGTCCCGGTCGGCCAGCGCCTGCGCGGCCGCCTTGGCCATCTGGGTGCCCAACTCGGACAGGCGGTAGCCGGGTAGTCGCCCGTAGAGGATCTTCTCCGGGTTGTATACCTCACCGTGCCGCAGCACATGGACGACCGTCTCAGCCACCGTTCACCCCCGCCTGTCAACCACCGTGCGTCCGCGCGGCCGCGGCCGCGTCGGCGGCAGCCGGAAGGGCCGCCGCGATCTGCTCCAGCGCGGCGTCGTCCAACGCCGCCGAGACGAACCACGACTCGAACGCGCTCGGCGGCAGGTAGACCCCGGCCGAGAGCATCGCGTGGAAAAAGGCCCGGAACGCGGCGGTGTCCTGGGTGCGCGCGCTGTCGTAGTCGACGACGTCGGCCTCGGTGAAAAAGATCGAGAACATGTTGCCGGCGTACGACAGCCGGTGCGGGACACCGGCGGCGGCCAGCGCGTCGGACGCGAGCTTGCCCACGGTGGCGGACAGCTCGTCGAGCCGGGTGTAGAGCGCCGCGTCGGCCAGCCGCAGGGTGGCCAGGCCGGCGGCGCAGGCCAGCGGGTTTCCGGACAGCGTGCCGGCCTGGTAGACCGGGCCGGCGGGGGCGAGCCGGGCCATGATCTCGGTACGGCCGCCGAAGGCGGCGGCGGGCAGCCCGCCACCCATGACCTTGCCGAACGTGAACAGGTCGGCGTCGACCGGGTCGAGCCCGGCCCAGCCGCCGGCGGAGACCCGGAAGCCGGTCATCACCTCGTCGACGATCAGCAGCGCGCCGTGTTCGTGCGCGATCCGGGCCAGTTCCTGGTTGAAGCCGTCGCGGGGGGCGACCACGCCCATGTTGCCCGGGGCCGCCTCGGTGATGACGGCCGCGATGTGCTCGCCGTCGGCCGCGAACGCCGCCGCGACCGCGGCCGGGTCGTTGTAGGGCAGCACGATCGTCTCGCTGGCAGCGGCGCCGGTGACGCCGGGCGAGTCGGGCAGGCCGAGGGTGGCGACGCCGGAGCCGGCGGCGGCGAGCAGCGCGTCGACGTGGCCGTGGTAGCAGCCGGAGAACTTGACGATCCGGGACCGCCCGGTGAAGCCGCGGGCCAGCCGGATGGCCGACATGGTCGCCTCGGTGCCGGAGTTGACCAGGCGGACCTGCTCGACCGGGGTACGGGCGACGATCTCGGCCGCCAGCTCGACCTCGCCGGCGGTCGGGGTGCCGAAGCTGGTGCCCCGCGCGGCGGCCTCCTGCACGGCGGCGACCACCTCCGGGTGGGCGTGCCCGAGGATCAGTGGGCCCCAGGAGCAGACCAGGTCGACGTAGCGGCGACCGTCGGCGTCGAAGAGCCACGGGCCGGCGCCGCGGGCCATGAACCTCGGCGTGCCGCCGACCGCCTGGAAGGCGCGCACGGGAGAATTGACCCCGCCCGGGATGATGCGTCGGGCGCGGTCGAACAGGGCCTCGGAGGCGGGCGCGTCAGCCGGGAATCGGCTGGCACCGGCGGTATGCGTTTCGGTCACGGTGCTGCCATTCTGACAGCGCTGCGGCGCTGGCTGGCAGCCACCCCTGCCGAGGGCAGTCAACGTCACCCCGTGGAACCCACCGGTCACCGGCGCCGTCCGGTCGACGGGCCGGGTGGGCGAGAGCGCGATAAGGTGGCCTTGTGGAGCGTCCGGAGCTGTCGATCGCGGTGCAGCGTACGGCCGACGAGGCGGTGGTGACCCTGGTCGGCGAGATCGACATGCTCACCGCGGCACGCCTGTCGAGCACGGTGAACGAACTACTGATCGATCCACCGGCCCGGATCGTCCTGGACCTGGCCGGTGTGACGTTCTGCGACTCGCAGGGGCTGGGCACCCTTGTCGTGCTCAGCCGTAAGGCGAGCCACTCACGCAGCCCGCTGATCCTCACCAACGTGGGCGACTTCCTGCTGCGGGTGCTCGACATCACCGGCCTGCGTTCGGCGCTGATGGTGCGAAACGAGCAGTCCGCCGGCTGATCCGGGCACGGTCGTCGCGGGCTGGCCCGATCTGCGCGGCTGGCGCGGTCGCCGGGCCGCTCAGCGGTCCCCGGCGTCGACCGTGGCCAGCGCTCCGAGCACCGCGGATCCGGTGGCGAACCCGACCACCACGAAGACGGCGGCCTGCAGCCAGCCGCTGGCGCCGGCCAGCAGCGAGTTGGCCAGCAGCACGCAGAGCAGACCGGCGATCGGGCCGCTGAGCAGCGCCAGCAGGATCGCCGTACGCCGCCGGCCGGGGCTCGGCCGCGGAAGCGTGTGGAACCGGTACAGCGGGTCGAGGTGACCGGGCGCGGGGAACGTCTCACGCTGCGACATGCCCCGACAACTACCCGCATCGACAGCGCTGGAAACGGCACCCGGCCGGCTCCGCGGTGTGGCGAGCCGTCAGGCGCCGGTTCCCCAGCGGGCCTGCTCCAGCAGTTCGACGGCGCGCTCGCGGGCCGACGGGTCGTCGGAGCGCAGTTGGGCCGTTGCCGCGTCGACGGCCTCGGTCAGCGACCGCCACTGCGCCTCGCGGGCGCGTACGGCCTCGGACTGCGCCGCCAGCTGGCGGCTCTTGGTCCACAGGTCGACGAAGATCGACACCTTGGCCCGGAGCACCCACGGGTCGAACGGCTTGGTGAGGTAGTCGACCGCGCCGACCGCGTAGCCGCGCAGGGCGAGCTGCGCGTCGCGGTCGGCGGCGGTCAGGAAGATGATCGGCACGTGCCGGGTACGTTCCCGGCGCTTGATGTGGCTCGCCGTCTCGAAACCGTCCATGTCGGGCATCTGGGCGTCGAGCAGGATCACCGCGAAGTCGTCGACCAGCAGCCGCTTCAGGGCGGCCTCACCGCTCTCGACGGCGACCGACTGCACCGGCAGGCCCTGGAGGATCGCCTCCAGGGCGAGCAGATTGTCCTTCCGGTCGTCGACGAGCAGCGCTTTCGCCATTTCGGTCACTGGGTGGGGCCCTTCGTCGTGGTGCCGGCTGCGTACGCGTCCGTCCCGGACGCCCGGACGGTCACGCCTTTACCTCCCGCCCCCCGCCGTTGACCCAGTCCGCCATCAGGGCGATCAGGTCGTCGAGGTCGACGGGTTTGGTGATGTAGTCGCTGGCCCCGGCCGCCAGGGCGGACTCCCGGTCACCCGGCATCGCCTTGGCGGTCAGGAACACCACCGGCAGGTCGGCGAACCGGTGATTGCGCCGGATCGCCCTGGTCGTCTCGTATCCGTCCTGGTCAGGCATCATCGCGTCCATCAACACGATATCGACCTCGGGATGCTCGGCGAGCAGGCGTACCCCTTCGGCGCCGTTGTCGGAATAGAGCACCGTCATCCCGTGCAGTTCGAGCGCGCTGGTCAGGGCGAAGACGTTCCGTACGTCGTCGTCGATGATCAGCACGGTGGTGCCGTCGAGCTGGCGGGTGACCGGCGCGGCCGGCAACTCCTCGGCGGCCGGCAGCACCAGCGACGGGCTGACCCGGGCCGGCGGCAGCGGGGTCGGCCCCGGCGTCACCACCGCGTCCGGCGCGAGCACGTCCGGCAGGAACAGCGTGAACGTCGACCCCTGCCCGGGCGCGGACGAGACGACGATCGTGCCGCCGAGCAACTGGGCGATGTCCCGGCTGATCGACAGGCCCAGGCCGGTTCCGCCGTACCGGCGGCTGGTGGTGCCGTCGGCCTGCTGGAACGCCTCGAAGATCAGCGACAGCTTGTCGTCCGAGATCCCGATCCCGGTGTCGATCACCGCGAAGGCCACCACCTGGCGGGCGGTCGCCAGCGCCGGTACGTCGAAGTACATCCCCTCCGGAGCCGGGCCGATCTGGAGTAGAACCGCCCCGGTGTCGGTGAACTTGACCGCGTTGGAGAGCAGGTTGCGCAGGATCTGCTGGAGGCGCTGCGCGTCGGTGACGACCACCGGCGGCAGGTCCCGGGAGATCTGCACCTGGAACTCGAGGGTCTTCTCCTCGGCCTGCGGGGCGAACGCCTGCTCGACGTAGGCCTGGATGTCGGCGAAGCCGACCTCGGTCGGCTCGACGTCCATCCGGCCGGCCTCGATCTTCGACAGGTCGAGGATGTCGTCGATCAGGGAGAGCAGGTCGGACCCAGCGCTGTGGATCGTGCGGGCGAACTCGATCTGCTTCGGGCTGAGGTTCTGCTCGGTGTTGTCGGCCAGCAGCCGGGCGAGCAGGAGCAGCGAGTTCAGCGGCGTACGCAGCTCGTGGCTCATGTTGGCCAGGAACTCCGACTTGTACGCCGACGCCCGGGACAGCTGCTGGGCCTTCTCCTCCAGACCGATCCGGGCCATCTCGATCTCGCGGTTCTTGGTCTCGATGTTGCCCTTCTGCTCCGACAGCAGTTGCGCCTTGTCCTCCAGTTCGGCGTTGGTGCGCTGCAGCTCCGCCGACTGCTCCTGCAACTCGTGGGCCAGTCGCTGGGACTGGGCGAGCAGTTCCTCCGTACGCCGGTTGGCCTGGATCGTGTTGAGCGCGATCCCGATCGTGGCGACGAGCCGTTCGAGGAAGGTCAGGTGCAGTTCGGAGAAGGCGGCGACGCAGGCGAACTCGATGACGCCGAGCAGTTCGCCCTCGAAGAGGACCGGCAGGACGACCAGGTCGCGTGGGGTGGCTTCGAGCAGGCCGGAGCGCAGGGTGAGCTGGCCGGCCGGCGCGGTGGCGCCGACCCGGATGATCCGCCGGGACACCGCGACCTGGCCGACGAGCCCTTCGCTGGGCCCGAAGGTGACGTCGTGGTTGCGGGCGACGTAGCCGTACGAGGCGGTCAGCCGGAGCCGGGTGACGGCCTCGTTGTTGTCGGCGAGGAAGAAGGCGCCGAGTTGCGCGTCGACGAGTGGGGTCACCTCGGTCATGATCATTCGGCAGACCTCGCCGAGGTCGCGCTGGCCCTGGAGCAGCCCGCCGATCCGGGCCAGGTTGGAGTCGAGCCAGCCCTGCTCGGCGTTCTTCTTCGTCGTCTCGCGGAGCGTGACGATCATCTGGTTGATGTTGTCCTTCAGCTCCGCGACCTCGCCCTGCGCCTCGACCGCGATCCGCTGGGTCAGGTCGCCGCGGGTCACCGCCGTGGAGACCTGGGAGATCGCCCGGAGCTGGGTGGTCAGGGTCGAGGCGAGCTGGTTGACGTTGTCGGTGAGGTCGCGCCAGGTGCCGGCCACGCCACGCACCTGGGCCTGACCGCCGAGCTTGCCCTCGATGCCGACCTCCCGGCCGACCCGGGTGACCTCGTCGGCGAACGACGAGAGCTGGTCGACCATCGTGTTCACCGTCGACTTCAGCTCCAGGATCTCGCCCTGCGCGTCGACGGTGATCTTCTGACCGAGGTCGCCGCGGGCCACGGCGGTGGTGACCGAGGCGATGTTCCGCACCTGGGCGGTCAGGTTCGACGCCATCGAGTTGACGTTGTCGGTCAGGTCGCGCCAGGTGCCCGAGACGCCGCGTACCTGGGCCTGGCCGCCGAGCTTGCCCTCGATGCCGACCTCGCGGGCCACCCGGGTCACCTCGTCGGCGAACGACGAGAGCTGGTCGACCATCGTGTTCACCGTCGACTTCAGCTCCAGGATCTCGCCCTGCGCGTCGACGGTGATCTTCTGCGACAGGTCGCCGCGCGCGACCGCGGTGGAGACCTGGGCGATGTTGCGGACCTGGGCGGTCAGGTTCGACGCCATGAAGTTGACGTTGTCCGTCAGGTCGCGCCAGGTGCCGGCCACACCGCGTACCTGGGCCTGGCCGCCGAGCTTGCCCTCGGTGCCCACCTCGCGGGCCACCCGGGTGACCTCGTCGGCGAACGACGACAACTGGTCGACCATCGTGTTCACCGTCGACTTCAGCTCCAGGATCTCGCCCCGGGCGTCGACGGTGATCTTCTGCGACAGGTCGCCCTTGGCGACGGCCGTGGTGACCGAGGCGATGTTCCGCACCTGCGAGGTCAGGTTCGACGCCATCGAGTTGACGTTGTCCGTCAGGTCGCGCCACGTGCCGGAGACGCCCTTGACCTGGGCCTGGCCGCCGAGCTTGCCCTCGGTGCCCACCTCGCGGGCCACCCGGGTGACCTCGTCGGCGAACGACGACAACTGGTCGACCATCGTGTTCACCGTCGACTTCAGCTCCAGGATCTCGCCCCGGGCGTCGACGGTGATCTTCTGCGACAGGTCGCCCTTGGCCACCGCCGTCGACACCTGCGAGATGTTCCGGACCTGTGAGGTGAGGTTGCCGGCGAGCTGGTTGACGTTCTCGGTGAGGTCGCGCCACGTGCCGGACAGGCCACGCACCTGGGCCTGGCCGCCGAGCTTGCCCTCGATGCCGACCTCGCGGGCCACCCGGGTGACCTCGTCGGCGAACGACGACAACTGGTCCACCATCGTGTTGACGGTGTCCTTGAGTTCCAGGATCTCGCCCTGGGCGGCCACCGTGATCTTCTGCGACAGGTCGCCGTTGGCCACCGCCGTCGACACCTGGGCGATGTTCCGCACCTGGGCGGTCAGGTTCGACGCCATCGAGTTGACGCTGTCGGTGAGGTCCTTCCAGGTGCCGGCGACGTTGGGCACCTGGGCCTGGCCGCCCAGCTTGCCCTCGGTGCCCACCTCGCGGGCCACCCGGGTCACCTGCTCGGCGAAGAGCCGCAGCGTGTCGGTCAGCGAGTTCATCGTGTCGGCCAGCTCGGCGACCTCGCCACGTGCCGACACGGTGATCTTCTGCGACAGGTCGCCCCGGGCCACCGCGGTCGCCACCTGCGAGATCGACCGCACCTGGTGGGTCAGGTTGGAGGCCATCGTGTTGACCGAGTCGGTCAGGTCCTTCCAGGTGCCGGCGACGCCGCGCACATCGGCCTGACCACCCAGCTCGCCCTCGGTGCCCACCTCGCGGGCCACCCGGGTCACCTCGTCGGCGAACGACGAGAGCTGGTCGACCATCGTGTTGACGGTGCGGCCGATGCGCAGGAACTCGCCGCGCAGCGGCCGGCCGTCGATCTCGAGGTGCATGTGCTGGGAGAGGTCGCCGTCGGCGACCGCGACGATGACCCGGGCGATCTCGGTGGTCGGCCGACCGAGGTCGTCGATCAGGGAGTTGATCGCCCGCTGGCCGTCTGCCCACGCGCCGTCGAAGCCCTCCTCGTCCAGCCGCTCGGTGAGCCGGCCGTCCCGCCCGACGATCCGGCTGATCCGCCGTACGTCGAGGTTCTGCCGCTCTTGCAGCCCGACCACCTCGTTGAAGGCGTCGACGACCTCGCTGCCGACACCGGTGCGCCGGGGCAGCCGCGTCTTCAGCTCGCCCCGGCGGACCCTGCGCAGCGCCTCGGCCAACTCGTCGAGCAGGACAGCTTCCTCGGACCGGGTCGGGTCGGCAGCCGTGGCCTGCTGTTTCGCCGTCGTCATCGCGCCTCGCTCAAATCTGGGACAGGGCAGCACGTCCACCGGCCGTTTCTTGCCGGCCGGTACCTCATCATTGCTCCTTTGCGGCGCCGAGTGCGAGCGTGACCATGCTTGGGGCGTACCCGGTCGGGTGCCCGGCTTGGAGGATCAGGGGCCGCCGGTGGAGGATGCAGGGGTGTCAGCGGAGACCGGACAGGGCCCGATGGGCGCGGACGAGCACGTCCGCAGGGTTCGGCTCCCCGCCGACCGGCGCACGCCGGCGGCCGCGCGGGCCGTGGTGCGATCGGTGCTCGCCGACGCCGACCTCGACGAACTGCTCAACGAGGCGTTGCTGCTGACCACCGAACTCTCGACCAACGCGGTCATGCACGCCAAGACCGAACTGGACATCGAGGTGGTCGCCGACCCCGCCGGGCTGACCGTGACGGTCACCGACTTCGCGGCCGGCCCCCTGGAAACAGTACGGGTCACTCCGAAAAACGACCAAACGGACATATCCGAAGTGTCGGAGCGAGGGCGTGGCCTGCTGCTCGTCGACCACTTCTCCAGCCGGTGGGGCACCACCCACCTGCCGACCGGCAAGGGCGTGTGGTTCCGGCTCGACCGCAAGGGCGGTCCGGCGGCCGATCCGCCACCGGCCGACCACCGGCACAACCCCGGCCCGTCACCCACCCCGACGATCACCACCGCCGCGGAGCCGAGCGACGCCCCGAGCGCCGGCGCGATGAACGCGCTGATGCACGTCGCCCCCGACGCCTACGCCGACGACACGCTGTCCGACTTCGCCGGCGCGCTGCTCGCCCGGGTCGCCGAGATGGTCGGTGCCGCCGGTGGGGCGGTCCGCCTCGACCGTGGCGACGGCGCGGGCGCCCAACTGCTCGCCCGGTACGGCCGGCACCCGCGTCCCGAGGACGACCTGGTGCGCGTCCCGCTCGCGGTCAACCGGCCGTACTCCGGCGAACTGGAACTCGACGCCGCGCCCTCCGGGTATGCCCGGCCGCTGGCCGCGCTCGTCGCCGAACGGCTCTCCCTGCACCTGGAGAACGACCGGCTGCGCCGGGCCGACGTACGCCGGCAGACCTGGTTGACGTTCCTCGCCGAGGCCAGCGAACTACTCGCCCAGTCGCTCGACGTCGAGCTGACCATGGCCCTCATCCCGCAGCTCGTGGTGCCGCGGCTCGGGCAGTGGTGCGCGGTGCACACCACCGACGAGTGGGGACGGCTGCACCTGGCCGCCGCCAGCCACGCCGACGAATCGGTCCTGCCCCAACTCCACGACCTGCTCAAGGAGAACGGCTCCGACTCGCTGCACGGGCGGCTGCGCGAGGCGTCGCGGTCCGGTTCGCAGGTGCCGCTCGGCGCGCCGATGGACGGGATCGCCGTACCGCTGATCGCCCGGGGCCAGCGGCTCGGCACCCTCGCGGTCGGCCGGCACCAGCGGCACCGGCACGACCCCGACGAGGTGGCCGTCCTCGAAGACGTGGCCCGGCGGGCCGCGCTGGCCATCGACAACGCGCGGATCCACGACGAGCGTCGCCGCATCGCGCACACCCTGCAACAGTCGCTGCTGCCGCCGGTGCTGCCGGTGGTCGAGGGCATCGGCTTCGCCGCCGAATACGTCCCGACCGGCGACACCGCCGCCGTCGGCGGCGACTTCTACGACGTCGTACCGCTGCCCGACGGTCGCTGGCTGGTGGTCATCGGCGACGTGTCCGGCAAGGGCGTGCAGGCCGCGGCGGTGACCGGGCTCGTCCGGGACGTCATCCGGGTGCTCGTCGGCGACGGCAAGCCGCTGCCCGAGGCGCTGGCCCGGCTCAACAAGACCCTGGTCGAGCGCGGCGGCGGACGCTACTGCACGCTCGCCCTCGCGGCGGTCGGCCGGGCCGGCGACGGGCTGCTCGACGTGTCGCTGCACCTGGCCGGTCACGACCGGCCGGTGCTCGTACGCACCGACGGCCGGGCCTCGTTCGTCGGCACCGGCGGCACCGCCCTCGGGCTGCTCGACACGATCGCCTCGCCGTCGGTCGGAGTGCCGCTGCGCCCCGGCGACGCGCTGGTGTTCTACACCGACGGGGTGACCGAGCGGCGGCGCGGCCGGGAACTGTTCGGCACCGAACGGCTGCGCGACGCCGCCGGCCCGCTCGCCGGATACTCCGCCGACGTGGTGGCGGCCCGACTGCGCAGTGCGACGCTCGGCTTCTCGGTCGAGTCGCCGCGCGACGACATCGCGATCCTGGTCATCCGCAACGACGGCACCGCCTGATCCGTCGGCCGGTCGGCCGGATGATTCGAAACCCTTGACCGTGCGCGGGCTTCGGGTTCAGTGCCGTCGGGCCGCAGCGGGTGCGTCCTCGGGCTGACGCGGCGCGCTGACGCCGGTGCCGTCGGACGCTGCCCGGGACTGGTCGACGGCCTGCGCGAGCAGGAGACAGGCGAACGCCGCCACCGCCAACACCGTCCGGACCAGATGCAGGGACCACCAACGGTCGCGCAGGCTCGACCAGGTGCCGGGAGGCTCGTCGGGGTGCCACGAGTTCGCGATGTCGTTGAGCGGCTCCAGCCAGGTCACGGTCAGGACGATGACGCCGATCGCCAACCCGGTGGCGGCGAGACTCAGGACGAAGGTGAGCCCGCCGCGCCGGTAGGACAGGGCGGAGGTCGCCACCAGCAGGGCGACGCAGGTCAGCAGCAGCACCGGCATGGCCCTGCCGTAGTCGCCGTTGAGTGCCTGCCAGTACCTGACGTACGCGGGTCCGGGCAGCTCGCGCAGGGACGGGGCGAGCACGGTGAAGATCAGGCCGCCTGCGAACAGGCCGAGTAGCAGTGCTGCCGCGGTGCGCGCGATGGCCAACAGGCTCATGGGTTCGCCCTTCACCCACCAATTAGAAGGAACGCCATACTTTCATTAGAGGTAGATCTAATCAACTCTTTGGCAGGATGGGGCGGTGCGCAAGGAGACGAAGCGGCGCTACACCAGCGACCTGCGCCAGGAGCAGGCCGCCGCGACCCGGCAGCGAATCGCCGAAGCGGCCCGCGAGTTGATGCTGGAGCACGGATACGCCGGCACGACCATGGCGGACGTGGCCCGCGCCGCTGGCGTGGCCGTGCAGACGCTGTACTCGTCCTGCCCGGGCGGAAAACCGGGCCTGGCCCGGCTCGTCTACGACGTCACCCTGGCCGGTGACGCCCAGCCGGTGCCGCAGAGTGACCGCCCGCAGGTGCACGCGATCATCGCCGAGCCCGACCCGAGCCGGAAGCTGGAGCTCTATGCCGCCATGGCGACGGCCATCTTCCAGCGGATCGGCGCGGTGCACCGCGTGCTGCGGGCGGCCGCGGGTGCCGGGCCGGGCGACGCCGGCATCGACGAGTTGCTGACCGATACCGAGCGGCAGAGGCTGGTCGGCAGCCGGGGGCCGGCCGACCATCTGTCCCAGGTGGGCGCTCTCCGCGCGGGGCTGACCGTCGACCGCGCGGCCGCCCACATCTACGCGCTGACCTCGATCGAGGTTTTCGAGCGCCTCACCGGGATCTGCGACTGGAGCGCCGCCGAATACGAGAGGTGGCTGGCCCGGACGTTGATCGACACCCTGCTGGCCACGCGGGACGGGTGCGCCCCGGCGCACGGGACGAGCCCGCCGCCGCCCGGCTAGCCGGCGGCCTCCCGGTCAGCGGCTGCCGGGGAAGCGGCCGGGGGCGAGCCGGGCGTGCGGGTCGAAGCGGTGCTTGATCCGTCGCAGCAGGGGCAGGGTGGCCAGGTCGCCCCACAGGTCGACGGCTTCCCTGATCGGCGTCGGCGCGGCGACCACCACGCAGGTGCCACCCCGGCCGAGCAGCACTCCGCGCACCGCGGCCAGGATCGCGCTCACCCGTTCCGGCGGCAGCCGGCCCGGCAGGGCCGCGTGCACGACCCCGACCCCGGCCGAGCCACGTACGGGCACGGCGGAGCCGGCGGCGTCGCGCAGCGCGTAGATGGCGGCGTGCAGGTCGCCGACCGGCACGTCGAGTTGCAGCGCCACGTCGCCCGGACCGAACGGGTAGCGCCGCCACCAGTCGGGCGGCCCACCGTAAGCCTGCGCGTCCCCACCGGCGACCGCGATCAACTCGGCGACCCGCTCGGCCACCTCGGCAGGACCGCCTTCGACCAGTATCGACAGGGTGCCGGGGCCGGCCGGCGGGTGGGCCGGCCGGTTCCTCGCGCCGATCGCGGGCGTGGCCGGGCGCAGGTCGACCTCGATCGCGGCCGGCGCCAGCCCGGCCTCCCGTACGTCGCGCACCACGTCGTGCATCTCCAGCGGGGTCCAGACCGAACGGGACACCCAGACCCGGCTGGCCGGCGTCGGCTGGACCCGCAGGGTGGCCGACACCACGACGCCGAGCGCGCCGAGTGAACCGCAGAGCAGCCGGGCCGGGTCGGGCCCCGGCGTCCACGCCGCCGACCAGCCCTCCGAGCGGGTGACCGCGCCGGACGCGTCCACATAGCTGAGTCCGACCAACTGGTCGGCCGGGGTGCCGTGCAGTTGACGCAGCGGGCCGGCCTCGTCGGCGGCGACCACGCCGCCGACCGTCGCGCCGGGTGACGGCGGGTCGAGCGGCAGCCGCTGGCCGACCCAGTCGAGTGCGGCCTGCACCGCCCGCAGCGGGGTGCCGGCGCCGATCTCGGCGACCAGTTCGTCCGGGGTGCCGTGCCGGATGCCGGCGAGCCGGCCGGTGTCGAGGACGATGTCGACCGGAGCGGCCGGCGCTCCCCAGTCGATCTTCGAGCCGGCCCCGCGGGCGACCACGGACAGGTCTTCCTGCGCCGCGATCCGCAGCACGGCGGCCACGTCGTCGACCGATCCGGGTGCCGCCACCCACCGGGCCGGGGCGCCGGCCACCAGATCGGCCGGTCCGGCGGGCCGGGCGAACCGGGCTCCGCAGATGTCACCCAACCGCCGCACCAGATCGGGACCGCTCGCCGGTGTCATCGTGACCTCATCCCCGTAACGCCTCGTCAGCCCGCACACCGGTGGCACGTGACGTGGACCGGGAGTGGGTGGCGGGACGACCGAATCAACCACCACCGATCGTACACATGTTCGAACGAGTCGCAACGGACGTACGCCCGCCGGGGCGAACGCGTGGGGCCCGCGTGCGCGGCACGTGTGGTGGCGACGGCGGGCGGTAACGTGGCCGTCGTGACGACTGAGACGCCCGCCACCGCCGCCCCCGTCGCCAAGCGGGTGCCCACCGAGCGCACCCACCACGACGACACCGTCATCGACGAATATGCCTGGCTCGCCCGCAAGGACGATCCGGAGACGATCGCCTACCTGAAGGCGGAGAACGAGTTCACCGAGGCCAGCACCGCCCACCTGGCGGCCCTGCGCGAGACGCTGTTCGCCGAGATCAGGCAGCGCACCCAGGAGACCGACCTGTCGGTGCCGACCCGCAAGGGCGGGTACTGGTACTACACCCGCACCGTCGAGGGCCAGCAGTACGGCATCCAGTGCCGCCGGGCGATCCGCGACGGCGAAACCGATCCGCCGATGCCCGACGACGGGGCGCCGCTCGACGGCGAGGAGATCCTGGTCGACGGTAACGCCCTCGCCGAAGGCCACGACTTCTTCGCGCTCGGCACCTTCGACCTCAGCCCCGACGGCAACCTGCTGGCATACTCGACGGACTTCGCCGGCGACGAGCGGTTCACCTTGCGGATCAAGGATCTGCGGACCGGCGAGGTGCTGCCCGACGAGGTGCCCGACACGTTCTACGGCAGCGCCTGGTCGGCCGACGGCTCCACGCTGTTCTACATCACCGTCGACGACGCGTGGCGGCCGCACCGGGTCTGGCGGCACGCGGTCGGCAGCCCCGCCGCCGACGACGTCGTCGTCTACGAGGAGACCGACGAGCGCTTCTGGGTCGGCATCGAGCTGACCCGCTCGGAGAAGTTCGTCGTCATCGACGTACACAGCAAGCTCACCAGCGAGGTACGGGTCATCCCGGCGAGCGACCCGACCGGCGAGCCGATCGTCGTCGCACCGCGCCGGCAGGGCGTCGAATACTCCGTCGAGCACCACGGGCACCGGTTCCTGATCCTGCACAACGACGGCGCCGAGGACTTCGCGCTGGCCTACACCTCGGCCGACGCGCCCGGCGACTGGGTGCCCATGATCGAGCACTCCCCCGGCACCCGGCTGGAGTCGGTCGACGCCTTCGCCAACCACCTGGTCGTCTCGATGCGCAAGGACGGCCTCACCGGCCTGCGGGTGCTGCCGATCGGCAGCACCGACACCTTCGACATCGACTTCCCCGAGCCGATCTACAGCGTCGGACTGTCCGCCAACCCGGAATACGACACCAACTCCGTCCGGCTGTCGTACACCTCGCTGGTCTCCCCCGATTCGATCTACGACTACGACCTGGTGACCCGCCGGCTGACCCTGCGCCGGCGCAAGCCGGTGCTGCCCGGCCCGGACGGGCGGCCGTACGACCCGGCCGACTACGAGCAGCACCGCGAGTGGGCCCTCGCCGACGACGGCACCCGGATCCCGGTCTCGCTGGTCTGCCGGGCCGGCACCCCGCGCGACGGGTCCGCGCCGTGCGTGATCTACGGCTACGGCTCGTACGAGGCGAGCATGGACCCGTGGTTCTCGGTGGCCCGGCTGTCGTTGCTCGACCGTGGGGTGATCTTCGCGGTGGCGCACGTCCGCGGCGGCGGCGAGATGGGCCGTCGCTGGTACGAGGACGGCAAGATGCTGACCAAGAAGAACACCTTCACCGACTTCGTGGCGGCGGCCCGGCACCTGGTGAAGAGCGACTGGACGTCGAGTGCCCGACTGGTGGCGCGGGGCGGTTCGGCCGGTGGGCTGTTGATGGGCGCGATCGCCAACCTGGCGCCGGACGCCTTCGCCGGCATCGTCGCGCAGGTGCCCTTCGTCGACGCGCTCAACACCATCCTGGACCCGTCGCTGCCGCTCACCGTCACCGAGTGGGAGGAGTGGGGCAACCCGCTGCAGGACCCGGAGGTCTACGCCTACATGAAGTCCTACACGCCGTACGAGAACGTGGCGGCGGTGGACTATCCGGCGATCCTGGCGGTCACCAGCCTCAACGACACCCGGGTGCTCTACCACGAGCCGGCCAAGTGGGTGGCCCGGCTGCGGGCGGTCGCCCCGGAAGGCTCCTACCTGCTGAAGACCGAGATGGGTGCCGGTCACGGCGGCCCGAGCGGCCGCTACGACGCGTGGAAGGAAGAGGCGTTCGTCAACGCCTGGATCCTCGACCACCTGCTCCCGCCGGCCTGACCGTTCCCCCGCGATCTTGCACTTGTCTCCCCCGTTCGCCCTGTTTGTCGGGCGACAAGTGCAAGATCGCGGGCGTTCAGAGGGTGGCCAGGGTGGCCAGAAGAGCGGGGTCGATGTTGCCGCCGCTGACCACCGCGACCGTACGGCCACCGGGCAGTTCGTCCGCCCGGAACATCCGGGCCGCCGTGGTCACCGCCCCGCTCGGCTCCACCACCAGGCGCGCCTCGCGCACCAGCCGGGCGTTGGCCGTCCGGATCTCGTCCTCGGTGACGGTCACGATCCCGTCGAGATGCCGGCTCAGGTGGGCGAGGGTGAGTTCGGACAGGTTGGTGCGCAGCCCGTCGGCACTGGTCCGGTAGGTGTCCGCGAGGTCCCAGACGACGACCTCGCCGGCGACGAGCGAGTCGCGGGCGTCCGCCGCGTACTCGGGTTCGACGCCGACCACGGCGACGTGCGGGGCCAGCGCCTTGACGGCGGTGGCGACCCCGGAGGCCAGCCCGCCGCCACCGACCGGCACGAGCACCACCTCCACGTCGGGCGCCTGCTCGAGGATCTCCAGCCCGACGGTCCCCTGGCCGGCGATGACCGACCGGTCGTCGAAGGGCGGGACGAGCGTCAGCCCGCCCTCCGCCGCGAGCCGCCGGGCCTCGGTGAGCCGCTCGGCCGGCGGGACGATCACCACGGTGGCGCCGAGGGCGCGCACCTGGTCGACCTTGATCGTCGGGGCGCCGTCGGGGATGACGACGGTGCAGGGCGCCCCGGCGGCACGTGCGGCATAGGCGAGGGCCTGGCCGTGGTTGCCGGACGAGTGGGTGACCACCCCGCGGGCGCGGGCGTCGGGGGTCAGCGAGGCGACGGCGTGGGTCGCGCCGCGTAGCTTGAACGACCCGACCGGCTGCAGGCTCTCGGCCTTCAGCGCCAGGCCGTCGTCCCACCGGCAGGGCACGAGCGGGGTACGCAGGGTCACGCCGTCGACCGACGTGGCCGCGGCTCTGATCTCGTCGAGGGTCACCAGTCGCATGCCCACCACTATGCGGGCGCCCGCCGGGCCGGCGCGCGGTCCAGTCCGGCCCGCGTGGACCGGGCCGCCGCCTTGGAACCGTTTCACGGGATAGCCGGACCACCTGAGCCTAGAATCGGGCAAAGCGCGCGATTCGGGGGACCGCGATGAGCAGGCACGATCCGGCCGGCAGCGACCCGACCGACCCGGGGCAGGCCAGCCGTCCCGGGCCAGGCGACCAATCCCGGCCCGCCGACGGGCCGGGGCCGACCACCCCGTCCGGCCCCGCACCCGGCCAGCCCGGCCCGTCCGCACCCGGCCAGCCCGGCCCGCCCGGCGGCAGCCCGTCCGGGCCCGTACCCGGTCCGGCCGGACCGAACCGGCCACCGGACTGGTCCACACCGGAGACCGCGGCCTCCGCACCACCACTCGGCGGCGGCCCGCCCCCGCTCCCGCCGCCCGACCTTCCCCCACCTCCCGACCTGCCACCCCCGTACGGCCAACCCCACCAGCCGCCCCCGGAACGCCGCGGCCGGCTCGCCCTGATCATCACGATCGTGGCCGTCGTACTCCTCTGCTGCTGTGTCGGGGTGGTGGTGAGCGCGCTGATCTGGGGACGCGACATCTACAACGACGCGCGCGACCGTGGCGGGCGTACGGTCGGCATCAACCAGCCGGTACGCGACGGCGACCTGGAGTTCCGGGTGACCGGCCTGGAGTGCGGCATCGGGCGGATCGGCGACCTGTTCGTCAGCCAGAGCGCCGCCGGCCAGTTCTGCCTCGTCGACCTGGTGGTACGCAACGTCGGCGACCGCCCGGCCACGTTCTCCGACAGCCTCCAGAAGGCGTACGGCCCGACGGACAAGCAGTTCGGCGCGGACAGTAGTGCCGGCGCGCTCGTCAGCATCGACCAGCAGGTCCTCCCCGGCCCGCTGAATCCCGGCAACCAGGTGACCGGCGTGCTCGTCTACGACATCCCGCCGGACGCCCGGATCGTCCGCCTCCGGCTGCACAGCTCGAAGGATTCGCCCGGGGTCACGGTCCGTACCGAGTGACGTCAGTGCCGGCGGACGGCGACGACCGCGATGTCGTCGTGGATCTCGGGAGCGGCCAGCTCGACCAGCAGGCGGTCGCAGAACCGGTCGAGGTCCGGCTCGACCGTCGTCGCGCAGGTCGCCAACGCCCGCATCCCCTCGTCGATGTCGGCGTCGCGCCGCTCGACGAGCCCGTCGGTGTAGAGCACCAGGGTCGCCCCGGGCGGCAGGGTGAACTCCAGGTCGTCGGGGCGCCCGGCCCGTACGCCGAGCAGCGGCGCGCGCCGCTCCAGGTAGTCGACGCCCCCGTCGGTCACCAGCAGCGGCGGGAGGTGACCGGCGCTGGCCATCCGGATCCGCCCGGTCTCCGGGTCGAGCAGCAGCAGGCAGATCGTGGCCAGTTCGCCCGGCAGCAGGGTACGTAGCAACTCGTCGACGCGTTCGAGGACGGCCCCCGGCTGGTGTCCCTCCACCGCGTACGCCCGGACGGCGTGCCGTACCTCGGCCATGACCGTGGCGGCGTGCAGGGAGTGTCCGGCGACGTCGCCGATCGCGACGAGCAACTGCTCGCCGATCATCGCCAGTTCGTAGAAGTCGCCACCGATCTCGGTCTGCGCGCTCGCCGGCTCGTACCGTACGGCGAGGTCCAGGCCGGCGATCTCGGGGATGTGGCGGGGCAGGAGGCTGCGCTGGAGGGTGATCGCGATGCGGTGTTCCTCGTCGTACGACCGCTGCGCCTCGACCGCGGCCGCGACCGCCTGCGCCAGCTGGCCGAGCACCGGCACACCGGGCAGCGGCCCGCTCGCCGGCACCACGACGTACAGCGGGGGGCGGTCGGCCCGCAGCCGCGCCGAGGCGACCGCCACCTTCTCCTCCGGCCAGTCCAGCACCGCCCACCGGTCGCACGGCTCCTCGCGCACGCTGGAGCCGACCGAGACGTCTGGTTCCTGGACCTTCCAGGGACGCACCCACGGCTCCGAGCCGGGTCCGGTGGTGATCGCGGCCAGGCATTCGCCGTCGCCGCTCTCGGCGGCGACCAGTGCCGGCGAGCCGTAGATCCGGGCGGCCCCGGCGGCGGCCGCCTCCAGCAGCTGGAGCAGCGTGGACGCGGAGTTGACCGCGAGCGTCGTGTCGGCGAGCAGGCTGAGCCGGCGGACGAGCAGTTCGGCCCGCTGCCGGGCCCGGTAGTAGCGCAGCACCGCCTGGGCGGTGGCGACCAGTTCCTCGGGCTCGATCGGTTCGGCGAGGTAGGCGTCGGCGCCCCGGGTCAGTCCCTGCGCCCGGTCGACGACGTCGACGGCGTGCGCGGACACGTGGATGACCGGCAGGGCGCCGTGCCGCGGATCAGACTTGATCTTCTCGCAGACGTCGAGCCCGTTCATGTCCGGCAGCCGTACGTCGAGCACGACGAGGTCGATCGGCAGCTCGCCGACCATGGCCAGCGCCTGGCCGCCGGTTTCCGCCTCGACGACCTGGTAGCCGGCCCGGGTCAGCCAGTTGACCAGCAGGTAGCGCTTGGTGACGCTGTCGTCGACCACCAGCACGGTCGCCGCTTCGGTGTCCACCGGTCAGGCCCCGTCGCCGACGGTGGGCAGGAAGAGGGTGAAGGTGCTGCCGTGCCCCGGTTCGCTGGTCAGCTCCAGCGATCCGCCGAGCAGGGTCGCCAACCGTCGCGCGTACGGCAGGCCGAGGCCTGTTCCCGGCTTCGCAGTGCCCGGCACCTGGTAGAACTCCTCGAAGATCCGCTGGTGCAGCTCGGCAGGGATGCCCGGGCCGGTGTCGACGACCGACACCCGCCAGCCGCCGGCCACCGTCTCGGCACGCATCCGGACCTCGCCGCGCTCGGTGAACTTCAGCCCATTGTGCAGCAGGTTCCGCAGTACGCGGGTGAGTAGCACCTCGTCGGAGCGGATGATCGACGGCGCCGGCGGGTCCTCGACCTCCAGCCGTACGTCCGGGGTGGTCAGGGCCCGCAGGGTGCCGCGCAACTGGCCGAACACCATCCGCAGGTCGATGTCGGACCAGTGGGGCTCGATCCGTCCGGACTCGGCCTTGGCGAGGTCGAGCAGGTCGTTGACGAGCGACAGCAGGTCTGCCGCCGACGACCGGATCAGCTCCACGTGGGTCTCCTGCTGCGGGGTCAGCGGGTCCGAGGCCGGATCGGCCATCAGCCGCCCGAGCCCGATGATCGCGGTGACCGGTGCCCGCAGTTCGTGGCTGACGTTGGCCAGGAACCGGCTCTTCGCCTCGCTGGCGGCCCGCAGTTGCGACGACTTCTCGTCCAGCTCGGCGTAGAGCGCGACGACGCCGCGGTTGGTCTCCTCCAGCTCTTCGGAGAGCTGCCCGTAGAGCGCCATCACGCCCCGGTTGGTCTCCTCCAGTTCCTCGTTGAGCCGGGCCAGGTGGTCGCGGTGGGTGCGTACCTGCTCGAGCGCGGCAAGCAACTGTTCGTTCTGTACGGCCAGTTCGTCGAGCGGGGTCCCCGGCAGGCTGCGCTCGAGTTCGGCACGCAACTCCGCGATCCGCTGCGGGTTGGGCGGCGGCGCGGTGGTCGGGAAGCGGCGCGACATCCGTACGACCGCGGCCGTCCCGTCGTCGTCCATCTCCAACGTGTCCACCAATCGTCCGACCGCGGCGAGGTGCCCGCCGGGCAGGTCGCCGACCCGTACCGTCGCGCCCGATCGCACCTCGATCCGCAGTACCGGTCGAAGATCTCCTGTCTGGGCGAAGAATGCCACGTCGGCGGGACTGCCGCACGACAACAGGAGCCGGCCCACCTCGCTGAGCGCGGTGGCGATCCGGATCTGGTCCTGGTGTTCGAATCCGACGGCGTCGGCCACCTCGCGGCCGCGCTGACGTACGACGAAGATGTCCTGCTCGACCCGGAGTGTCATCGCCAGGATCAGCGCGGGGTCGGCCTCGGGCGACCCCGCGCGGTCCGGGCCGTTCGTCCAGGCGTCCGGGCCGCTCATCAGGGTGTCCGGGCGACGAGTACGCAGGCGTCGTCCCGCCGTACGCCGGCGTCGCGCAGCATGGTCGCGGCGATGAGCTGCGGGGCCCGGGTGAGCAGGCCGGGATAGTCGTCCACCCGCCACCGGTCGGCGACCCCGTCGGAGTGCATGATCACCACCCCGGTGGGCGGCAGCGGGTACTCGTATTCACGGACGACGCGGCGCTGGTGACCGGCGATGCCGGGCATCGACACCATGCCCCGACGGTTGCCCCCGTCGATGACCACACCGGCGATGTTGCCCAGCCCGGCGTAGCGGACGACGGCGGTCGGGGCGTCGAGTTCGGCGACGGCGAGCGCGGCGCCCCGGGTGTGGCCGATCGCCCGGTGCAGATGCTCGACGAGCGCGGCCGGCGGCACCGCCGGTGCGGTGTGGAAGGCGGAGATCGCGGCGGCGGTGGCGGCCGCGGCGAGCGGCCCGTGCCCGAGCCCGTCGCAGACCAGGAGCTGGTGCCGCCCCTGCGTGACCCGGACGGCGAAGCCGTCTCCGCTGACCGTCTCGCCGGTCAGCGGCCGGATGACGCCACCGGCCCAGGCGGGGGTTGGCACCGGCCCGGGCCACACCTGTACGGCGAGTACGGTCCCGCGCCCGGGCACGCTGTGGGCGTCGAACCAGCTCGCCTGGCGGGCGATCGAACCGAGGCCGATGCCGAGCGTGCCGGCGGTGGAGTGGCCGTCACGGGCGGAGTGCGCCAGGTCGGCCATGCCCGGCCCGGAGTCCACGGCGATGATCTCGATCCCGGCGGTGTCGTCGGCGCGTACCGGGCGCAGCAGCAGCACACCCTCGTCGGCGTGCTTCACCAGGTTGCTGGTCAGTTCGGCGGCGGCGATGGCCAGCGCGGCGGTGGGGCCGGCGCCGAGGTCGATCTGGCCGGCGAGCCGTTCGGCGGCCCGCCGTACGGCGCTGGCGCTGCTGGGCTCCTCGACGCGGAACCAGACACCCTCGTCGCCCAGTCTCTCCGGGTTCGCCACGGTTGCTCCGATCAGCGGGACCATTTGGTCACCGTGACGCGGGTGCCTCGGCCCACCGCGGTCTCGATGTCGAACTCGTCGACCAGCCGGCGGGCGCCGCTGAGGCCCAGGCCCAGCCCGCCGCCGGTGGTGTAGCCGTCGGTCAGTGCCAGGTCGAGGTCGGTGATTCCCGGCCCCTCGTCGGCGAAGACGATCTGGATTCCGCGCCGGCGGCCGTTGTCGACCACGGTGACCGACACCGCGCCGCCGCCGCCGTAGACCAGGGTGTTGCGGGCGAGTTCGCTCGCCGCGGTGACCAGCTTGGTCTGGTCGACCAGGGAGAGTTTGACCGCCACCGCGACCGTACGCACCAGCTGCCGGACACGTACGACGTCCTCGTCCGCGGCGATCGTCTGCGTCTGGGTCTGGCCGGTCTCGAGCCCGGCGGTCATGGCGACTTCGCCACCGGCTCGGCCTCGGTCGAGTCGATGTCCTCGTCGTCGTACTCGAGTTCGTCGTCGGACCGGGCGAGCAGTTCGATGCCGCGCTCGACGTTGAGCGCGGTGCGGATCCCGTTCAGCGACAGGCCCAGCTCGACGAGGGTGATCGCCACGGCGGGCCGCATGCCGACCACGACCGTCTCGGCGTCGAGCACCTTGGAGATCGACGCGATCGTGGCGAGCATCCGGCCGACGAACGAGTCGACGATGTCCAGGGCGGTGATGTCGATGATCACGCCGTGGCAGCCGGTCTGCACGATCCGCTCGGCCAGGTCTTCCTGGAGCTGGACGGCGGTCTGGTCCTGCATGTCGATCTGGATCGAGACCAGCAGGATGTCGCCGATCTTCAGAACCGGTACGCGTTCCACGTCAGTGTGCCTTCCGCGCCGCACGGCGGCCGGCTTCGACCCCGGTCAGCCGGAGCACGTGTCGCAGGGCGTCGGCGAGGGTGGCCTTGGTGGCGATGTCGCCGAACTCGATGCCCAGGGCCACGATCGTCTGGGCGATCTGCGGGCGGATGCCGGAGATGATGCAGTCCGCGCCCATCAGCCGGGCGGCGACGACGGTCTTGAGGATGTGCTGGGCGACCTGGGTGTCGACGGCCGGAACGCCGGTGATGTCGATGATCGCGTACGGCGAGCCGGTGTCGACCAGCGTCTGGAGCAGCCGCTCCATCACCACCTGGGCCCGGGCCGAGTCGAGGGTGCCGACCAGCGGTACCGCGACGACGCCCTCCCAGAGCTTGACGACCGGGGTGGACAGTTCGAGCAACTGTTCGGCCTGGTCGGCGATCAGTTCCTCGCGCGCCTTGGCGTACGTCTCGAAGGTGAACAGCCCCATCTGGTCGACGAAGGCGCCGAACGCGACGTAGTCCCGCAGGTTGGTCGGATCCGCGTTCTGGACGTCGATCAGGTCGAGCAGGACCTCCTTCAGCGCGAAGACGCTGACCGCCGTCTCCGTGGCGCTGAAGCCCTGGCGGGCCCGGCTGCGGGACAGGTCGGCGAGCACGGCCCGCAGTTCGCCGGCGGATTCGGCGCCGAGGTCGACGCCGCCGGCGTCGAGCGCGGCCTGGAGGCCGCGGCGCAGATCCTCCACCTGCCGATGGAGTTCGGCCCGGCTCTGCCGCCCGCGCAGCGAGGCGGACACCAGTTCGGTCCAGCGGTTGACGATCCGCTCGGTGTGCTGCGTGAGCAGGGCGGCCAGCCGGCCACTCGCGTCCGCGTCCAGTGGCATCGGTGCCTCCCTCGCTCCCTGGTCACCCGCCGACGAACGACCGGGTCGGACCGGGCGGACTCTATCACCGCACCCTGCGGCGTTAGTTGCTACACATCAATGATTTTGCCGGACGTCATCACCGGTCACTTCCGCCCCGCCGGACGCCCCGCCCCATCTGGGACGGATGGCCGATCGTGGAGTAACGTTCGGACGATAAGCGGGAGGTCGCGGATGTCGTTGACGGTGCACACGGAGCAACAGGGCAATCTGGTCGTCGTGTCGGTCGCGGGCGAACTCGACATGGCGACAGCGCCGCAACTGCAGGACCAGATCACCGATCTGCTCGACAAGGGCCGTAACCGGCTGGTCTTCGACCTCGCCGAGGTCTCGTTCTGCGATTCGACCGGCCTGTCGGTCTTCGTCCGGGCGAAGAACAGTTGCGACGAGACCGGTGGGGTGGTGCGGCTGGCCGCGCCGCAGCGCGGCGTGCTGCGCATCCTCGAGGTCAGTGGCCTGGTCGAGGTGCTCCAGACCTATCCGACGGTGGCCGAGGCGGTCGCCGACGGCAGCACCGCCAAGCCCGCCGCGGGCTGACCGCCGCTCACCGCGGTCGGGCGGCCACGGCGCCGGGCTCGTCCTCCAGGAAGCGGGGCCGGGCCAGCGCCAGCCCGGCAAGCGTCTGCACGACCACCGCGACCAGCAGAAGTGCGATCGGCAGGTGCCAGCCGCCGGTCGCCGCGTAGAGCATGCCGACCAGCAGCGGGCCGAGCGCCGCGATGGCATACCCGGTGCTCTGCGCGAACGCGGACAACGCGACCGTGCCCTCGGCCGTCCGGGCCCGCAGGCCGATCGTCGCCAGCACCAACGGGAACGCGCCGTGTCCGATGGCGAGCAGGGCCACCCAGAGCAGGGCACCCTCGTACGGCAGGAACGCCAGCCCCAGGTAGCCGGCCGCCATCGCCGTCGACAGCAGGAGGACCGCCGGTCGCAGCGCCCCCGGCCGGGTGGCCACCGAGGGCATGATCAGCGCCACCGGGATACCGAACGCGGTGACCAGCGCCAGCAGCAGACCGGCGTACTGCGCCGAGTAGCCGGCGTCCCGGAACATCTGCGCCAGCCAGCCCATCGCCGCGTACCCGCCCAGCGACTGCACCCCGAAGTAGAGCGCCATGGCCCAGCCGAGCCGGGTGCGGGCCGGCCGGATCCGACCGGTGGGGGCCGCACCGGTCGCGGCCGGTGGCCGGGTACGCCGCAACGCGGCCGGCAGCCAGGGCAGGAGCGCGACCGCGGCGAGGAACGCCCAGGCGCCGAGCCCGACCCGCCAGGAGCCGAACGCGTGCGCGACCGGCACGGCGGCCGCGGCCGCGGTCGCGGTGCCGATGGTCAGCGACATCGAGTACGCCCCGGTGACCAGCCCGGCCCGGGCCGGGAAGTACTGCTTCACCAGCATCGGCAACAGGATGTTGGCGATGGCGACACCGGCCAGCGCGACGGCGGTCAGCGCCACGAAGGCGTACGGGTTGCCGGTGAGGACCCGCAGCACCTGCCCGGCGGCGAGGACGGCCATCGCGACGGCCAGCAGCCGGGCCGGCGAGATCCGGCGGACCAGCCACGGGGTCGCCGCGCCGAGGACGGAGAAGACGATCGCCGGCATGGTGGTGATCAGGCCGGCCATCGCCCCGGACGCGCCGAGCCCGACCCGGACCTCGTCGAGGAGCGCGCCCAGGCTGGTCACCGCCGTACGCAGGTTGAGCGCGACGAGCAGGATGCCGACCAGGATCACCAGACCGCCCCGGACCGCCGGCCCGCTCCCGGTGCTGCCGTCGGCGGGCGGGCCGGCGACGGCGGTCGGCGGCGGTTCCACGCGACGGGCGGCCGGCGGCGGTTCCACGCGAGGGGCAGCCGGCACGGCGAGCGAGGTGGGTGGCGGGGTCATACCGGCGACCATACAATCATGGGATGATTTTCGGCCGAGGCTGTAACCGATGACACTGCCGCCGGCGGGGCCGCGTGCCGGCGCCCGGCAGACCCTCGTCCGCCAGGTCATCGACCAGCTCAACGAGCAGGTGACCAGCGGCGCGTGGCCACTCGGCAGCAAGATCCCGACCGAGCCACAACTCGTGGAGTCGCTCGGCGTGGGCCGCAACACGGTCCGCGAGGCGGTCCGGGCCCTCGTGCACGCCGGCGTCCTGGAGTGCCGGCAGGGCTCGGGGACCTACGTCACCTCGACCGACGAACTGTCCGGTGTGGTCGCCCGCCGGCTGGCCCCCACCGCGGCCCCGGAGGTCGTCCGGGCCGCCCGGGCCGCCGAGGCCGTCGAGGTACGCCGGGCGTTCGAGGTCGAGGCGGCCCGGCTCGCGGCGCTACGACGTACGCCGGAAGACCTCGCCGCGCTCGACGCCGCGCTGACGGCCCGGGAGGCCGCGTGGGAGTCCGGCCGGCCGGAGGTCTTCGTGGCCGCCGACGCGGACCTGCACACGACGATCGTGGCCGCGGCACACAACACGATGCTGGCCGAGCTGTACGCCTCGTTCGGTACGGCGATGCGCGCCACGCTGACCGAGGCGATCGGGCCGGAGCTGCACCCCGACCGGTACGTCGACCACTCGGCACTGGTCGAGGCGATCCGGGCCGGCGACACCGAAGGGGCGACGCGCGAGGCGGGTGCTTTCCTGGAGACCCCACTGCGGGCATAGGTTGTCGATCGACAGCGGCAATCTTCCCCGGAGGTTGGGAATGCTCAAGGGCTTCAAGGACTTCATCCTGCGCGGCAATGTCGTCGACCTGGCGGTCGGTATCGTGATCGGCGCCGCGTTCACCGCGGTGGTGACGCAGTTCACGAAGTCGTTCCTCGAACCACTGATCCGGGTGGTCACCCTGCTGGTCACCGGCGGGGACGGGTTGGAACAGACCGCGCCCGAGTTCCGGGGCATCCCGTTCGACTGGCCGGCGTTCATCAACGCGGCGATCACCCTGTTCCTCACCGCCGCGGTGCTCTACTTCCTGGTGGTCATGCCGATGAACAAGCTCGCCGAGCGGCGCAAGCGGGGCGAGGAGCCGCCGCCCGCGGCGCCGAGCGAGGAGGTCAAGCTCCTCACCGAGATCCGCGACGCCCTGGTCGCCGCCGGCCGGGCGCCGGGCCGCGACGGCGACGCCCTCGACCGCCTGATCAACCGGGAGCAGCCGCCGGCCCAGCGCTGACGCCGGGGCGCCGGCCATTGTCGAACACCTGTTCGATAGGGTCCGCGCATGGAACAGCGAAAGCACTGGTGGAACGGCAAGTGGGGACGACTTGCCCGGCGTGACGTCTACCTTCGCGCCGACGGCGACCGGTGGCACGTGGAGCAGCGCGCGGGGGGCGCCGACGGCGTCCCCCGCTTCTACGAGTTCGACAGCGAGGACGACGCCCTCGACGCCGTACGCGCCCTGCTCGACGGTCCCGGCACCTGGCGGGAACTCTCCGCCCGCCCGACCGCCTGGTGAACGGGACGGCGCGGTGAACGGGACGGCCCGGTGGGCGCGGCCGCCGGGTTTGGCGGCATCCGCCCGGGGTACCGAGGCGCCATGCGACCACCAGTCGATCCGCCGTTCGCCGAGGTCGAGTCCGGAATGCGCGTCGTCGACGCGACCGGGGCGGAGATCGGCCGGGTCGCCGCGTCCCGGCCCGGCGACCCCAACGCGGTGACGGTGCAGGCGCCGCCGGACGGCGCCGGTGAGGGCCTGTCCGAGGTCGAGACACCGGCGGCGCCGGACGTGCCCCCGGATGCCGCCGCCCGCCTGCTCCGGGCCGGCTACCTGCGCGTCGACGGCACTCCCGACCACTACGTGGCGGCCGACCAGATCGCCGAGGTGACCGGCGACGTCGTACTGCTCAAGGTCAGGACGGATCAGCTGACGTCCGGACGCTGACCGGCCCGCCCGCGCCGCCCACCGGCTGCGGTTCGGTGCGCTCCGGCGTCGTGGTCGGCGTCGGCGCGGGCGGCTCGGCGGCGCCGCGGTTGCGGCTGCGCATCAGCAACAGCATGAACCCACCGGCGACCAGCCCCCAGAACGCCGCCCCGATCCCCAGCACCGACAGGCCGGACGCGGTCACCACGAAGGTCACCGCCGCCGCCTCCCGCCCCTCGGGCGCGGCCACCGCCGCGGCGAGGGCGGAGGCCAACGCACCCAGCAGCGCGAGCCCGGCCACCGCCTCGACCAGCACCGGCGGGGAGAGCAACACGAACGCCGTCGCCAGCCCGGCCGTCAGCCCGAGTACGACGTAGCCGACGCCCGACGTCATCGCGGCGATCCACCGGCGGTCCCGGTCGGGGTGGGCGTCCGGGCCGGCCACCAGGGCGGCGGTGATCGCGGCGAGATTGATGACGTGACCACCGGCGGGCGCCGTCAGGCCGCTGGCGATCCCGGTGCCGACCAGGATCGGGCGCAGCGGCGCCCGGTAGCCGTAGTTGGACAGGACCGCCATGCCGGGCACGTTCTGCGAGGCCATCGTGACGACGAAGAGCGGCAGGGCGACGCTGACCAGGGCGGACACGTTCCAGGTCGGCGCGGTGAACTCGAGGACCGGCAGCAGGGCCGCCCCGGTCAGGCCGCCGGGCGGGCCGGACACCGTGATCGCGACGACGGCCACGACGAGCGCGGCGGGCACCGCCCACCGGCGGGCGAACCGGGTCAGCAGCGCCCAGGTGAGGATCACCGGCGCCGCCATCAGCGGTACGTCGATCAGCGCCCGGACCGGGGCGATGCAGAGGCTGAGGAGTACGCCGGCCAGCATGGCACTGGCGATCGGCTGCGGGATGGCGGCGATCCAGCGCCCGAGTGCCGGGAACAGGCCCGCCGCCACGATGAGCAGCGCCGAGACCAGGAACGCGCCCACGGCCGCCGGGAACCCGCCCTCGACCGCCCCGGTCGACACCAGCAGGGCGGCCCCCGGGGTGGACCAGGCGACACTGATCGGCAGCCGGTGGCGCAGGCTCAGCCAGATCGCCACCAGCCCCATCACGACACAGAGGGCGAAGAGACCGGAGGCGGCCTGTCGCTCGGTGGCGCCCACGGCGCGCAGCCCGGCGAGCACCACCGCGAAGGAACTGGCGAAGCCGACGAGGGCGGTCACCACACCGGCCAGCACCGGTTGCGCCAGGCGTTCCATCGACGGTCCTCCCCATGACCAGGCCGTTCCGCAAACGGAACGCTCCGGTCATGCACCATAGCCGGATGGATTCGCGTCGTACAAGCCGCCGACCGGCGGTCGACGGAGGCGGCGAGGGCGCCGAGGTCGGCCGGCGGGTCCGCGAACTCCGGGAGGCCCGGGGCGTCTCCCTCTCCGCCCTGTCCCGACGCGCCGGCGTCGGCAAGGCGACCCTGTCCGGCCTGGAGAACGGCACCCGCAACCCGACCCTGGAGACGCTCTACGCGGTGACGGCCGAACTCGGGGTTCCGCTGGCGGCCGTACTCGCCGCCCCCGGCACGGATGCCGCGACGATCCGCGGTACGGCGGTCGAGGCGACCCTGCTCCAGGTCTTCGACGAGGGCGACGTCACCTTCGAGCTCTACCGGATGCGGGTGCCGCCCGGACCACCGCAGACCTCACCGGCACACCAGCGGGGGGTGGCCGAACACGTCACCGTCTTCAGTGGACTGCTCCGGGCCGGCCCCGTCGGCGCGCCCGCCCTCGCCGGCACCGGCCAGCACATCACCTGGATCTCCGACGTACCCCACGTCTACGGCGCGGTCGGCGACGACGAGGTGCACGCGAGCCTGCTGATCCGCTACCCCGGCCGGTCGCGACGCCCGTAGCCGGGCCACCCGGTCTCACTGCTCGTACCCGGCCCGCGGGCTGGATACGATGTCGGCAGTGACACGGGGTGCCCGCCCTTCGAGCGGGCTGAGATCACACCCGTCGAACCTGATCTAGTTCGTACTAGCGAAGGGATGTCCGGGTGAGCCCACGCCTGTCCACCATTGCCCGGTGCGCCGCCGCTCCCTTCAGGAAGGCGTGCGGCCATGCACCCGACTGACCCGACCGACCACCGGCAGACACCACGCGTCCTCTCCGTCGCGGGTACGGACCCGACCGGCGGCGCCGGAATCCAGGCGGACCTGAAGAGCATCGCCGCCAACGGCGGATACGGCATGGCGGTGGTCACCGCCCTGGTCGCCCAGAACACCATGGGAGTCCGGTCGGTGCACATCCCGCCGGTCGAGTTCCTCACCGAACAACTCGACTCGGTCAGCGACGACGTCGAGATCGACGCCGTGAAGATCGGAATGCTCGCCAACTCGACCATCATCGAGGCGGTCGCCGACTGGCTCCGCCGGCAGCGGCCGCCGGTCGTGGTCCTCGACCCCGTCATGGTCGCCACCAGCGGCGACCGGCTGCTCGACGAGCGCGCGGTCGACGCGATCCGGGACCTCGTCCGGCACGCCGACCTCGTCACGCCCAACATCCCCGAACTCGCCGTCCTCGCCGACGAGCCCGCGGTCTCCCGGTGGGACGACGTACTCGAGCAGGCGCACCGGGTGTCCGCCACGTACGGCGTCACCGTCCTGGCCAAGGGCGGGCATCTCGCCGACGGGTCGGCCTCCGACGCCCTGGTCGACGCCGGCGGGCGGCTGTCCGGCGGCCGGGACCTCTTCGAGTTCCCCGGTGAACGGATCGAGACGACCAACACCCACGGCACCGGCTGCTCGCTGTCGTCGGCGCTGGCGACCCTGCGCCCGCAGGCACCCGGCTGGGAGCATGCCGTCGACCGGGCGAAGCGCTGGCTGACGGAGAGCATCACCCACGGCGCGGCGCTCCGGGTCGGCCACGGCAACGGCCCGATCAGCCACTTCGCCGGCCTGTGGGCCGGCCAAGAGGGGACGTGGTCCTAGCCCGTACGGGCCACACCACGCTCACCGAGCAGCGCGAGCAACCTGTCGTGCGGGACGGCATACCTGACGTGGCCGTTGAACCCGACCGTGGTCGTCGCCATGAACAGCGAGTTCAGCAGCGCCTCCTCGGTCGCCTCGAGGACGGCGGTGAACAACGGATCCACATCGGCCTCCGGCAGCACCGGCAGGCCCGGTTCGGCCGTGGCGAACGCCAGCGCGTAGTCCCCGCTGCCGCTGGTGAAGTCCGACCCGACCCGCCCCATCGCGAAGATGGCGCGCCGGGCGAGGCGGCCGAGCTGGCGCGCGTCCAGGCGGGCGTTGGTCGCGACCACGATGACACAGGAGTTGCCCGGATGCTCCGTGGCCGCCCCAGGCGCCGCTCCTGGCATCGCCGGTGCCACCGGTACGCCCATCCGCTCGCGCGACACCGGCACCCCGCACACCCGCAGCACGCCGGAGAAGTTCGACTGGACGAGGACACCGACGGTCGCCGCTCCGCGCGAGGTCGTGGCCACCCGTGACGACGTACCGATGCCGGCCTTGAACCCCAGGGCGCCGGTGCCGGTGCCGGCGCCGACACACCCCTCGCCCGGCAGCCCACCGGTGGCACCGTGCAGGGCGGCGAGCACGTGTTCCTCGGTCACCGGCCGCGCCCGGATGTCGGAGAGGAAGCCGTCGTTGGTTTCGGCGACCACCGGGTTCACCGACTGCGCGTCCTCCCGCCCGGGCAACCCCAGCAGGTACGTCACCAACGCGTCCGCGACCCGGAACGTCGACAGGGTCGCGGTCAGCAACACCGGCGTCTCGATCTCGCCCAGCTCGGCTACCTGGGTCGATCCCACGATCTTGCCGTACCCGTTCCCGACGGACAGCCCGGCCGGCAGCGCCGCCCGGGTGAACAACTGCTCCGGTACGACCGCGGTCACCCCGGTACGGATGCTGTCGCCGGCCACGATCGTGGTGTGACCGACCCGTACACCGCTGACGTCGGTGATGGCGTTGTGGGCGCCCGTCGGCAGCACACCGATCTCGATACCGAGCTGTCGGGCCCTACGCGGTTCCTGCACGGCTGGACGCCTCCCGAATCCTGGGTACTGTCGGCGAGCTCCACACCCGACGACCGGATGCTCCCGACCAGGTCAGGAAGGCTCCGCCGCGAGGTGGTCACGTAAACGTTCGACGAACACCGTCACCGCTCGTGGATCAGGCGTCTGTCCGGCCTGGAACATCGCCATCTGCAGTGCCGGCCCGAACCGGTCGTGGCCGTCCATGTCCTCGCGCCGTACCGGCTGGACGACGAAGTGGATGTGGCCGGGCCTGCCGTCGGCGTGCGACCACAGGCACACGTAGACCTGCTCCGGGCTCGTCAACGCCGTCACCGCGGCGGCCATCCGCCGCAGCAGTGGGCCGAGTTCCGAACTCTCGCCATCGGTCAGCTCGGCGACCTGCACGACGTGCCGCAGCGGCTTGACGATCAGGGTGCCCACACCGAGCGGACCGACGCAGTGCTCGACCACCCAGTGCGCCGTCCGCTGGATGCGACCGCCCGGTACGGATGTCCGGCCTGCGGTGAGGTCGCAGGCCAGACATCCGACGACGTCGTCCATCCGAGCCTCCAGACCGGCGCCGGCGGACGGTCGCCATGGATCCCGAGTGGGCCGCCAGGGACTCGAACCCTGAACCTATGGATTAAAAGTCCACAGCTCTGCCTATTGAGCTAGCAGCCCGCGCGACCAGGCTACCTGACCGGCGCCCAGCGGTCGCACAGTTACTTCCCCCCACGGGTTCACGGTGGCTCGGATGAGGGGTTGTGCCTACCGACCGTGGCAGCCTGCCGGTGCGCGGTCGTCGGCTGCCGACGTGTCGAGCTGGCTAGACGTGCTGGTCCGGTGGAAAGCCGGTCCAGCGTAGTGCGGCGGGAAGGTGCCCCATGTCGTTGAAGAGCACCAGTGCTGGCGGGCGATCCGGGCGGTACAGGATCGTGGTCAGGGCACAGTTGCCCTGGTTGAGGCCGAGCCACCGCGACTCGGGGGCGTCGAGGGCGTGCCGGATGAACCAGCCGATGAAGAAGTTGTGGGTGACGATCAGCTCATGGCTGGCCGGGTCGGCGCCGCCAGCCGTGGCCGGTACGCCGTACCGCTGGATGGCGGCGTTCGCCAGCTCCGCTCCCGTCGCGTAGTCCTCGGCGGAGACCCCGTCGAGAAACCTTGCGTACACATCGGGCAGAGCCTGCGGCTCCGGAACTGGCGGGATGTAGTCACCCACCAGTTCCGAGGATTCGACCGGGACGCCAGGCAGGTGCTCGCAGATCACCCGTGTCGTCTCCACCGCACGGAGCAGCGGACTGTGATGGATGGCTCTGATCGGGAGTGACGCCAACCGCTGTCCCAACATCGCGGCCTGCTGCCGGCCGCGATCGGTCAGCGGGCCGTCGGCCAGGGCTTCACCGTGTCGCACCAGATGTAGAAAACGATCTGCCACGTTGCCTCCCGCGATCGCACCGTCGTGCCCTGATCGTCTACGGTCCGACCATTCAAGGCAAAAATGGTTGTGGGCCACCCGACAATTCGGGTGGCCCCCTCGAACCCCTGAACTCGAAACTGGAGGAAGACGATGGCCGTCCTC